>DATKDT010000077.1:0-2556 GCA_035512575.1 Vicinamibacterales bacterium | reverse complement strand
CAGCGGCGCGGCACGCGGCCGCGCGCATCGCCGCCGGGCGCGAGCTTCCAGCGCACGAAATCCTTGTCCTCGAGACGGTCCAGGGTCGTGTAGAGCGCGCCGCGCGCGACGCGCCGGCCCGCGCGCTCCTCGAGCTCGCGGGCAATGGTCACGCCGTAGGCCTGGTCGCCGAGGCGCAGCACGGAGAGCAGCACGAGCTGCTCGAATTCGCCGACATAAGCTGATTGGGAGGTCGACATGTCTACAAAGTAGTCTGAGTCTACGATGTAGTCAAGTTGTGTCCGTTGTGTCCGCGAGGCGGCTGTTTTTTATTACTCAAAATCATTGATTTGAACTATAGAATGAACCCATGCGCCGACTTCGCCCTGGGACCATCGCCATCGCCGTCGTCCTCGCCGCCCTCCCGGCCACGCTGAGCGCCACGCCCCAGTTCGCGCGCAAGTACCAGGTTGACTGCGCCTACTGCCATGTGGCGCCACCCCGGCTGAATGCCCGGGGGGTCGCGTTCCTCGCCAACAACTACCGGTTCGAGGGGCTCCAGCCGCTTCCCTCGCATTCGACGGTGCCGGTTGCAGTCTGGAATACGTTCGATGTCGAGCGGCGGCACACCGCGGATCTCACGAAGGGATTCCCGAGCCGCGTCGAGTTGATTTCGGCCGGCAGCATCGGCGCCACGCAGGCCGCCTACTTCATCGAGTGGCGCGCGCTCAGCCTGAACATCGGCGGCAACCGCCGGCTGCTGAATCGATCGGGACGCTTCGAGGATCTCTTCGTCAAGCTGCCTCTCACCCGGGACGGCTCGCTCGCCGTCACGGCAGGCCAGTTCAGGGCACTCAATCAGATTGACGTGTCGCAGCGCCTCTCACTTTCAGAGCCGCTGGCGTTCAGCAACAGCCTGCCCTCGCCTGACGCGGCGCGGACGTCGCGCCTGACCAGCCTCCGCGCGTTCTCGCCTTCGGGCCGGCAGCCGGCCCTGCGCTTCGAGTATCAGCCGCGCGCCGAAGGTCGCGCCGGGGCCGACGGGTGGTACACCGGCGTCACACTGCCGCTCACGGGCGAGCTGACGATTCCGCTGGCCGATGCGGCGAGCTTCGAATTCGAAGCCAGGCTCAAGGGGGTCTTTGCCGAAGCCTACCTGCGCAAGGGCATGAGCACGTTCGGCGGTCATGCCTTTGCCGGGCGCGACCGGCGTCTCGGCTCGGTCGTCGTCACGCACGACCTCACGTCGCGCCTCGCGCTCGTCGGTGCGGTCGGACGTTTCTGGACACCTGCGGCCGTTGATACCCGCTTCAGCGCGGGCGCCGAGTACACCGTGTCTCGGTTCCTGATCGGCGGCCTGCGAGTCGACGACCGTACCGCGCCGAACGTCGACCCGGCACTGCTGCTCTATGGCAACGTGCACGTGCCCTTCGGCCCCGCGACGTTCCGCCAGGCGCTGCGCCTGCAGGTAGAACAGCGCGTGCAGCGGCGGAACCACGTCACGACGGTGGGGCTCAGTCACATCTTCTGATTGCCGCTCCGGGTCCGAGCTGCGGCTTCCGACCGGCGTCCCGCCCCTGAAGCGGCTTTGCCGCGCGCGGCGTAGTGCCCTGCAGTAGAATCAGGCGCCAGTTTTTCGCCACCTTCTGAGGGACCCGCTGCCATGGCTCATTCCTTTTCCGCCCGCCCTCTCATTGTCGCCTTCGCGCTGGCCGGCCTTGCGCTGGCCTCCACGCTGACCGCCCAGCAGGGCCAGGGCCAGCAGGCCGAGGCGCCCGTCATCCACACGCCCGACGATCCCCTGCTCCGCGCCTTCCGCTGGCGCTCGATCGGCCCAACCGGCCAGGGCGGCCGCATTGACGACCTGGCGTTCGACGAGAAGAATCCGTCGACCTACTACATCGCCTATGCCGTCAGCGGCCTGTGGAAGACGGTCAACAACGGCACGACGTTCGAACCCATCTTCGACGAGATCGGCCACTCGATCGGCGACATCGCGCTGGCGCCGTCGAACGCCGACATCCTGTACGTCGGTACCGGCGAGCCCAACAACCGGCAGAGCTCGTCATTCGGCCACGGCATGTACAAGAGCACCGACGCCGGCAAGACCTTCCAGGCAATCGGCCTCGAGAACACCCAGTCAATCGCGCGCGTCGTCGTGCATCCCACCGACCCCAACACGGTCTGGGTCGCCGCGGTCGGCCATCTGTTCAACGCGAACCCGGACCGCGGCGTGTTCAAGACGACCGACGGCGGCAAGACCTGGACGAAGACGCTGTTCATCAACCCCGACACCGGCGCGACGGAGCTGATCATCGATCCGTCCAACCCGAACACTCTCTGGGCGGCCACCTACGAGCGGCGCCGCACGGCGTGGGGCTTCGCGAGCGGCGGGCCCAACACCGGCATTCACCAGTCGACCGACGGCGGCCGCACGTGGACGCGCGTCACCGGCGGCGGCCTGCCGCGCGGCACGATGGGACGCGTCGGCCTCGACATCTCGCGCTCGAATCCCAACGTGATCTACGCGCAGATTGAAGTCGCGCCCGACAGGGAGCCGCCTCCCTCCGCCGAGGA
>DATKDT010000076.1:0-11219 GCA_035512575.1 Vicinamibacterales bacterium | reverse complement strand
GTTCGTGATTGGCGTCTCGCCGTTCAACGAGCGGAGCGCCTATCAGCGCATCTTCAACCGCGTGCAGCAGGGCCTGACGATCAACGATCGCTAGGAGACCCGGGTTCGCGAAGCGGCCGGTTCCCGCAAGGGGATCGGCCGTTTTTCATTTAAACTGGTCCCTCGTGACCATGGAAGCCGCGTCGGCCGACGAAGCGCTCGTCGAAGTCCTCGAACGATACTGGGGCTACACCTCGTTCCTCCCGCTGCAGCGGGAAGCGATGGATGCGGTGCTGGCCGAGCGCGACTCGATCGTCGTGCTGCCCACCGGCGGCGGCAAGTCGCTGTGCTTCCAGGCCCCGGCCCTCGTCCGCGACGGCCTTGCCGTGGTCGTTTCGCCGCTCATTTCACTGATGAAGGACCAGGTCGACACGCTGGTGGGCAACGGCGTGCCCGCGGCGGTGCTCAACAGCACGCTGTCGGCCGACGAGCGCAGCACGGTGATGGCCGGCGTGCGCGATGGGAAATACCGGCTGCTGTACGTGTCGCCCGAGCGGCTGGCGGGCGAAGGCGGCGACGGGTTTCAGGCGTGGCTGTCGCGCAACAACGTCAGCTTCGTCGCGATCGACGAGGCGCACTGCATCAGCCAGTGGGGCCACGACTTCCGTCCCGAGTACCGGCAGCTCGGACAGCTGCGGACGCGCCTGCCCGGCATCAGCATCCACGCGTTCACGGCCACGGCCACCGCGCGCGTGCGCAAGGACATTGCCGCGCAGCTCGGACTCCAGAATCCGCTCGAGCTCGTCGGATCGTTCGATCGCCCGAATCTCGTCTACCGCGTGCTGCCGCGCGCGGGCCTGAAGCAGCAGCTGAAGGACATCCTCGCGCGCCACAAGGGGGAGGGCGGCATCGTCTACTGCACGTCGCGCCGCGAGGTCGAGGCGCTGGCCGCGTGGCTCGTCGAGGAAGGCGTGAGCGCGCGCCCGTACCACGCGGGGCTGGACGATGGGGAGCGGCACCGGAATCAGGATCTGTTCCTCGACGAGGAGATCGACGTCATCGTGGCGACGGTGGCGTTCGGCATGGGCATCGATCGATCGGACGTGCGGTTCGTCGTCCATGCGGGGGCGCCGCAGTCGCTCGAGCACTATCAGCAGGAATCTGGCAGGGCGGGACGCGACGGCCTCGAGGCCGAATGCGCGCTGATCTACTCGTCGGCCGACTTCATGAAGTGGCGGCTGATGCTCGAGAAGAGCGGCGAGCTGACCGACAGCGCCAAGCGGCTGCTGCGCGAGATGGAGCGCTACGCGGCCGGCGTCGGATGCCGCCACAAGCATCTGGTCGGATATTTCGGAGAGACGTACGAGCGAGGCGACTGCGGCGCCTGCGATTTCTGTCTTGGCGAGCTGGAGCCGATCGCGGATGCCGTGACGGTCGCGCGCAAAATCCTCTCGTGCGTGGCGCGCGTGGGGCAGCGGTTTGGCGCGGCGCACGTCGCGGCGGTGCTCTGCGGCAGCGACACCGAGCCGGTGCGCGCGCGCGGCCATGCCGGCATCACGACGTTCGGCCTGCTGCGCGACCTCTCGACGAACGAAGTCCGCGGCTGCATCGAGCAGCTGACCTCGCAGGGCCTGCTGCGTCAGACAGACGATGCGTTTCCGGTGCTGATGCTGACGCAGTCCGGTGTCGACCTGCTGAAGGATGCGGGCGCGGTGCCGTCGCTGGCGCTCTCACGGCAGAAACGTCCCGTGCGCGGGCGCGAGACGAAGCGTGCGTCGCGCGTCGAGGCCGAGGCCTGGGAAGGCGTCGACCGCGACCTGTTCGAGCAGCTGCGGGCGCTGCGCCTGCAGATCGCGCGGTCGCGCGGCGTGCCGCCGTACGTCATTTTCCACGACACCACGCTGCGCGAGCTCGCGCGCGTCAGGCCGAAGACGCTCGACGAACTGCGCCACGTGTACGGCGTCGGCGAGCGCAAGGCGCAGGAGCTCGGCGAGCAGTTCCTCGAGGTGCTGCGCCAGGCGTCAGTGTGACTGAGTGATCGGCCGCCTTCTGCTGCTGCTCGGCCTCGCGGTGTGGACGGTGTCGTTTGCCGCCGCGCCGTTCGGCGCCGCGGCCGACTCGTTCCTGCATCTGCCGAATCTGGTTTTCCACGAAGCCGGTCACGTCATCTTCGGGTTCTTCGGCCGCTTCCTGACCGTGCTCGGCGGCAGCCTGCTGCAGATCGCCGTGCCGCTCATCATCGCCGTTGCGTTCCTGCGGCAGGGCGATCGCTTCGGCGCTGCGGTCGGCATCTGGTGGGCCGGACAGAACCTGCTCGATCTCGCGCCGTACATTGCGGACGCGCGCCGGCTGCAGATGGTGCTGCTCGGCGGGCGCACGGGCGCCGAAGTCGAAGGCCACGACTGGGAGTACCTGCTCACCGAGATGGGCTGGCTGCATCTCGATCAGACGCTCGGGCTTGCGGCGCATCGAATTGGGCTCGCCATCATGATCGGCGCGCTCGCGTGGGGCGGGTTTCTGCTGTGGCGCGGGCGCCGGCCGCAGGCGACGCTTTAGCAGGGCCGTGCTAGCATTCCCGCACTCCCTCTGAAGGACGGCCCATGCGCCTTTGTCTCGCGGTCTTCGTGGCTCTTGCAGCCGGTGTCCCTGTGCACGCCCAGAGCCTGTATATGGAACACGGCCAGCGCGCCGCTGAAGTCAGCGCCGGCTGGTCGGTCGGTCCCTCGTCCACCGGCTTCGAGCTGACGGCGGGCGCCAGCCTCGACGGCCGCACCGAAGCCGGTATCACCTTCGGCCGCTACACGTTCGACGATGGCGGAAAGTCGCGGTTCAGTGAGTACGCGCCGTACGTGCGCGTGTTCCCGATCAAGGAGCAGAACGGAGCGCCCGTCAGTATTTCGGTGAACGCGCAGCTGTTCTTCGATGACTACCCGGCGGACGATGACCCGGGCCGGTATGTGCAGGTTGGCACGACGGTGTATAAGGAACTGAAGATCGCCGGCGCACTGTCGCTGCATCCATACGTGGGGTTCGCGTTCGTGGCCGAGTCGTATGCGTTCGGCGGCGGCGCCGCGGAGAACGCGCAGTACCTGACCCGCGAGCTGGGCCTGCACTTCGCGACCGACACCTCCCGCGCGTGGTTCGTGCGGGTGACGCTGGCGGAGCAGAGCTTCCGGCGCGAGACGTACCGCGGCGCGCGCCTCGGTGTGATACGAAGATTCTGAAGGAGCGGAAAAGTCCATGCCCGTTGCGACGCACGTCCATCCGAAGCCCGGCGACATTCTGCTGCTGGTCGGCACCATGAAAGGCGCTTTCATCCTGCGCGCGGGCAAAGACCGCGCGTCGTGGGATCTCGGCGGCCCGTATTTCCCCGGCAGCGCCGTCTACGCGATGGCGTACGACGCGCGCAACGGCCGGCATCGCATCTGGGCAGGGCCCAACAGCATGCACTGGGGCGGCCTGCTGCGATCGAGCGACGACTTCGGGAAGACGTGGACGAACCCCGAGGAGGCGAACGTCAAGTTTCCCGAAGCCACCGGCGCCGCGCTGAAGCAGATCTGGCAAATCACGCCCGGTCGCGCGGACGAGGCCGACACGATCTACTGCGGCGTTGAACCTGCAGCCGTCTTCACGTCGCGCGATGCGGGTGAGACCTGGGCGCTCAACGAAGGCCTGTGGAACCATCCGCAGCGCGAGCACTGGCAGCCGGGCGGCGGCGGGCTCTGCCTGCACACGATCATGCTCGACCCGGCCGACATCGACCGCATCCGCATTGCCGTGTCGACGGCCGGGATGTACGTCACCGAAGACGGCGGGTCGACATGGCGGCCGTCCAACAAGGGCGTGCGCGCCGTGTTCCTGCCTGATCAGCACCCGGAGTTCGGCCAGTGCGTGCACAAGGTCGTGCAGTCGAAGCAGAAGCCGGAACGGATGTTCCTGCAGAACCACTGGGGCCTGTATCGCAGCGACGACCGCGGCGAGACCTGGACCGACATCGCCAACGGCGTGCCGTCCGATTTCGGGTTCCCGATTGCGATGCACCCGGCGCAGCCCGACACCGCCTGGATCGTGCCGCTCGAGTCGGACGAGTTCCGCTGCACGCCGGAAGGGCGGCTGCGCGTGTATCGCACGCGCGATGCGGGCGCCAGCTGGCAGGCCATGACCGGCGGCCTGCCGCAGGAGGACGCGTACGAAACGGTGCTGCGCGACGGGCTCACGGTCGACGCGCTCGACCCGGCCGGCGTGTACTTCGGCACGCGCAACGGCAAGCTGTTCGCGTCGCGCGACGAGGGCGAGAGTTGGACGGAAATCCTCGACGGCCTTCCGCCGGTCATCTCCGTCAAGACGGCGATCGTGTGACGATGGCGCTGACGTTCGTCATGCCGGGCGCGCTGCGCGAGTTCTCGGGGGGACGGGGGGAGGTGCGCGTCGGCGGCGCGGCGCATACGGCCGGCGAGGCCCTGGCGCTGCTCTGGGCCGAATGTCCCGGCGCGCGCGACCGCGTCATGAACGAGCGCGGCGAGGTGCGCACGCACATCAACATCTTCATCGACGGCGAGAACATCCGCCACGGCGGCGGCCTCGCCGCGCCGGTCGGCGACGGCGCCGAGATCATCATCCTGCCCGCGGTCAGCGGAGGCCAGGCCCCGTCTTGACCATCCGCGCCCGCATCGTCGACATCACGACGCTGAACGTCGACGCGATCGTCAACGCCGCGAACACGGACCTCGCGACCGGCGGCGGCGTGTGCGGCGCGATCCATCGCGCGGCGGGGCCGGAGCTCGCGGCAGCGTGCGCGCGCCTTGCGCCATGTCCGACGGGAGAGGCGCGCATAACACCGGGATTCCTGCTGCCGGCCCGCTTCGTCATTCATGCCGTCGGGCCGGTGTGGCACGGCGGCAGCCTCGGCGAGCCCGAGCTGCTGGCGTCGGCCTACCGCGCCTCGCTGGCCATCGCGCGATCCAAGAGCCTGGCGTCGATCGCGTTTCCGGCCATCAGCACGGGTGTCCACGGCTACCCCCTGGCGGCGGCCGCGGCGGTGGCCGTCGCGAGGGTCCGCGCGGAGATGGCGAATCACGGGACGCTGCGCGACGTGCTGTTCGCCTGTTTCAGTCAGGATGCGCTCAACGCCTACGCCGCGGAGCTGCAGCCGGGGATGGCGTCATGACGCGCGCGCTTCCACATCTCGCGGGGTTCCTGCTGCCGCCGGCGCTCGTGCTCGGCGCATGGATGGGCGGCGCCGGAACGCTGCTGCCGCTCGCGCTCGTGCTCGCCGTGCTCCCGGTCGTCGATCTTCTTGCCGGGGTCAACGCCGCGAATGCGGAGGACGAGGCCGGTCCGCTCACCGAGAACGTCTGGTTTCGCGCGATCACGTGGCTTTGGGTACCGATGCACGCCGCCATGCTGGTGTGGGCCGCGTCGACGGCCGCGTCCGGCCGGTTCTCGTACGTCGAGCTGGCCGGGCTGACGATCTCGACGGGCGTGATCGCGGGCACCGTCGGCATCACGTTCGCCCACGAACTGATCCACCGTCCCGGACGGTTCGAGCGCGCGCTCGGCGAGGCGCTGTTGTCGCTCACCAGCTACGCGCACTTCGCGATTGAGCACGTTTACGGCCATCATCGCCGCGTCGGCACGCCCGGCGACCCGGCGACCGCGCGTCTTGGCGAGTCGCTCTACCGGTTTTTGCCGCGGTGCGTGTCCGGAAGCCTGCGGAGCGCCGCCGGGATCGAGGCGCGTCGCCTGGCGAAACGCGGCCGCCCGGCCTATCACTGGTCGAACAGACTCTTTCGCTATGCGGCGATCCAGATCGCGCTGTTCACGTCCGTGGGCTGGCTGTGGGGAGCCGCCGGCGCCGTCTTCATTGCCGCGCAGGCCGTGCTCGCCTTCCTGCTGCTGGAGACGATCAATTACATCGAGCACTACGGCCTCACGCGTGCGGAAGTCGCGCCAGGACGCTTCGAGCGGGTCGCGCCCGGCCATTCGTGGAACTCGAGCCACCGCGTCAGCAACTGGCTCCTGATCAATCTGGCCCGTCACTCCGACCATCACCTGACGGCGGCCAAGCGCTATCAGGTTCTCGACCACCTCGCCGACGCGCCCCAGCTGCCGGCCGGCTATGGCGCGATGTTCGTGGCCGCGCTCATCCCGCCCATCTGGCGGCGCGTGATGGACCCGCGCGTCGCGGCAGCAAGGCAGGCGAACCAGCCAAGGTAGAATCGGCCGTTATGAGTGCCGCTTTCATTGCCTTGCTGTTGGCCGCGACGATGGCCGCCGGGACCGCCGCGCAGGCTCCACCGGCCGACGCGCGCATTGCGAAGGTCGACGACATCTTCAAGACGTATGCGAGGCCCGATTCGCCAGGGTGCGCGGTCGGCGTCTACAAGGACGGCGGCGTGCTCCATACGGGCGCGTACGGCATGGCGAATCTGGACCACGACGTGCCACTCACGCCGCGGTCGGTGTTTCACGTCGCCTCGGTCTCGAAACAATTCACCGCCGCTGCCATCCTCCTCCTCGCGCAGGACGGCAAGCTTTCGCTCGACGATGCCGTGCGGAAGCACGTCCCCGAGCTCGCCGACTTCGGCGAGCCGGTCACGATTCGCCACCTGATTCATCACACCAGCGGCATCCGCGATCAGTGGACGCTGCTCGGGCTTGCCGGCTGGCGCTATTCCCGCGACCTCATCTCGGACGACGACGTGATGTCGCTGCTGTCGCGGCAGAAGGAGCTCAACTTCCGGCCGGGCGAACGGTATCTGTATTCGAACAGCGGCTACACGCTGCTCGCCATCATCGTCAACCGCGTGAGCGGGAAGACGTTTCGCGAGTTCACCACGGAGCGGATTTTCAAACCGCTCGGCATGACGAACACGTTCTTTCGCGACAATTTCAACGAGGTCGTGAAGCATCAGGCGTACGGCTACGCGCCTGCAGGCAGCGCGTTCCGGCTCAGCGTCACCAACTTCGACACGGCCGGCGCCACGAGCCTGCTGACGACGGTGGAAGATCTCGCGAAGTGGAACGCGAACTTCGAGAAGCCTCTCGTCGGCGGCGATGCGCTGATCGCGGGCATGCTCGAGCGCGGCGTGCTGAGGGACGGCACCCGGATTCCGTACGCCTCGGGTCTGGCGCACGGCACGAGCGACGGCCTGCCGACCGTGTCGCACGGCGGGTCGGATGCCGGCTACCGATCGGCGTTCGTGCGGTTCCCGGAGCAGCGCCTTGGCGCCGCGGTCCTGTGCAATGTCTCGACGGCGAACCCCACCCTGCTCGCCAACAGAGTGGCTGGTGTGTACCTCGGCGATCTGATGAAACGCGTGACCGCGCCAGCGGCTGCCGACGAGCCTGAGGTCCCGGTGCCTGCTGAAGCACTCGCGCGTCTTGCCGGGGTCTATTGGAATGACGCGGACTCGGTGAGCCGCCGATTCGTCGCGGCGGACGGCAAGCTGCACGCCTTGCAGGGCGACGAGCCGCGCGCGCTCAGACCGGTCGGCAATGGAAAGTTTCTCGTACCCGGCACACTCATTTTCTTCGTGTTCGATGGTGATGTCGTGACATCCAATACAGGGGACGTGCTGCGCCGCGCCGAGCCGTTCTCGCCGGCTCCATCGGACCTCGAGGAATTCGCCGGAGCCTATCGGAGCGATGAGGTCGACGTCGTCTGGCGCCTGAGAGTTGACGGGCAGGTGATCCGGCTCGAGCGGCTGAAGAACCGGTCCGCGCAGATCCAACCGCTTGTGGCCGACACGTTCTCGTCGCCGGCAGGCGTGCTTCGATTCACGCGCGACATGAACGGCCGCATCGACGGATTCACGCTCGAGGCGGGCCGTGTACGCGGTCTGCGATTCCGGAAGGACTGATCGCCGCATGCGAATTGCCGCCGCGCTTGTACTCGGCCTGCTCGCGCTTGGGCAGCAGCAGCCCACACCGCCGGCGCGCGCGCAGCAGCCCCCGGCATTGCGCCCTCCCGCGCGCGCGGACATCCTCCGCGGCGAGTACGGCCGCTATCGCGCGAACAACGACCTGCTCTTCTATCACCTGGACGTGCGCGTGGATCCGGAGAAGAAGCACGTCTCGGGAAAGAACACCGTTCGCTTCCGGATGCTGAAGGACGACACGCGTATCCAGCTCGATCTGTACGCCAACATGAGCGTCGATCGAATCCTGTTCGGCGCCACGCCTCTGAAGTACGAGCGCGAGCTGAACGCCGTGTTCATCGACTTTCCCGAGACGCTCAAAACCGGGCGCGAGTATGCGATCGACTTCCACTACTCCGGCACGCCGATGGAGACGGGGCGCTTTGGCGGGTTCCTCTTCGGGAAGGACCCGGCCGGCAACCACTGGATCGTCACGGCCAACGAAGGGCAGGGCGCCAGCCTCTGGTGGCCCAACAAGGACCAGTGGCGCGACGAGCCGTCGAGCATGGATCTCAGCGTCACCATCCCGAGCGACCTCACCGACGTCTCGAACGGCCGCTTTCTCGGCAAGACGGATCTCGGCGACGGCTACACGCGATGGGACTGGCGCGTGCACTATCCGATCAACTCGTACAACGTCTCGCTGAACATCGGGAAGTACGTGCACTTCGCCGAGAGACATGGCGACCTGACGCTGGACTACTACGTGTTGCCCGCCAACGTCGACAAGGCGAAGCGGCAGTTCGCGCAGGTCAGGCCAATGCTGGAGGCCTGGGAGAAGACTTTCGGCGAGTATCCCTTCAGGAAGGATGGCTACAAGCTGATCGAAGTGCCGTACTCCGGGATGGAGCACCAGAGCGCGGTCACCTACGGCAACCGCTTCGCGAACGGCTATCTCGAGCGCGACTGGACGGGCGTCGGCGTCAGCCTGAAGTTCGACTTCATCATCATTCACGAGAGCGCGCACGAGTGGTTCGGCAACGCCGTGTCGGCCGCCGACGTGTCCGACATGTGGATCCAGGAAGGCTGGGCCACGTATCTCGAGAACCTCTACGTCGAGCACGTCTTCGGCTATGACGACGCGCTGAAGTACGTCAACGGCTACAAAACGAAAGTCCGCAACCGCGAGCCGATCATCACCCAGCGCGGCATCCACCGCTCGCCCTCGCAGGACATGTACTTCAAGAGCGCCCTCTTCCTCAACACGCTCCGCAGCGTCGTGGACGACGATGCGAAGTGGTGGGCGCTGCTGCGGGGGTTCTATCAGCGGTTCAAGTATCAGAACATCATGACGGAGGACGTCGTCGCCTTCTTCAACGCGGAGACCGGCCGCGATCTGACGCCGATCTTCGATCAGTACCTGCGGCGCGCCGCGCTGCCGGCCCTGGAGCTCGCGTTCAACGATGCCGAGGGCACGCTCGCATACCGCTGGCGTGCCGACGAGCCTGGCTTCGCGATGCCCGTCAAAGTCGGCGCGCCTGGCGCGTGGCAGGTGATTCGGCCGACGACGTCGTGGCAGGTCATGAAGGCGCCGATGGCGAAAGACGCGCTGGAAGTCGCGACGGAGCTGTATTACGTCGACGTCGTGAAGCAATGAGCCCCTGGCCCTGGTACATCGCGGGCCCGGTGCTCGGCCTGTTTCCCGCGCTGCTGCTCATTCTCGGCAATCGCCTGTTCGGCGTGTCGAGCAACCTGCGGCATATCTGTGCGGCCGTGACGCCGAGAGGCACGGGCTATCTCGGCTACGACTGGCGCCGCGAAGGCGGGTGGAACCTGGCGTTCGCGGCCGGCATTCTCGCCGGCGGCTTCATCGCGGGCACGCTGTTCGCCAGCCCCGAGCCGATTGCCATCGCAGACGAGACGCGCGCGTCGCTGGCCGCGCTTGGCGTGCAGCGGTTCGACGGCCTCGCGCCGGCGGACCTGTTCAACTGGGACGCGCTGCTCACGTGGCGCGGCGTGCTGCTGATCCTTGGCGGCGGATTCCTCGTGGGCTTCGGCACCGCCTATGCGGGCGGCTGCACGTCGGGGCACGGCCTCTCGGGCATCGCGGACCTGCAGCTGCCGTCGCTCATTGCCCTGATGGCCTTCTTTGCCGGCGGCATCATCGGCACGTTCGTGCTGCTGCCGCTCATTCTCTGACGCGCCGATGCCGCTCCTGATTTATTTCATCGCCGGCACGCTGTTCGGGTTCGTCATTACGAAAGCCGAGGTCATTTCCTGGTTCCGCATCCAGGAGATGTTCCGCTTCCAGGGCTTTCACATGTATGGCGTCTTCCTCACGGCGATTCCCACCGCCATCCTGACCGTGCAGACCCTCAAGCGTCTGAAGATACGCGCGTTGGGCGGCGAGCCCATCACGCTCGCGCCGAAAGAGATGGGCACGGGCGCGCGCTACGTGCTCGGGGGAATGACTTTCGGTTTGGGCTGGGCGCTGACCGGTGCGTGTCCAGGCCCGCTGTTCGCCCTTGTCGGCGGCGGCGTGACCGTGCTCGCCGCCGCGATTCTCAGCGCGCTGGCCGGCACGTGGCTGTACGGCCGCCTGCGGCCGATGCTCCCGCACTGATGCACCTGTTCTTCGATCTCGACGGCACGCTGACCGATTCGTGCACCGGCATCATTCGCTGCGTCAACCACGCACTCGAAGCCGGCGGCCGCGCGCCCGAGACGGACGAACGCCTCCGCGGGATGATCGGTCAGTCGCTGACGCGGGTTTTCGGCGCCGTGATGACGCCGGCAGACGAGGCCGCGATCGATTGCGCCCTTGCGGCGTATCGCGAGCGGTTCGACGCCATCGGCATCTTCGAGAACGCGCTCTATCCCGGTGTGCCCGATGCGCTCGCACGGCTTCGCGCGGCCGGCCACCGCCTGCAGGTCGTGACGGCCAAACCCACGCCGGCGGCATCGCGAGTGCTGGCGCACTTCGACATTGATCACTACTTCGATGCCGTGCACGGACCGGCGCTCACCGATCGCGGCTGCGACAAGGCCATGTTGGTGGGACGCGCGCTCGCGCGGTGCCGCGCTCGCGCCGGCGATGCCATGATGATCGGCGATCGGGTCGACGACGTCCTCGCGGCGTCGGCGCACGGCGTGCGCGCCGTCGGCGCGGGATGGGGCTACGGATCGACCCAGGAGCTCACCGGCGCGGGCGCGGTTTATGTCGCCGGCGACATCGAGGACCTGCTTCGATATTTGTTACATCCTACGACGACGTCCAGCTCTGGTCCGTGACCCTGCGGTAGCTAGACCGCGGCCGAGGCCGCGGGCCTGGCCGGCGCGAGCGTCTTTCGGGCCACCGTGCACAGCTGCTCGACGCTGTCG
>DATKDT010000075.1:0-10358 GCA_035512575.1 Vicinamibacterales bacterium | reverse complement strand
CTTCGGATCGTAACCCGGGTTGTCACACCGGCAAGTGGATCGTCGATCGGCCATCCAGGCCGAAACCGCCAACCCGCCCATGCTCAGCACCTTGCGCCGACACAACGCGTCGCGCGCGCGCTGGCGCTTGCTTTGCCATGGTCCGGCGGCGAGAGCGCGCATCCTTCACGCGCGCCGGGAGCCATCCGATGGAAGTGAAATTCGTCCTCAACGACAAAGGCACGCCGGCGGGAAAGCTGGCCGACGCGGAGCTGCATTTCGCGAGCGGGCCGCTGGCCGGCCTCAAGCTGATTGGGTTCGGCGTGTGGGAGGGCAAGCGCGGCGGCCGCAACGTGACGTTCCCCGCCCGTACCTACTCGGTCAACGGCGAGCGGCGCAGCTATTCGCTGCTGCGTCCCATCGGCGACACCGCGGCGCACGAGCAGCTGCGCGATCGCATCCTCGAGGCCTATGGCGCGTTCGCGGCCGAAACGGCCGTGGCCTGAGCCCGCTTGGCGGGCAGGGTCCACTCGGCGCGCATGGCCTTGTCGAACTCGCCGCGGAAGAACGTCGATCGCTGGCCGCCGTCGATGATGTCCCACGGCAGCACGGGATCGGCCTGGCGGTCGCGAAACACGAAGAACTCGGCGTCAACGCCGGTTTCCGCCACGGCCGCGCGCCAGTTCCCGCCGTTGCGCTCGGCGGCGACGATGGCGGGGGCGACGCGGCGGTCGCCGAGTGACATCAGCGCCTGGTAGAACGAATGCCGCTCCGACTTGATGTTGAAGTACACGTTGTCGACGCCCGCCGTCAGCTCGCGCATGCGGCGGATCTTCCGATCGATCACGTCGGGCCGTTCCATTGGCAGCCACTGATACGCCGTGCCCGGCTTGGGCACGAGCGGGTTCACGCTGGCGATGATCCGGCCGATGCGCCCGCGCTCGCGCGCGTGCGCCAGCATCCGCTCGTGCAGCTGCAGCGTCAGGTCGCGGATGGCTTCCAGATCCTCGTCCGTCTCGGTCGGCAGTCCGATCATGAAGTACAGCTTCAGGTTCTCGATGCCTTCCGAAAAGATCATGTCGGCGGCGGCCAGAATCTCGTCGTTGGTCACCGTCTTGTTGATGACGCGGCGCAGCCGGTCCGAGCCCGTCTCCGGCGCGATGGTCAGCGACCGCTCGCCGCTCGCCTTCAGGCGGCGGACGATGCCGGGGGTGAGGTCGTCGAGGCGCAGCGACGCGGGGCTGATGGAGTAGCCGAGATCCGCGAGACCGTCGAGGATCTCTTCAATCTTCGGGTGATCGCACAGCGCGATCGACACGAGTCCGGCCTTGCTCGAATACGGCTTCGCGGCCGCGGCCAGCGCGAGGATGCGGTCGGCGGGAAACGCGCGCACGGGCAGATAGTTGTAGCCCGCCCAGCAGAAGCGGCACAGGTTCGCGCAGCCGCGCACCACTTCCACCAGGAAGCGCGATCCGAACTCGGTGTCGGGCGTAAAGATGGACGTCACCGGCGGGTCGAGCGCCTCGGTGGTGCGCACGGCGGCCTTGCGCACGATCGGCGCGGCGCCGGTGCCGGGCTTCGGCTCGAACGCGGTGATGTGGCCTTCTTCCGCGTAGCGCACGTTGTAGAACGACGGGATGTAGAAGCCGCGCTGGGTCGCCAGCGCGCGCAGGGCCGTCTCGCGGTCGTAGTCGCCGCTGGTCAGCGCATCGGCCAGCGCGGGCACGAGCACTTCGCCTTCGCCGGCCGCGATCACGTCGGCGAACAGCGCCAGCGGTTCCGGGTTCACGAACGTCACGGCGCCGCCGATGACGATCAGCGGGTGGCGCGCGGTGCGGTCGGCGGCGTACACCGGGATCTTCGCCAGGCCCAGCATCGTGAGCAGGTTGGTGTAGTCCCATTCGAACGACACCGAGAACGCGAAGACGTCGAAGTCGTTGACCGGCGTCTGCGACTCGAGGGTGACCAGCGGCAGGCCGCGGTCGCCCAGAGCTTTCAGCTCCTGCTTCGGCGGCAGGAACACGCGCTCGCAGACGACGTCTTCGCGGGCGTTGAACAGGCGGTAGACCGTCTGGAGGCCGAGGTTCGACATCCCGACGAAATAGGTGTTGGGGAAGGCCAGCGCGACTCGCAGGCGGCCGGCGTGCGGCTTGACGGTGTAGCCGACCTCGCGCTCGAGCGTTTCGACGGCGGCGCGGCGGGGATCGTACGGGCCGGATCGGTCGCGCGGCGCCTCCGAGCGGCGGCGGCCGGCGGGGTTGGCCACGAAGGCCGGCTTCCGGCCGGCGCGAGTGTTGTTCCGGCGATTCGGCACGGGTCCTTCTCCCCACGCCGCCCGGTCTCGTCTGTATCTTCCATCCGTGACGTGCGCCTCATCAGGAAGCGCTCACGGCGGCCGTGGATCTTCCTACTCTACATCTCTTCTCGGGGCTCTGCCCCGAACCCCGGCTCGTCGCTCGCGGGGGCCCCTGCGCCCCGCTCCGCTCCTCGCGGCTGCTATTCTCCCTGACGCCGCAGGAACGCCGGCACGTCGAGGTCCGAGACGGGCTCGAACTCGGCGCCGGGAGAGGTGTCGCCGCCGGCGGCCGCGGCCGGCGCCGGCGGTAGCTCGACCCCGGGACGACGCGTCAGCGAGAAACCCGACAGCCGCGTGCCGCCGTTGACCGCCACAGGCTCGTCGATCTGCTGCTTCCACGACGCATAGCTCTGCAGATCGACCGGTGTCGGCGCGGTGCTCGCCGCGGGCTGAGCCGCCGCGGCCGCGGTGTCGAATCCGGTCGCGATGACGGTGATCTTCACGCGGCCTTCCATCTTCGGGTCGACCACGGCGCCGAAGATGATGTTCGCGTCTTCGTGCGCGGCCTCCTGGATGATGGCCGACGCCTCGCTGACTTCGACGAGCGACATGTCGTGGCCGCCCGTGACGTTGATGATGACGCCGCGCGCGCCGCGCACCGAGGCGTCCTCGAGCAGCGGGCTCGAGATGGCCGCGTTGGCGGCGTCGATGGCGCGCGTCTCGCCCGACCCGGTGCCGGTGCCCATGATCGCCAGGCCCATGTGCGACATGACCGTCTTGACGTCGGCGAAATCCAGGTTGATCAGCCCTGGCACGAGGATCAGGTCCGAGATGCCCTGAATCGCCTGCCGCAGCACATCGTCAGCCGTGGCGAACGCGTCGACGAGCGCGGTCTGCCGCGTGATGGTCGCGAGCAGCCGCTCGTTCGGGATCGTGATGACCGTGTCGACGCACTCGCGCAGCTCGGCGAGCCCGCGCTCGGCCTGTGTCAGCCGCTTGCGGCCCTCGAACTTGAACGGCTTCGTGACGACCGCGATGGTCAGCGCGCCGAGCTCGCTGGCGAGGCTGGCGATGACCGGCGCGGCGCCCGTGCCGGTGCCGCCGCCGAGTCCCGTGGTGACGAACACCATGTCGGCGCCGTCGAGCGCCTCGATGAGTTTGTCGGTGTCCTCGAGCGCGGCCTGGCGGCCGACGTTCGGGTCGGCGCCGGCGCCGAGCCCCTTCGTCAGCTTGCCGCCGATCTGCACCCTCACCGGCGCGGCGTTGAGCGCCAGCGCCTGCACGTCGGTGTTGGCGACCATGAACTCGACGCCGTCGAGCCCGGCCTGCACCATGCGGTTGACGGCATTGCTGCCGCCGCCGCCGACGCCGATCACCTTGATGCGCGCGCCGAGGCGCCCGTCTTCGTCGAGTTTCAGCCGCAGCGATTCGACTGTGTTGCGTACGTCCATGTCAGTTCCTCTCAGAAGAATTCCTTGAACAGCGTCCTCAGCCGTCCTGCCATCCGCCCGAGCGCGCCGGCGCCGGCGCGCGCCGGCTCGCCCGCCGCGTGGCTGTTGCCGTACATCGTGAGTCCGACCGCGGTGGCAAACGCGGGGTTGTTGACGTGATCGGCCAGCCCGCCGACGCCCGCGGGGCATCCGCGGCGCACGGGCAGGTCGAAGATCTGTTCAGCGATTTCCGCCATGCCCTCGAGCATGGCGCCGCCGCCGGTGATGACGATGCCGGAGTTGAGCGACTTCTCGTAGCCGGCGCGCCGAATTTCGTCCCAGAGGAGGTGGCAGATCTCCTCGGCCCGCGGCTGCAGAATCTCCGAGAGGATGCGGCGCGCCATCACGCGCGGCTTCCGCCCGCCCACGCTCGGCACTTCCATCGTCTCGTCCTCGCCGACCATCGAGGTCAGCGCGCAGCCGCTGCGGCGCTTGATTTTTTCCGCCTCGGGAATCGGCGTGCGCAGGCCCACGGCGATGTCGTTGGTGAAGTGATCGCCGCCGACCGCCAGCACGCCCGTATGCCAGAGGCTGCCCCGCTCGAAGATCGCGAAGTCGGTGGTGCCGCCGCCGATGTCGACCAGCGCGACGCCGAGCTCCTTTTCGTCGGCGGTCAGCACCGCGTCGCTCGCGGCCAGCTGCTCGAGAATCGTCTCGCTCACCTGCACTCCCGCGCGGTTGACGCAGGCGACGATGTTCTGCATCGACGAGGCGCTGCCGGTCACGACGTGCACGTTGACTTCGAGCCGGCTGCCCGTCATGCCCACCGGCGCGCCGATGCCGTCCTGCTCGTCGACGACGAAGTCCTGCGGCAGCACGTGCAGGATCTCGCGCCCGCTCGGCAGCGACACGGCCTTGGCCGCGTCGATCGCCCGGCGCACGTCCTCGCGCGTGATCTCGCGGTTCTTGCCCGCCACGGCGACCACGCCGCGGCTGTTGAACGCCTTGACGTGCGCGCCCGACAGCGCCAGGTGCACGGCGTCGATCTCGATGCCGGCGGTGAGCTCCGCTTCCTCGATGGCCTTCTTGATCGACTCGACCGCCGCCTCGAGGTTCACGACGATCCCGCGCCGTATCCCCTTCGAGTCGGCCAGGCCGATGCCGATGATGTCCACCCCGCCGTCATCCATCGTCTCGCCGACGATGGCGGCGACCTTCGAGGTGCCGACATCCAGACCAACCAGGTAGCGTTCTCGTCGTGCCATTTATGAAGTCCCCGGTTCCATGCGTTCCATTCGTTCCATTGGTTCCATTCGTTCCTAGTAACGAGCCGACGCCTGCTGAGGGGCGGCGGCGGGCATCTTCCTCGGCCTCACGTAAATGCGCTCGTCGAACCGCAGGTCCACATAGTCGATGTCGTCGAGCCGCTCGCGCAGCGTCGGAGCCAGCGTGAGATACGAGCGCAGGCGCTCGACGAACAGCGTCTCGCCCACGTGCAGCAGCGCGCGATCGCCGTCGAGCAGCACCACCGCGTTGTGGGCGTCCGAGACGTCGATCTGCGACACTCGCGGGCCCACGCGCGGGTCGGCGGCCGTCGCCTCGATCAGCCGCGCCGCGAGCATGGCGCGCGCCGGATCGATCAGGAAGCCGCTCTCGCGCGCGCCGCTCTGCAGCCCGTCGACCACCGGCAGGTCGTAATGGGCGTGCTGCGCGCCGTGCTCTTCGATGACGACGCCGGTGACGTCGATGAGGAAGAGCCGTCCGCCCACGCGCGCGAGTCCCATCGGCGCGCGCTCGGTCAGCACGATTTCAATCGTCGAGGGCAGCACCCGCCGCAGCGACGCGCTGCCGACCCAGGGGCTCTGCAGCAGCCGCGCGCGGTACGCCTCCAGATCGGCGGTCAGGATGTGATCGCCCCGCAGGCCGGCGACCAGCGCGTCGATCTCGCCGGACGACAGTGTGTCCGCCCCCTTCACCGAGATGTGCTGCACCCGCAGCTGCGGCGTGTTGAGCGCGGCCCCGGCGCCCTTGAACATGCCGAACGTGACCACGGCGACGACGAGGACGAGCCGGACGGCGGCCCCGGTGACGAGGCCGCGCCATCCGCGGCGCCCGGCCGGCTTGACCTGCGCGCGGCGGAAGCGGCGATCGGCAGGCGCGCGGACGCCGGCGGCGCGCGCGGCGGGACGCGTGCTCATGACGCGCCTCCCCGCCCCTCGACGTCGCTCAGGGCGCCCTGAGCGCGAGTCGAAGGGCGCCGGCGCAGCGCCTCGAGCAGACGCGGCCCCGATTCGCAGATCGATCCCGCGCCCAGCGTGATCACGAGGTCGCCGGCCTGCGCGATCTTTGCGAGCCGGCTCTCGAGTCCCGCCAGCGTCGGTTCCAGCGCGACGCGGCCGGGCGCGTGGCGCTCCACTTCGGCCAGCAGCGCCGCGCCGCTCACGCCTTCGATCGGCGCTTCACCGGCCGCATAGATTTCGGTGAGCACGATCTGGTCGGCCCTGCCGAGCGCCGGCCCGAACTCTGCCAGCAGATCGCGCGTGCGGCTGAACCGGTGCGGCTGGAATGCCACGACGATGCGCTGCGGATTGGACGCGCGCGCGGCATCGATCACGGCCGTGATTTCCGTCGGGTGATGGCCGTAGTCGTCGATCACGGTCACGCCGCCGGCCTCGCCCAGCACCTGGAACCGGCGCTCGGCGCCCTTGAAGTCGGCGAGCGCAGACGCGATCTGCGCGAACGGCACGCCCAGCTCCAGACCCACCGTGACGGCCGCCAGCGCGTTCATCAGGTTGTGATAGCCGGGCACGCTCAGCGCGATGTCGCCGTCGCCGCGCGCGCCGGCGGCGCCGTGCAGCGCGTAGCGCACGCGGCATCGCCCGCCGAAACCCGACAGCACCGGCTCGGATCCGCGGACGTCGGCGCCCTCCGACGCGAAGCCGTACGTGAGCACGCGGCTCGTGACGCGCGGCAGCACCGCGGCCAGCAGGGCGTCGTCGGCGCACGCGATCACGGCGCCGTAGAACGGCGTCTTGTTCGCGAAGTCGACGAAGGCCTGCTCGATGGCCTCGAAGCTGCCGTAGTTCTCCATGTGCTCCCGATCGAGGTTCGTAATCACCGCCACCTGCGGCGACAGCCGCAGAAACGACTTGTCGCTCTCGTCCGCCTCCACGACTATGCATTCGCCCTTGCCGAGACGGGCGTTGCTGCCGAACGCGCTCAGGCGCCCGCCAATCACCGCCGTCGGATCGAGCCCGCCGCGCTCGAGCACGAGCGCGATCATCGACGTCGTCGTCGTCTTGCCGTGCGCGCCGGCGACCGCGATGCCGAAGCCCAGGCGCATCAGCTCGGCCAGCATGTCGGCGCGCGCGATGACCGGCACGTGCTGTTTGCGCGCGGCCGCCACCTCCGGGTTGTCGCGCTGAATCGCCGACGACACGACCAGCACGTCGGCCCCGGCGATGTTGGCCGCCGCGTGGCCTTCGTGAATCTCCACGCCGAGCCCTTCGAGCCGCTCGGTCGTGTCGCTGCGGCGCGTGTCGGAGCCGCTCACGCGGTACCCGAGGTTCGCCAGCAGCTCCGCGATGCCGCTCATGCCGCTGCCGCCGATCCCCACGAAGTGAACGCGGCGCGTACGGCCGAGTTTCACGCTCGCTCCAGCGAGGCCTGGCGCCGCGGGGCGAGTGGCAAGTGAATCACTCAATCCCCCTTTGCCTTCCCCGCCAGCGCGCGCACGCGCTCGGCAATCACGCGCGCCGCGTCGGGCGTGGCAAGCGCATGCGCCGCCGCGCTCATGCGCGCGCGCAGGCCCGGATCGGCCACGAGCCGCGACACTTCCACGGCCAGCGACGCGCCGGTGAGCGTCGGCTGTTCGAGCACCGAGGCCGCGCCCGCCCGGGCGGTGGCCTCGGCGTTCTTCCGCTGGTGATCGTCGGCCGCCGTCGGCAGCGGCACGAGGACGGCGGGCTTGCCCGCCGCCGCGAGCTCGGCGAGCGTGGTCGCGCCCGCGCGGCAGATCACCAGGTCGGCGGCGTTCATCTCGCGGTCCATGGCATAGAGGAACGGTTCCACCCGCGCCTCGAGTCCTGCCCGCTGGTAGCCGGCGCGGACCATGTCCAGATCGGCGGCGCCTGTCTGGTGGACGATTTCGAGGCCTGGATGGCGCCGAACCAGTTCCGGCGCTGCCTCCACCATGGCCAGGTTGAGCGCGTGCGCGCCCTGGGAGCCGCCAAAAATCAGGACCCGAGCGGGACGCGTCCCGCGTGCATCACGTTCAGTTGCCGCATTCGTTCCCTCCACGTGTTGAAGAAACTCCGCCCGAACCGGATTGCCGCTGACAAACGCCTTGCTGCCGAAGTGTTTCGCCGTCTCGGGCCACGTCACCGCCGCCGCGCGGACGAAGCGCGCAAGCGAGCGATTGGTGAATCCCGGAATCGCGTTCTGTTCCATGACCATCGTGGGAATGCCGCGCAGCGCCGCGGCCATCACCACCGGGCCCGAGCTGTAGCCGCCCACGCCAATCACGACGTCGGGCGCGCGGCGCGAGAGCAGCCGCCACGCGTCGACGAGGCCGGCCGGCACGAGCACGGCGCCGCGCAGCCGCGCCGCAATCGACTTGCCTTTCAGGCCGGCGCTGCGAATCACGTCGAGCTCGAAGCCCTCGTGCGGCACCACGCGCGCCTCGATGCCGGCGGCGGTGCCCGCGAACGTGACCACCGCCTGCGCGACGCGCTGCAGCTCGCGCGCGACGGCAATGCCGGGGTACAGATGGCCCCCCGTGCCTCCGCCGGCAATCACCACGGTGAGCGCGCCCGCGGCTGCCGTCATGACGCCCTCGCCGTCGCGTGCTGCGACACGTTGAGCAGGATGCCCATGCCCACCAGGCTGATCAGCAGCGACGATCCGCCGGCGCTCACGAAGGGCAGCGGGATCCCCTTGTTCGGCACGAGGCCGAGCACGACGCTGATGTTGAAGAAGGCCTGGAGCACCACCATGGTGGTCAGCCCCACCGCGAGGAACGCGCCGAAGCGATCGGGCGCGAGCACCGCGGCGCGGAAGCCCCGCCACGCGATGACGCAGAAGCACAGGACGATGACCGTCGCCCCGATCAGGCCGAGCTCCTCGCCGATGACCGCGAAGATGAAGTCGGTGTGCGGCTCGGGCAGATAGAACAGCTTCTGCGTGCTGTCCATCACGCCCTCGCCGAGCAGCCCGCCCTTGCCGACCGCGATCTTCGCCTGGATCGACTGGTAGCCGATGCCCTGCGGATCGGCTTCCGGATTGAGAAAGCTGAGCATGCGCTGGCGGCGATAGGGGGCGGCCAGCAGCACGCCGGCAATCACCGGCAGCATCACGACGGCCGCGCCGGCCATGTAGCGATAGCTGAGACCCGCTGCGAACACCATGACGCCGACGATCGCGAGAATCACCAGCGCCGTGCCGAAGTCGGGCTGGAGCATCACGAGGGCGCACACCAGTCCGGTGGTGATCCCGATCGGTACGAGCGAGTAGCCGACATCGTCGACGCGATGCATGCGGCGCTCGAGCAGCGCGGCGGTGAAGAGGATGACGGCGAGCTTGGCGAGCTCCGACGGCTGCAGCGTGATGCCGCCAAGCGAGAACCAGCGGTGGCTGCCGTTGCGCGCCGGCGCGAACAGCACGAGCACCAGCGCGACGCCGACGATGCCGACGACGGTCCAGATGACCATGGGCTGCCGCAGGTTGCGGTAGTCGACCCGCATCACCATCCAGAGCATGAACAGGCCGATGACGGCCCACGATCCCTGCTTGAACAGGTAGTAGTAGGGGTTGCCGACCTTCTCCATGGCCAGCATGGCGGACGCGCTGTACACCATCACCACGCTGAGACAGACCAGCACGAAGGTGGCGAGGAACAGCAGTTTGTCCGATTTGAGCTTTCGCGCCATACGGGTCTAAAGTTCAGCTGCCGTCCGGCCGAAACATCAGCCGGACAGCGAATACAGTTCTTGCGTGAGCAGTCAGCGGTCACCAGCAGGGACTCGGGTCAGGACACCTACCTCACAGGCCGGGGCAGCCTGTGTTCCCAGCGGCGGGTTCCTTACCGCTGTCCTGCTGGTGACTGCTCACTGCTCACGCGTCGCTTTCCACTCCTCACCCAGCCGCCGCACCTCCTCCTTGAAGGTGCGTCCGCGCTCCGCGTAGTCCTTGAACATGTCGAAGCTCGCGCACGCGGGCGCCAGCAGCACCACGCCGCCAGGTTCGGCGGCGGCAAATGCCGACTGCACCGCGTCGCGCATGGTCGTGGCGTCGTGCACGGGCACCAGGTCGCCCAGCGCCTGCCGCACCCGATCCTTCGCCTCGCCAATCGCGACGACGGCCGCGACCCTGCCGCGCGCCGCGTCGCGCAGGTCGCGCAGGTCGCCGCCCTTGAACCGGCCGCCGATGATGGCGACGACGCCGCGATCGAAGCTCTCGAGCGCGCGGCGCGCGGCCTCGACGTTGGTGGCCTTCGAGTCGTTGACGAACCGCACGCCGCCCGCCTCGCCGGCCGGCTCGAGCGCGTGCTCGAGGCCGTGAAACTCCTCGATCGCCCGGCGCATCGCGTCGGGCGGCACGCCGACCAGGCTGCCCACCGCGGCGGCCGCCAGCACGTCGTCGACGAGATGCGGGCC
>DATKDT010000074.1:0-23660 GCA_035512575.1 Vicinamibacterales bacterium | reverse complement strand
GCAGGCGCTCGTTGTGGAACACGGGATAGCTGTCGCGTCCGCCTTCTCCGGCGTTCGCGACGAAGTGCTTCGGCGTGGTGACGATGCCCGCGCGCTCGAACGGCTCGACGAAGGCGCGCGCCATCAGGGACGACAGCCACGGATCTTCGCCGTACGTCTCCTCCACTCTTCCCCACCGCACATCGTCCGCGATGTTGACGACCGGCGAGAGGGCCTGGCGGATGCCGCGGGTGCGCGTTTCGCGCGCGGCCGCGGCCGCGACGCGCGAGACGAGCGCGGGATCGAACGTCGCGGCCAGTGCGATCGCCTGCGGGAACATCGTCGCGCCCTCGCGCGCCAGGCCGTGCAGGGCCTCGTCGAACGGGATGATCGGGATGCCGAGCCGCGTGCGCTCGACGAAGTAGCGCTGGATGGCGTTGATGCGCTCGGCGTGCGCGCGGGCGATGGCGGCGGCGTCGCCGGACGGTGGCGTGTCGCCGGAGCCAGTCGAGATCTGCAGGCCGAAGATCCCGTGCGAGTAGTCGTGCGAGGGATCGTCCAGGCTGCCGGGAATCATGAACAGCTGCCAGAACTTCTCCTCGAGCGTCATGCGCGCGACGAGATCGCGCACGCGATCGTCGATGGGCAGCGTCGCGTCGCGATAGGCCGGCGCCTGGGCGGCGGCCGAAACGGCGAGCAGGACGGCCGCGAGGACCGGCGCGGCGAGTAGACGCATGACGCCCGAATGATACCCGGCGGGCCGTTGTGCCCGCCGGGTCATGCCTGAAGTCTGGAGCCCGGAGTCCGGAGCCTGGAGTTTGGAGCCTACTGCCCCCCACGCTTGGGAATGCGCTTCTCGGGCGCGGGCCGCGCCGGCGGCTTCGGCATCTTCGCGATGCGATCCATCACTTCCGCGATCGCGCGCTGCAGCTGCGTGTCGGTGCCCTTCGCGAGCGCGGCGGGATCTTCCGGCACGTGGATGTCGGGCTCGACGCCGTGGCCCTCGGCGAACCACTCGCCTTCGGGGCTGTACATCCGGAACGTCGGCACGGTGACGTTGCCGCCGTCGACGAGCGGCGGCGCGCCGCTGATGCCGATCAGGCCGCCCCACGTGCGCGTGCCGATCAGCGGGCCGAGGCCCGCGTCGCGGAAGTAGTTGGGGAAGGCGTCGCCGCCCGATCCGCTCCAGCCGTTGATCAGCATGACCATCGGCCCGCGGTGCGCCACCGGCGGCCACTGCCAGCTCTGGCCGTCGCGCACGGCCCAGTACGCGAGCATCGGGCGGTTGAGCAGCTCGATGAAGCGATCGGGAATCTGCCCGCCGCTGTTCCAGCGCTCGTCGATGATCAACCCGTCCTTCTTCCACTGCGCCATGAACTGGCGCACGAGCTCGTTCTGCGCGTCGACGCCGGTTGACTGCACGTAGATGTAGCCGGCGCGGCCGTTCGTGGCCGTGTCGACGATCTGCCGGCGCGCTTCGATCCAGTCGCGGAAGCGCAGCTCCACTTCGCTGGTCAGCGTCTGCACGACGACCTGCCGCGCGCCCTCCATCGTGGGCTTCGCGTTGACCGTCAGCAGCACGGTCTTGTTGCCGAGCCCCTGGAACGCCGCCCACGGATCGTGGCGCGCGTCGATCGGCACGCCGTTGACCGCGAGCACGTAGTCGCCCTCGCTGACGTCGACGCCGGGCGCGTCGAGCGGCGACCGCACGGGCGCGTCCCACGGCCCGCCGCGGACGATGCGCGTGATGCGGTATTTGTCGAAGGCGAGCTCCCAGTCGACGCCGAGCATGCCGACGTTGCGTGAGGGCGGCTGCTCCATGTCGCCGCCGCCCTTGTAGGTGTGCGACGCGTTCAGCTCGGCGATGAACTCGCCGAGCACGAAGTCCACGTCCCACCGCGTGACGGCATCCTCGAGCAGCTTCCCGTACCGATCGCGCATCGCCGCCCAGTCCACGCCGTGCATAGTCTCGTCATAGAAGAAATCGCGCTGGAAGCGGTAGGCGTCGGCGAACATCTGCCGCCACTCGGCGCGCGGCGTGACGGGCGCCTCCATGTCGGCGGTGACGATCGGCTTCTCGAACTTGAGCGCCGGCTTGATGTCGAGGATCGCGAACTGCGGCCGGCCCTGGGCCTGCTGCCACACCAGCATCTTCTTGCCGTCGGCGGTCACGTCGAATCCGCCGGCGTTCTCGAGCACCGCCTTCTCCTCGCGCTCGGCGAAATCAAAGTACGCAATCGCCGCCTGCGCGCCAGGACCGGGAACCGAACCGGCGCGCGGCAGCCGGCGATACAGCAGCTTGCCCTTCACGGCCTGCACGTTCGCGTAGCTCCCCGCCGCCGGCGGCAGCACCACCGCGCGGCTTTCGAAGCCATCGAGATCAATGGTCAGAGCCGGCGCCGGCGTCGGCGCCGCAGCCTCTTTAGTCTTGTCTTCTTCTTTTGTCTTGTCTTCAGTCTTGAGTCTTTCGTCTTGAGTCTTAACCGTCTCTGCATCATTGCGCGCAGCAAGTGGCGAAGCCACGTCCTTGCGCAGGGGGACGGCAATCAGCCTTGTCGGATTCGGATAGGTCCATGAATTGTCGAAAGAGCCGTACACCGGAATGAAATCGCGGTTCGACGCGTAATACAGATACTTGCCGTCAGGATCGAACGTCGGCTGGTGATCGTTGAAATAGCCGGTGGTCGCGCGCGTGAGCTTCGCGTCTTTCGTGTCGTAGATGAAGATCGCCTGGTTGGCCTCGCCCGTGGAACGCGCGTACGCGAGGTACCGCGAGTCGGCCGACCAGCGCATGTCGAAGTTCTGCAGCTGGCCGTGGCCCATCCATTCAGGGCTCAGGTCAATCTGTTCAGTCCGCGAATCTGCCGCCGACGTGCCGATGCTCGTCAGCCGCAGCCGCATGCCCTGGTCCATGTAGGCAACGGTCTTCGAGTCGGGCGACCACGACACCGGATAGCGGAAGCCGGGTCCGAGCTTCGTCAGCGTCTTCTCTTCACCGGCGCCGTCGGCGCTTCGGATCGTCAACTCGTACTCGCCGGTCCGGTCACTCCAGTACGCCAGCGTGCTGCCGTCGGGCGACCACACCGGATAGCGCTCGGCCACGCCGGACGAGCGCGTGATGTTGACGACCGGTCCGTGCTCGGCAGGCGCGGTGAAGATGTCGCCGCGCGCCTCGAACGTCGCGCGCTTGCCCGTCGGCGACACGCCCGCGCTCTGGATCAGCTCCGCCACTTTCACCGTCCGCGTCCGCAGCGTCGTCGCGTCGGTGACGACGCGGACGGGGACTTCCTTGTGTCTGCCGCTCGCGACATCGAGCAGATACATGCGGCCGCCGGCCTGAAACACGACGCTGTCGGGCCCCATCGACGGGAACGTCACGTCGAAGTCGGTGAACTGCGTGATCTGGCGCGACTGCCTCGTCTTTGCGTCGTACGCCCAGATGTTGTGCCGTTCGTTGGCGCCGCGATCCGAGATGAAGTAAATGGTGTCGCCGTGCCACATCGGCTGCGCGTCCTGCGCCGGATGGTTCGTGATGTTCTCGGACGTCAGCTTCTCGAGATCGAAGATGAAGATGTCGGGCGACCAGCCGCCGCGGTACCGCTTCCATGTGCGGAAGTCGGTGGACATCGGCATGTAGGCGAAGCGATGGCCGTCCTCGGCGTAGGCCCCGAACTCGCCGTAGGGAATCGGCAGCTTCTCGGGCAGTCCGCCGTTGAGCCCGACGGTGAAGAACTGGTTGTAGCGCTGGCGCCCGGCCTCGCGGCCCGACACGAACAGCACGCGCGTGCCGTCGGGCGTCCAGCCGACGACGCGGTCGGCCATCGGGTGGTGCGTGAGCCGCACGGGCTCGCCGCCGGTGGCGGGAATCACGTACACGTCCTGGTTGCCGTCGTAGTTGGCGCTGTAGGCGACCTTCGTGCCGTCGGGCGAGAAGCGCGGAAACGCCTCTTCGCCGGCCGACGAGGTCAGCCGCACGGCGGTGCCGCCGTCCTTCGGCACGAGCCAGACATCGCCTGCGTACACGAAGGCGATCTGCGTTTTCGAGACCGACGGATAGCGCAGCATGCGCGCGTCGATCTGGGCAAAAGCGGGCGTCGCGCACAGCGCGAGCACGGCAAGCGCGGGAAGAACATGTCGAATTGAGGGCATGCGCCGATTCTATCCGACGCGGCGCGGGGCGTTCGTTTCCGGACAGGAGTCCGGCGGTTCACCCGCCGAGTTGATACGCGACCCAGGAAGCGATGACGCCGGCGGCGGCGAGCGCAATGATGCCAAGGGCGAAGACCGGCGCCAGCCGGCGATCCAGGTCGGAGATCGTCTCACCTCGCGCGCCGCGCAGAAATATCGCATACGCCACGCCAGCGAGCAGGATGCCAGCTGCTACGTCGAGAACGTAGTGCTGCTTGGTGAACAGCGTCGACAGGCCGACCAGTGCGGCTGCGCAGATCGCTGCGATGCCGACTGGGCGGTGCACGCGGGCAAGGGCGAACGCCGACACGAACGAGTGCGCAACGTGGATCGACGGGAAACAGTTGAACGGCGGATCCGCGCCGTAGAGCAGAGCGATCCGTAGACCAGTGCCCATGCGGGGACCAGAGGAATCGCGCGATCGAGAGCGAGTTCCGGAACGTATGCGATGCCGCGTTCTCTCACCAGCGTCGCGATGACGATATAGAAGGGCACGAGCGACACCAGCAGCAGCATCGCCGGGCGCACCGGATACGGCCGATTCAGTGACTGTGCGACCAGCTTCAGGGTCACTGAGTCCACATCCCGATCGCGGCCTTCCAGCTCCCGTCGGGCTGCTTCTTCAACACGCGCAGCAGCTTCGCCCGGATCTGGATCGGCTCAGCGCCTGGCGACGTGATGAAGCTCGCCGTGAAGTAGCCCCACTCGAAGGCCCACCCGTCAGCGATTGTCACGTTCCTGATGTCCGGCACATAGCTGAGAGCGCGAAACCCCGGCTGCGCGGCCCTGCGCTGCTGCTCGACGGCCAGGATCGCCTGCTTGCCGACTTCGGCATCCTGGCCCGGCTGAAGCCGCACGATGTCATCGGTCCAGAGCTCGGCGAGTGCCGACAGATCTCCTGACAACGTCGCGGCGATGTCCTGCTGGTGCAGCTTCTCGATCGCAGCCATGTCGCGCTCGTGCTCGCTTGCCATACGGCCTCCCTGGCGCGTCATCACCTTCCCCGGCAGCGCCCACGTGATCTTCGAGGCGTCGACGACGGCGACGCCGTTGACGAAGACGTATTCGACGCCCTCCGAATATTGATGCGGTTCGAAGAATGTCGCCTTGTCGCGGATCGCCGCGAGGTCGAAGATGACGAGGTCGGCGGCCATGCCTTCGCGGATGAGGCCGCGATCCTTCAGGCCCATGATCAGCGCCGGCAGCGACGTCGACGAGCGAATGGCGTGCTCGACGGAGATCGCGCCGCGCTCGAGCGCATAGTGGCGGATCTTGCGCGGGAAGCTGCCGTAGAAGCGCGCGTGCGTCGAGGGCGGGCCGTCGGGCAGCGCGATGCCCGCGTCGGTGGATGTCGCCACCCATGGCTGTTTCGCGAAGGCCTCCATGTCGCTTTCGTGCATCGAGAAGCCGCGCATGCGCGCGCCGCCCGCGCGATCCGGCAGGCCCTCGAGCTGAATCTGGATGGCGGCCTCGACCGCATCGACGCGCCACAGCTTCGCGATCTCCTCGAGTGTCTTCCCGTAGAGCGTCTTGTCCGTGTAGTCGTAGATGACGACGTTGGCGGCGCCGCCGCGGCGGGCGATTTCGTGCGCGATGTCGGAGCGGAGCGTCGGGGCCTGTCTCGGATCGGCCAGCACCTTCCGCAGCGCTTCGGCGCGTGGGTTGCCCGCCTGCGGCTGTGTCTGTGCGTCGGCCGCGCCGCCGCCGCGCCCGCCCGCGCCGCGCACGGCCCAGCCCGGAATCAGCACCGTCGATCCGTCCGTGCCGCTCGTCGGGTACGGATACTGATCCGCCCACACGTCGACGCCGCGCTCGCGCGCGCGCGCGATCAGGCTGATCGCGGCCGCGCTCGATCCCCAGTAGTTCGCGCCCTTGGCCTTGATGTGCGACGCCACGACGCGCGCGCCGGACTTCTCGCCGATCTCGATCGTCTCGCGCACCGCGTCGAGCAGCGACGGAGGACCTGGCCCGTCCTGGCTCGGCACGTACCACAGCGGATCCGATCCTTCGCTGCGCTCGTGCGAGATGTAGACGCCGTCGAATGCCGGCAGCTCCTTCGCGAGCTCGACGACCTCGGACGTCTCGCTCCAACGTCCGGGCGCGTACTCGAGGCCCGCCGACAGTCCGACCGCGCCTTCCTCGAGCGCCTGCCGCACGAGCGCGCGCATCTTCGCGACTTCCTCCGGCGTCGCCGGCCGCTGCACGTCGCGTCCCATCACCTGCGATCGCACCGCGCCGTGCCCCACCATCAGCATGGTGTTGGGGCCGATCCCGTTTTTCTCGATCAGCGCGCGCTGCTCCGCAATCGGCCACGGCGATCGGCCGTCCTGATTAACGACGACGGTGGTGATGCCCTGCGTGACCAGATTCGGCGCCGCGCGAATCTGCGCGTTCTCGTCGCGAAATCCGCCTCGCGGCCTCGCCCCATCGTCGGCATGCGAATGGATGTCGATGAAGCCGGGCGACACGAACTTGCCGGCGGCGTCGATCACGCGCGCGGCCATGGCATCGCCAAGCCGCCCGACCGCGACGATCTTTCCATCGCGCACGCCAATGTCGGCCGGAAAGGCGGGATTGCCGGTGCCGTCGAAGACGCGGCCGCCTTTAATAAGGAGGTCGAACGACTGCGCCGGCTGCGGCGCCTGCGCCGCAAGCGTGGCGGCGCACAGGACGGCGAGCGCCGCGCCGATGAAGAGCCTGGATATCATGGTCGCCGCCTATCGAATGAGCCGGACGATGATCAGGATGAGGACGATGACGAGCAGCAGGTGAACGAGATTGCCGCCCTGCGGCAGGCCCTTGAAACGGGAGCGGCCGAAGTAACCGAACGCCCACAACAGGATCAGGACGACGATGAGAATCTCGAGCATGGAGGCCTCCGGCAGGAATCCTACCTCAGCGTGTGTTCCAGATGTCGATCACGCATCGCCACGCACCGTCCGGCTCCTTCCTCCACACCGTAACGTACCGGCCGTGCGTCGTGACGGCGACGCCGCTGGGATCCGGCGCGGTGAATTGATTGGCGCCGATCGTGTACCCGAAGCGGCCGTCGGGCGAAACGACGACCTCCTGCGGCTGCCAGGTGACGACGAAGCCGGGCGTCGCGAGGGTGCCGGCGACGAACTCCAGGATCGCGGCCTTGCCGTCGACGACCGGCATCCCCGCCGGGTACACCTTCGCATCGTCGGTCCAGTACGAGACGATGCGTTCGAGATCCTGCCCCGCGGCGGCGGTCGCCGCCCACTCCAGGTCGGTCTGCCGCAGCAGCTCGCGCTCGGCCTCGACGTCGACATCGGCCCGGCACCCCGGCACGAGAGCCAGGGCGAAGATGAGGCATGCGTATCGGGTTTTCATGGTGTCTCCTTCGAGCCGCGATGCGCACGCCCGGATGTTCGGCAGCCGGAAGGGTGCGTGAAAAGACTGCTCATCGGGCTGCTCCGTCGCTCAGCACTTTGGCGATCGCGGTAATGGTATTCCAGTTGCGTGTGGTGGCCGGCACGCCGAACAGCCGGTCGATCTTTCCCAGGTTGCCGACAGCCTTCATGTTCCGCCGGTACATGCCAACGACGAACGCGTTGTCGCGCTCGAGGATCTTCATCATCCACTGGCCGCTCGGCGGAATGCTCAGCGGCAATGGCGGCTCCGCGCGTGGGCGCCCGGCAAGCACGCTCACGAAATGGACGACGTCGGCCGGCGCCGGCTGCCCGGCGAACGGATTTCGCGCGGTCAGCGCGAGGAGGTCGCGGCCCTCGCAGATCACGATCTCGGTCTCGAACGGCAGCCCGCGCGCCAGCTCGGCGCGCAGCTTCGCGCGCGCGATCGGGCGGCGGATGACGAACGTGCCCGCCGCGCCGATGTTGACCGCGTCGAGGTTCGCCAGCTTCTTGACGAGCGCGGCCGGCCGGAACGTCCGGTGCCCGCCCACGTTCACGCCTCTCAGCAGGACGACCAGCGCCATCTGATCTCAGGCCTCCGACGGCAGCTTCGCGCTGCGGAAGATTCCGGCCCACAGTTCGCGGTCGGCCGGCGTGAGCACGTCGAGCTCCTCGAGAAGCTCGCGCGCGAACTCGACATCCGCGAGGCCGCTGGCCGTGATGAGCTTTCGATCGCGAACGGCCGGCGCGTCGACGTACCCGGCCGCCTCCGAGTAGCCCGGGACGTGCGACCGAAGATATTCGAGGCCGTTGCTGGTGTGCCGCCGGCCTCGGAGCAGGCCGATGCTCGCAATCGCGACCGTCGCGGCACAGATCGCGGCAATGGGAACGTCTGCGGCATCGAGCCGCTCGAGCAGCGCCCGCAGCTCCGGTTCCACGGGCGAGCGCTCCCACCGATCGCCGCCCGGAAGAATGAACGCGGCGACGTCGTCGGGATCGACCGCGCTGATAATTGCCGATGGCAGCACCCGGATGCCGCCCATCGATTCAACGGGCTGCATCGTGAGCCCCACGGTCTCTACGCGGTACTGGCCGTGCCTCCGGAGCTCCGCGACCGCGTGCGCCGGCTCCCAGTCGGCGAATCCGTCGACGGCGAGTAAGTACACGGCCTTGTTGGGCATCTGAGTTACGCCGTTACGGGCGATGGGCGCCCGCCGGCTGCTGAAAGCAGATGACGTAGCCATCCGGATCCTCCAGATACAGCTGCTTCATGCCGTAGCTGGTGACGATCGGCGGTTTGACGTCGAGGCCCCGCTCGCCTACGTACGCGAAGGCCTCGTCGACGTCGGCGCAGCCAAAGAACAGCGCGGTGTCGCGATGCGCGGCCACGCGGGCCTGGTCGGGAGCATCCGGCCGGTCATCAGCCTCGTACGCCGTATTGAGCATCAGCTCCGAATCCCCAAGGCGCAGCAGCACCCAGTCGCAGCGCAGATCGTCGGGCACGTCGCTGGCCACGTCGAAGCCGAGCAGATCGCGATAGAACGCGATCGACGTGGGCATGTCGAAGACCTGCAGCAGCGGGCACGGATCGCCGATTCTCAAAGGCATGGTGTCGGGCGAGAGATTACTACGGAGGACCAGGACGGTGGCAGAATCTGTCCACCTATGGAACGCCGAAACTTCCTGACCGCCGCCGCGGCGCTGCCGGCGCTGGGACTCCAGATTTCTCCGGGGGCACCCGCCGCCGAACGCCACTCATCATTCGATCCGTGGATTGAGGTCCATGCCGGCCATCTTCGCGCGAACGCCGCCGCCGTCCGAACGCGCACGGGCGTGCCGATTCTGGCCGTCATCAAGAACAACGGCTACGGCGCCGGCGTCGTCAACGTCGCGGCCGCGCTGTCGTCGAGCGCCGACGTGATGGGCTTCGCCGTGGTGAAGCTGCACGAGGCACTGGCCCTTCGAGACGCCGGAATCCGAAAACCCGTGCTGCTCATGGGCCCGGTCGGCGATGCGGACCTGGCCGATCTCGCGCGGCGCGACATCGCGTTGATGGCGTATACGCCCATGGAGGCGGCGCTCGACCGCGCGGCCGCCGCCGCCGGACGCGCGCTGGATGTTCACGTGTGCGTCGACACCGGCCTTGGCCGCGTCGGCGTGCCGCATGCGCAGGCGCCGGCGCTCATTGCGAGTCTCGCCCGCGTGCGCGGCGCGCGCCTGCGGGGTCTGATGATGACGTTCGCGGAGGACGAGGCGTTCGACCGCGAGCAGCTTCGCCGGTTTCACGACGTCATCGCGAAGGTGGAAGCCGCAGGCATCCGTCCCGGCCTCCGGCACGCGGCATCGTCCTACACCCTCTTCCAGCATCCGGATGCGTTTTTCGATGTCGTGCGTCCGGGGATGGCCCTCTATGGCATCTATCCCGAGGCGCAATTCAGAAAGACCGGCGTGATGACGCTCACGCCGGCGATCGCGCTGAAAGCGAGGGTGGCCTACGTGAAGCAGCTGCAGGCGGGAGAGAGCGCCGGTTACAACCGCGCGTACATGGCGAAGGCGCCGGTGTGGATCGCGACGCTGCCGGCCGGCCACGCCGACGGACTGCCCCGCGTGGCGGCGAAGGGCGGCCGCGTCCGCATCGGCGGCGCCATGTATCCCATCATCGCCTCGGTGTCGGCGAGTCATACGATCGTGGAGATCGGCGCCGAACGGCGCGTCGACATTGGCGACGAGGCCACGATCTTCGATTCGACCGAAGGCTCGCGGCCCGAGGACCTCTCGGCGGCCTGCGGCGCGTCCGTCTACGACCTGACGATGCACCTGAATCCGCTGCTGCCTCGGAGGATGCTATGACGCGCGCGGTTGTGATGGCTGGTCTGTTTGCGCTGCTGCTGCCGGCGGAGGCTGCTCGGCAGCCGCGGTCGGGCAATCCGATCTTTCCCGGCTGGTACGCGGATCCCGAGGCGCGCGTGTTCGAGGGCGAGTACTGGATCTATCCCACCTACTCCGCGCCGTACGACCAACAGACGTTCATGGACGCGTTTTCCTCGCGCGACCTGGTCACGTGGACGAAGCACGAGCGCATTCTCGACATGGCCGACGTCCCGTGGGCACGTCGCGCGCTGTGGGCGCCGTCGATCGTGGAAAAGGACGGCTGGTACTACTTGTTCTTCGGCGCGAACGACATCCAGAACGATCAGCAGATGGGCGGCATCGGCGTGGCCCGGTCACGCCGGCCGGAAGGTCCGTTCAAGGACTATCTCGGCAAGCCGCTCATCGACCGGTTTCACAACGGCGCGCAGCCGATCGACCAGTTCGTGTTCAGGGACCACGACGGCTCGCACTACATCGTGTACGGCGGCTGGCGCCACTGCAACATCGCAAAGCTGAATGCCGACTTCACGGGCTTCGTGCCGTTCCCCGACGGCAACATCTTCAAGGAGATCACGCCGCAGGGCTACGTCGAAGGCGCGTTCATGCTGCTCCGGGACGGCAAGTACTACTTCATGTGGTCGGAGGGCGGCTGGACGGGGCCGAACTACGCCGTCGCCTACGCCATCGGCACGTCGCCGTTCGGGCCCTTCGAGCGCGTCGGCACGATCCTGCAGCAGGATCCGTCCATCGCGACCGGCTCCGGCCACCACTCGGTGGTGCAGTCACCCCGCTCGGGCAAGTCGTACATCCTCTATCACCGGCGGCCGCTCGATCAGAAGGACCGCAACGCGCGCGTCGTCTGCATCGAGGAGCTGACGTTCGACGAGAAGGGCTTCATCGTGCCGGTCGTGCTGACCCGTGAGGGTGTCGCCGCCGATCCCATCCGCTAGAGCGAACAGTGGCGGTGGAAGCTGGAGCCGCCGGCCGCCCCCCGAGGCCGGCAAATCGAAGCTCCTAGGCGTGGGCGGGGAGATCCAGCGCGCGCGCGAACTCGGCGGCCGTTGCGAAACGCCCCGACGATTCCTTGTGAAGCGCACGGGCAATCGCGGCACTGACCTCGATTGAGATCTCGGCCCGCACCTCGTGCAACGGTCGGGGGGTGCGCGTCATGTGCGCGGCAAGAACTTCCTGCGCAGAGCCGGTGAACGGCCGGTCGCCAGCCAACATCTCATAGCCTACGATCGCCAGCGCGTACACGTCCGCGGTCGGACCAATCTCTTCGCCGAGTAATTGTTCCGGAGGCATGTAGCCGGGAGTTCCGATGGAGGTGCCGGTGAGCGTCAGCCTGTTGGCCCGGCCGCCGCCGGCGCAGAGCATCGCCCGGGCGATTCCAAAATCCGCCAGCAACGCGTGCTTCCCCTGCAACAGGATGTTCTCGGGCTTCACATCCCGGTGAATGACCCCGCGTTCATGCGCATACGCGAGGGCATCGGCCATCTCCAGCAGAATCCTCGTCGCGTCCGCAAGTGGAAGCGTCCTGTTCCGTACGAGATGATGCCGCAGCGACTCGCCTGCGACGTGCGGCATCATGTAGTAGAGCAACCCGCCGCGGGTTTCGGCCGCGAGCACCGGCAGGATGTGTGGATGCTGCAGATGTGCGGCGTAGCGCGCCTCTTGACGAAAACGGACTTCATTCACCTCGCACGCCAACTCCGGCGGAAGCACCTTGACCACGACCCGGCGGTCAAGGGATCGCTCGGTGGCGAGAAAGATCCGGCTCATGCCTCCGCCGGCAAGCTCCTCCTCCACGAGAAAGCCGTCGCCGATCGCTGCCTGTACTCGCGCGCACAGGTTGATCTGGCGGCCCTGGACCGTCGGTGCGGAGCTGGGTGTCGCCACGGACGTCGACTCCCGCGTCACCTGACTCCTTTCGAGTCCGATTCGGCGCAGCAGCGACACGAATCGAGGATCCTGCCGGAGGGGATCGAGCAAAGGCTCGACACCCAGATAGATCAACCCTGGCGATCGCTCTTCGTACGCACGCTCATACCAGATCATGGCGTCGTCGAGCTTGCCGAGGCCCACGTACGCGCCCGCTACGATCGTCGGCGAGATGTACTCGGAGTTGGCGCGCGCGATGATGTCTTCAACGAGACGAGCCCCCTCGATGTACTGCCCTGCGCCACCGCACGCGTAGGCGATGAGCGCCGCTGTGCCTGGCGTCGCTGACGTCTCATGGGCAAGGCGCAATGTGGTGAGCGCGTCGATGGCGCGGCCGCTCTGGATCAGCACCAGGCCTTTGCATAGGAGCGCCGCCGCGGAATCGGGCTCGGCATCGAGGACACGCTCGATTTCTGCCAACGCGTCGGCCGGCCGCCGCATGAACTGCAAGACGCGGGCGCGCGCCACGCGTATCGGGACCGAAAGCGGGTCGAGCTCCAAGGCGGAGTCGATGCCGGCGAATGCCTGATCCAGGCTCATGGTCAGTGCAAGCTGCCAGGCGTAATGGTGGCGCGCGTTGGCGTTTCCAGGATCCAGCCGGGTGGCACCCTCGAGGAGCGTCTCAGAAGCCGCCCAGTCCCAGCCATACAGCTTCGCCAGCCCGAGGGCCACGTGCGCTTCCGCCAGTGATGGATTCAGCGTCAGCGCGCGGCCCGCACTGGAGATGGCCCGTGTCAGTGCGTCCGCCGGCGCCATGGTTCCATAAGTGCCGGACGCGAGAACCAGATAGCATTCGGCCAGACCTGCGTGCGCGGCTGCGTAGCCGGGGTCGCAGGCGATTGCCAGCTGGAATCGCTCGATGCCGTCACGAATGGCAAGCGCCGAGCGGCGGGCCAGAAGATAGCGGCCCTGGAGATACAGGTCGTAGGCATCCAGGTTCGCCGGGCGGCGTCGCAGCGGCGGCAAACCGACGTCTCCCTCGTCGCCAAGTTGCGCCTGCAGCGCCGCGATGATCGCCGCGCCGATCTCGTCCTGTATCTCGAACACATCGTTTGCAATACGCTCGTAGCGTTCGGACCAGAGATGAAAGCCTGTTTCGGCGTCAATGAGCTGCGCCGTGACGCGCAACCGGCCGGCGGCGCGGCGCACGCTGCCCTCGAGCACGTAACCCACGCGCAGTTGCCGGGCAATCCCAGCGATGTCGGCGTTCCGGCCCTTGAAGGCAAAGCAGGATGTGCGCGCCGCGACGCGAAGGCCCGCGACCTTGACGAGACGGTCGATCAGCTCCTCGGTCATCCCGTCACTGAAGTACTCGCTTTCCTGATCCCCGCTGAAGTTCGCGAAGGGCAGTACCGCGATAGAGCGCTGGTTCAGGCCCGAGTTGTTCACGCGGCCCGCCAAAGCCTCAGGCGGCAGGGACGATGTTCTGGTTCTGGCGGAAGACATTCGATGGGTCGTACTTCGCCTTGATTCGCCGGAGCCTTTCGTAGTTGGGTCCGTAGGCAGCGGCGCCGCCCTCATCATCGCGGTCCAGATAGTTCATGTAGCGGGCCGATGAGAGATAGGGATGAAGCGCTTCATACGTCCGCCGCGTCCATCCGATGGCATCGCCGGTCAGCGCCGGATCCATCCACTGTGCGAGGAGGAGCACTTGCAGGGCAGGCCGTCGGTGTGGAAAGGCCGTGGCATCGCTCGGGATCCGGGTCACCGCGCCTCCGATCTCCTCCAGCATCACGAAGCTATTCGGGGCCGGACACTCGGCAAAGGCGCTCACAAGCGTGTCTATCGCCTCGTTGGTGAGGGAATTGAAGAGGCTCGACTTCCAATAGGTGAGGGCGCCCTTCGGAAAGTCGGCATCGAACAGGCGGTTCAGTGCGCAGTATTCGATCGGACCAAAGGTATCGATCACCGGTGCGCCGAACTCTCGCAGTGGCCGCACGGCGCGCTCGCCCTCCTCGAGGTTGCCGCAATGGCAGGCAAGGATCGCGACCAGCTTGGCCCCTGACCCGTCCCCGGCGTGCAGCATTCCAGCATGCACGCGCAACTCATCAGGCAGCTCGGCGCTGAAATCGCGGAAGAAACGGATGACTGCTGGAGCCTCGCTCAGCGGGTACGCCACGAACCCCCCGGTGACCAACGGACCCACCGGATGCAGACGGTACCTGAATGCCGTAGCGACGCCGAAGTTTCCGCCCCCTCCGCGCAATGCCCAGAAGAGATCCGGGTGCTGACTCTCGCTGGCAGCCAGAATCTCGCCATCGGCGGTGACGATCTCCACCGATAGCAGATTGTCGATCGTCATTCCGTATTTCCCCGACAGCCACCCGAAGCCGCCCCCGAGCGTCAGTCCCGCAATGCCCGTGGACGCGACCTCGCCGCCCACCGTGGCCAGGCCGTGGGCCTGGGTGGCCGCGTCCAGCTCGCCCCAGAGCACGCCAGCCTCCGCGCGCGCGGTGCGCGCCAGTGGATCGACGGCGATCGCGCGCATCGGCGAGAGATCGATCATGAGCCCACCCTCGATCGTCGCGCGTCCCGCCACGTTGTGCCCACCGCCGCGCACCGCGATTTCGAGCCCCGCCGCGCGCGCGTAGCGAATGGCGCTCGCCACGTCCGCGGGTGTGCGGCACTGCGCGATCAGCGCCGGTCGCTTGTCGATCATGCCGTTGTGAACGCGGCGCGCCTCGTCGTAGCCGACGTCGCCTTCGCGAAGCACGGTGGCGGAGATCGAGTTGATCGTCATGGGCTGCGTGTTGGGTGTTCCCGGCACGGTCATGCGGGTGTCTCCTGTGAAGCGGACTCCTGAATCGGCGTGGAAGCGATGAGCGGAGCCCGCACGCGGTCGAGCAACTCCACGAACACCGCCCGGTCGGCCTCGCTCAGCGGCGACATGACCCGCTCATCGGCGGCCAATAGTGGGACCTCGACGGAGGCGAGCAGCTGCAGGCCTTCCGGCGTGATCCGACAGATCACCTGCCGGCGATCGGTGGCGTTCGGCAACCGCTCAACGAGTTTTTTGGCCGCAAGCTTGTCGATGAGCCGTGTCACTCCTGGGCAGACGGCAATCAACCGGTTCGCGATCTCGAGCATGGGGTGCCCCTGAGGTGCGGCGCCTCTGAGGATCGAGAGGACGTTGAACTGCTGGAAGGTGATCCCGTAGGGTTCGAGCAGGGCGTTGTACTGCCGCTCCACGACGTTGGCCGTGCGCAGCAGGGAAATGATCGGTACGACGGCGGAGGAAGCGAACGGCTTGGTTTGCCGGATTTCCCGTTCGACGAGGGTCTGCCTCGGCATGCGCTTTAATTACATATCATTAGTTGACATGTCAAGCTTATTGGGCGGGGCCGGGCTGCTCTTGACGCGGAAGGTGCCGTCCTCGAGCCGCTCGCGATAGGCGGTGTGGCAGGTGGAGCACATGCGGTTGACGTCGGCGACCGACGTCTTGACCTGCTCCCAGTTGCCCGCGGCGGCGGCGCGCTCGAGCGCGGTCAGCTGTGTGCGGGCAGTGCGGGTCCACTCGATCGCATCGGCCGCCTTACGCGCTTTCCAGAACGCCTCGGCCTCGGCAAATGCGGATTTCAGCGCCCTGGCGTTCTCGGCGATCGCGTCGGCGTTCGACGCCGTGGCCGCGGTCCGCAGCTCGTTGAACGCCGGACCGACGCGCTTCATCACCTTGTCGAACGCTTCCTCTTCCGGCGTGAGCGGCGGGGGCGGCACTTTCGCGAGATCCACGAACGCCGCGTTCACCACCGCGGTGGCGAGAATCGCCGGGCGGCCCTGATATCGCGCAATCGCATCGGGCCCCATGTCGAGTGTGTAGCCATCGGCGCGCCGCGCGATCTCCGCCGGATCGAAGCGGAAGGCCTCACCGACGACGGTCAGATACGCGTTCGGCTCGACGGGCTCGATAAGGGTGGGGACGATGACGAGCACATCATCGCCCGTGGCGGGCGTCTTCCCCTGATGAACGGTGAACGCTGTCGCTGAGAGTGACCGCCCGACCGCTCCCGTTACCGAGACGACCTGGCCGTAGAACGCGTCGGGCCCGGCCGCCAGCGTGCTGGCGGCAACCGGCAGCGGCCTGGCCGGCGGCGCGGCCGCCTGCGTGCCTGCCAGCACCGCGAGCGAAACGGCCAGCGCGCGCGTCGTCACGCTACTGTCCGACGACCTTCCTGATCGCCGCCACCGCGTTGTCGGCGCGGAACTCGATGATCTTCCGCCCCATCTCGATCGTCTTTTCCTTCGGCAGGATGTCGACGCCGTTGATCGTCGCCTTGCCGGCGGCAATACGCTCGTCGAGTCGCACGTGCTTCGGATCGGCCAGCATCATCACCGCCGTGATGGCGTACTCGTCGTGGATGCCGTCGGAGTCGAACTTCTCGTCAATCCCGTTCCGGGTGATGAAGTCGCGCACGCCGCCGGGCGTGCCCCAGTTGTAGAACTCGGGCACGTGATGAATGGCGGGCGTGCCGGCCCACTTCGCCGACAGTTCCTGCGCGACCGCGCGCAGCCCGGCCACGTCGCCGCCGCTGTCGCCCATCAGGATGATGTGCGTGAAGCCCTGACTCTTCAGGCTGGTGGCCACGTCGCGCAGCACCGCCTGGAACGTGTCGCGCGTCAGATACAGGCTGCCCCAGTTCATGTACGGGTTGTCGGGATTCCCCGCTTCGAGCGGGATGATCGGCGCGATGAGCGCGTTGCCCAGCTTGCGCGCAATCGGCTCGGCCACGAGCCGCAGCGCGATCTGATGCTTGGCTCCCGGCAGGTACGGCCCGTTCTGCTCGGTGCTGCCCGCGAACACGAGCGCGGTCGTCTTGCCGCCCTTGATGGCATCGCGGGCCTCGAGATATGTCAGCTCCTCGAGCCACACGGTGTCGTGCGCGGCGATCGGCCGCGGCGTCGCCAGCGCCGCTTCATAGCGCTGCTTCGCCTGCGCGGCGCGCTCCTCCGGCGTCATCTGCGGCCGCGCTTGTGCCCCGGCCGCAAGCGGCAGGGCAAGGACGATGATCAGTGCGATGTGTGGTGTCATTTGCACGCCCGGCAGTTGTGATTGTTCTTCGCGCCCAGGCCTTCGAGCAGCGTGATCGTCTCGGGGAACGGCTGCGTCCGCTGCTCCGGGCTGTTCGCCATATCCACCGTCGTCTGCCCCGCGCGATTGACGGCCATGACGTCGGCGCCGCGCTTCACGAGGTACAGGATCGTCTCGTTGTCGCCGCGGGCCGCGGCGTGATGCAGCGCCGTGAAGCCGTCGGCGTCGCGGATGTTGACGTCGACGCCGAGCTCCTCGAGGAAGTAGCGCGCGGCCGGCAGCCAGCCGCCGGGCACGTGCCGGTGCTGCTGCGCCACGCGCGACGTGCCGTAGCCCACGCCGCTGGCGGCGTGCAGCGGCGGCACGTGCGGGCCTCCGACGGGCATGGGCGCGAGACCGGACGGATCGTTCGGCCGCCGCGCCGTGCCGTACGACATCGTCGGAATGTGCGGATCGGCGCCGTGGCGCACGAGCAGGCGCATGGCCTCGACGTCGAGCGCGTAGGCGGCGCGCCAGAACGGCGTCGCGCCCGAGAAGTCGACGCCCATGCGGCCGGTGTTGTAGGCGGCGTACCAGATGTGCGAGCGCGTGCGCGCGTTCGGATCCGCGCCCGCCTTCAGCAGCGACTCGAGCACCTGAAGGTACGACGCCCGCTGCTGCGCGCCCGCGGTCGGCTGCGGATACCACGTGCGCAGCGCCCACTCGTTGTTGATCGTCGCAAACAGCGGCCCCACCCCATCGTCATTCACCAGGTTCGGATCGGCGCCGCGCTCGAGAAAACTGAGCGCGAGATCGTATTCGCCGTTGGTGAGCGCGAGGATCATGGGCGTCGAGCCATCGCCTTCTGTCGGCAGATTGAGATCGAGCCCGGCGTCGAGCAGCAGCGTCGCGGCCTGCGCACGCCCGTCGCGTGCCGCGTAGTGCAGCGCGGTGAAGCCGCCCTGACGGCCGATCTGCTCGAGATCCGAGGGCGGGCGCACGCCGCCGGCGCCGCCGCCGCGACGTCCCGGTTCGCCACCGGCGGGCTGCGCTCCGCCGCCGCCACTCGCGGGAGCGGCCGCGGGCGCCGGCGCGCCGTCGATGCTGATCTCGGCGGAGGCCGCGCGTCCGGTAGTGGCCGCGATGATGCGGTTTCTGGCCTGCCGCGCCACGCCGTCGGCAGCGGCGCGCTCGCGGTAGTCGATCACATTGGTCGAGCGCCGCGGGTCCGCGCCTTTCGCGAGCAGCACGCGCATGGCCTCGAGCCGGTTCTGCGACGCCGCGAAGATCAGCGGCGTGCGTCCGTGCGTCTCGTCGCGCGCGTTGACGTCGGCGCCGCGATCGAGCAGCGCGGTGATCGCGCCGGTGTCGCCCGCCTGCGCGGCCAGATGGAGCGGCTGCACGCCCGTCTCTGTGAGCGCGCCGGGCCGGCTGCCGGCCTCGAGCAGACGCGCGACGACGGCGCCATGGCCTCTCGCACTTGCCAGGTGGAGCGGCGTGTACGTGCCGACGCGCGTCAGCGGCTCCGCCGCTGCGCCGGCAAGGAGAAGGACGCTCACCGTGTCGACGTCGCCGTTGAGCGCGCTCCAGTGGAGCGCCGTCATGCCGTCGCCCTGGGGCGCGTTGACGTCGGCGCCTTCGCGCAGCAGCGCGCGTACCCGTTCGGTGTCGCCGCGCATGGCGGCGTCGGCCACAAGGGACTCGGCCCGTTCGACTCGCGCCGAGCGCGAGTCGAGAGGCGCGCTCAGGGCGAGCGTGCCGAAGCCGACAGCAAGCGCGAGTGACAGTGCCGCGATTCGCATGCGCGCTCCTATGCCGTGAACGAGAACTCGCCGGTGCTGTCGCCGAACGTCTGCACGTCTTCCAGGCCGAGCCGGTGCATGAGCGTGAGCATGACGTTGGCCATCGGCGTGCCGTCGGCCGCTTTGATGTGCACGCCGCCGTCGAGCACGCCGCCGCCGCGTCCGAGCAGGATCAGCGGGCAGTTCCGGTGGTTGTGCAGGTTGCCGTTGGCCATCGGCGATCCGTACATCACGAGCGTCTTGTCGAGCAGCGTGCCGTCGCCCTCGTCCGCCGCCTGCAGCTTCTCGAGGAAGTACGGCAGCAGCGAGGCATGGTGCTTGTTGATGGCCGCGAACTGGCGGATGCGCTCCTCGGCGGTGCCGTGATGCGACGCGTTGTGGAAACCGACCTCGACGCCGCTGCCCGGGTAGATGCGGCCCGATCCGTCGCGCCCGAACTTGAATGAGAACACGCGCGTCGTGTCGGACTGGAACGCCAGCACCTGCAGATCGAACATCAGCTTGACGTGGTCTTCGAACGAGTCAGGAACGCCGGCCGGCGCGCCCGGCAGCTCGCGCGTCTCGCCGCCGCGGTTGCGCGCCTCGATGCGCGAGATGCGCTGCTCGATCTCGCGCAGGTTCGTCGCGTACTGATCCAGTCGCAGCCGATCCGACGGTCCGAGCGTGCGGCGCAGCTCGGCGATCTGCGCGGTGAGCATGTCGAGGATGCTGCGATCGGTCGCGCGCCGCTTCGCGCGCTGCTCCGGCGTGCCGCCGGCGCCGAACAGCTGCTCGAAGACGATGCGCGGGTCGCGCACCATGGGCAGGGGCTCGCTCGGGCCGGCCCAGCTGATCGTGTCGGTGTAGACGCACGCGTAGCCGTACGCGCAGCCACCCGACTGATCCACCGGCTCGATGCTCAGCTGCATCGACGGAATGGGCGTGTCCTTTCCGAACTTCTGGACGTACAGCTGATCGAGCGACGTACCGACTTTCACGTCCGAGCCCTCGGTGAGCTTCGGCCGGCACTGCGTGAACATGACGGCGCTCGATCGAAAGTGATCGCCGCCGACTTCCGCCGGCTCGAACGCCTCCGCGTTGCGCGCGTCGGTGTTGCTGACAATCGTCAGGTGCGATCGGAACGGCTCGAGCGGGCTGAGCGCGCTCGGCGTCAGATCGAACGCGCGGCCGGTCGCGGCGGGATTCCAGAGGTTCTGCCCCATCCCGAATTCGCTGCAGCCGGCGGCGCCGTGCACCTGCTCGATGCACACCAGGCGGCGCCGCGCGGCGGCCTGCCCCGCCGCCGTCTGCGCGAACAGCGTTCGCGCGGGAATCATCGAGTCGAGCAGCGGCAGCGCCACGCTGGCGCCAAGGCCCTTCAGGGCCGTGCGCCGCGACAAGTGCTTCTTCGTGACATACATCAGTTGCTTCCTTCCGCGACTGCAGTTCGAAAGGCGGGACTGCGGACGACGCCGAGAATGAGAGCCGACAGCCGGTAGTCCTCCGCTTTGGCGGTGCGCACGATCTGACGGATCACCGGCATGTCGTAGTACTCGACGCGCCGGCCGAGCGCGTACGACATGAGCATCTTCGTGAGGTGCGTCATCACGACGTCGGAGCGCGCCAGCAGCGCCGCGCGCAGGTCGGCCGCGCCGTTGACTTTCGTGCGATCGAACAGCTCCGCGGTGACGTCGACGGGCACGCCGCGATCCTTGATGCGCCACGCGCCGGTGACGTCGAAGTTGTCGAGCGCGAGACCGATCGGATCGATGACGTTATGGCACGAGCTGCAGGCCGGGTTGGCCCGGTGCAGCGCGAGCTGCGCGGCCACGGATCGGAACTTTCCGTTGTCCGCGTCCGCGGTCTCCTCGAGATCCGGAATGTCGGCGGGCGGCGGCGGAGGCGGATGGCCGAGCAGCACTTCGAGCACCCACTTGCCGCGCAGCACGGGCGACGTGCGGTTGGCGTGCGACGTCAGCGTCAGGATGCTGCCGTGCCCGAGCAGGCCGCGCCGCGTGTCGTCCGCGTACGCAATCCTGCGGAACTGCGCGCCGCTCACGCCGGGCAGGCCGTAGTGCCGCGCCAGCCGCTCGTTCACGAACGTGTAGTCGGCGGTCAGCAGCTCGAGCGCCGGACGATCCGCGCGCACCAGATGGTCGAAGAAGAGCTCCGTTTCGCGCGACATCGCCGAGGCGAGCGTCGCATCGAAGTACGGGAACGCGAGGGCGTCGGGCTCGACCTTGCTCAGGTCCTGCAGCCGCAGCCATTGCGCCGCGAAGCGCGTCGCGAGCGCTTCGGATCGGCGGTCGGCCAGCATGCGCCGCACCTGGCGCTCGAAGCCGGCCGACTGCGACAGCTCCTTGCGGCGCGCGGCCTCGATCAGCTCGCGATCCGGAATCGTGCCCCACAAAAAGAACGACAGGCGCGAGGCGAGGTCGATGTCGGCGATGCGATACACGGCGCCGGGCTTTGCCCCAAGCGGCACGTGTTCCGCGCGAAACAGGAAGTGCGCGCTCGAGAGCATCGCCTGCAGCGCCGTGCGGACGCCGTTCTCGAAGCCGCCGTCGCTCGCGCCCTGCTCGTAGAAGCGCATCAGCGGGTCGACGTCGCGCGCCTCGAGCGGACGCCGGTACGCCAGCGTGCCAAGCCCCGTGAGGATGCGGCGCGCGCACGGCCCCGCCTCCTCCGCCATCGTCGGCCGGCACGAAAAGATCGCCCGGCGCACGGGATGATCCGAGACGCCCGTCACCTCGAAGGGGCCGACGATGGCGAGGTTGCGGAGGTGCGGGAGTGTGGTGACGCCGTACGCCACGCCGATCTGCGTGTCGGCGAGCGTGTGCTCGATCGGCTTGATGAGATCGTCTTCGGCGCCCTCGAACTCGCGGACGAAGGCGGCGGCGACGCGGCGCGGCCCGGCCCTGACCTGGATGGGCGGCGTGGTGACGGTAAGGCCCGTGGGGTCGGATTCGGAGATCCAGCGATCGACTTCGACGAGCGCGACGCGCTCGCCGTCGATCGACACATCGATCCTGATCGCGCGCATGGTGCGGCCGAAGAGGAAGCCGGTGGGCTCGCCGTGCAGCAGCAGCTGGAACCGGTATTTGCCGTCGGCCGGGAAGTTGTGCGTGACGGCGGTGCCGCCGCGCGTGCCGAACGGCGCGCCCTCGACGGGATCCTTCTGCGACTGCGTTCGCGGCACGTCGTAGTTGGTCGAGGCCGCGTCGACCGACGTGTCGCCGACGGCGACGCGGCTGACGTGCGCCGCGGCGCGCATGTAGCCCTGCAGCACGGTCGCGGACGGCGTCTGCACGTCGGCGATGTTGTCGAAGCTGGCGCTGATGGTGTCGGCCGGCAGGTACGCCTCGACATCGATCTCGAGGCCGAGCAGCGATCGAATGGCGGCGGCGTATTCGGCGCGATTGAGCCGCTGCAGCAGGCGCCGCCCCGGGTTCGGCGTGGAGGCGGCCGCGTCGAGCCGCGCCTCGAGCGCGGTGATGAGCGCCATCCTGGTCGCGGCGTCGAACTGCTGCGATTCCATCGGCGGCATCAGGCCGACGCGGAGCTTGCCGATCATTTTCTCGGCGACCTCCGGGTGCAGGTCTGCCGTCGCGATGTCGAATTTGTCGAGCGACAGGCCGCCGGTCATTTTCCTGTCGTTGTGACACAACGCCCAGCAGTACTTGGCGATGACGGCGTTCTGCTGGGGGACAGTCGCGGGGGCCGTGCCGGGGGGCGGCAGCTGGGCGCGGACGGCGCCGGCGCTGGTCTGCCGCGCCTCGGCCGAAGCTGTCGCCGGACCGCCGGCCTCCCCCACGCGCAGAGCGAGGACCGTGCAGTACAGACCTATGACGAGCAGGGTCGGCAGCAGCCGTCGCATCGCAGGTGGTCTCAGCGTCAACAAAGTTACACCCGGGACCCCGCCGCGACAAGAGAAACGCTCGCCGCCCGGCTGAGCCGGGGGCCGGCCGGTCCAGGGCTACTCGCCAATGTCCTCGTTCCAGAGCGCCGGATGCCGGGCGATGAACTGGCGCATGAGCTCGATGCAGCGCGCATCCTGGAGCACCTCGACGCGCACCCCGCGCGACCGAAGCAGCTCTTCTTCGCCCATGAACGTCTGATTCTCTCCGATGACGACGTGCGGGATGCCATAAAGAAGGATGGCGCCGGTGCACATCGCACAGGGCGAGAGCGTCGTGTACATCACGCTCTCGCGGTAGACGGTTGCCGGCTGCCGGCCCGTGCGCTCGAACGCGTCCATCTCGCCGTGGAGGATCGCGCTGCCGTCCTGCACGCGGCGGTTGTGGCCGCGGCCGATGACGCGGCCGCGGTGCACGATCACCGCGCCGATGGGGATGCCGCCCTCAGCGGCGCCGCGTTCGGCTTCTTCAATCGCAAGGTCGATGAAGACGTCTGGCGCCATCACGCGCGGTCCGCCTCGCGCACGAGTTCCTCGGATGCGGTCAACGCTTTGCTCTCGCGGTCGAGCGCCTCGTAGGCCGCGGCGAAGTCGCGGCGAAACGC
>DATKDT010000073.1:0-71143 GCA_035512575.1 Vicinamibacterales bacterium | reverse complement strand
ACCCAGACGTTGCGGTTGTGCGCCTTCTTGATGAAGTAGGTCAGCATCTTCTCGGTGACCTCGAAGTCGGCGATGACGCCGTCCTTCATCGGCTTGATGGCGACGATGTTGCCGGGCGTGCGCCCGAGCATGTCCTTGGCGTCCTTGCCCACGGCTTCGATGCGGCCGTTGATCTTGTTGATGGCGACGATCGACGGCTCGTTGACCACGATGCCCTTGCCGCGCGCGTAGACGCACGTGTTGGCGGTGCCGAGGTCGATGGCGAGATCGCTGGAAAACAGAGATAGCGCTGACCGGAAGTTCAAGGGATCACCTTTGCTAAATCAACAAATCTACACCGCCGCTGTCGTCGCGACGTGAATGCCGTTCTTCCCGTGGCCCTTCACCCAGTACATCGCGGCGTCGGCCGCCGCGAGCAGCTCGTCGGCCGAGGCCGACGGTTCAGTGTGCGTCGCCACCCCGATCGACGCGGTCAGCCGCACCGAGAGGCCGATCGACGTCAGGAACACGTGTCCCGCGACGCGATCCCGGATGCGCGCGGCTACCGCCCGCGCGCCGGACGCGTCGGTGTCGGGCAGCACGACGGCAAACTCGTCGCCGCCGAACCGCGCGACGGCGTCGGTCTCGCGGGCCGACGCGCGAATCACCGCGCCCGCTTCCACCAGCGCCCGGCTGCCGCACAGATGCCCGTGCGAGTCGTTCACCGACTTGAAGCCGTCGAGATCGATGAACAGCAGCGACAGCTGCTGTCCCGAGCGCGACGCCCTCTTCGTCTCGCGCCGCAGCACCGCGTGCATGAAGCGCGAGTTGTACAACTGCGTCAGGTCGTCGGTGACCGACAGTGCCTCGGCCCCCTCGAGCCGCAGCGCGCTGTCGAGCGCGCACGCAATCGGCCCGAGCAGCCGCCGCAGCTTCGTGCGCGACCGCCCGAACAGCGCCGGCGCTGCCGGCAGCGCCGACGAGCGGCCGCGGTCCACGCCCACCAGCACCGCCACGACGCGGTTGTCGCAGGTGAGCGGCACCGCGACGGCCGCCGCTTCCAGTGCCACCCGGAGGTCGCGCTCTCCAGCCAGGCGGCGGGTCAGCAGCGGCGCGCCGGTACGCGCGACGTAGCTGGCGACCGCTTCCACGGCGCCACGTGAATGCTCGCCGCCGCCGCGGGCCGCCAGCCACCGGGTGTCCCCGGCGCGGTCGGTTCCCAGCACGGCCCATTCCGGCATCGGCAGCCAGGCCCCCGCGCGAGAGAGCAAGACTGCGGCCACGCCGCCAGGGTCGCGCCGGGCGTTGACCACCGCGATGACCTGCATGAAACGCTCGGTCGCCCCGGTGGCGGCGAAGCGGCGCTTGGCGCGGGCCAGGCGTACCGCCAGATCGGGGGCCGGCGGCAGCCCGAGGGCCCCGGCCACGTCCGCCCGGTCCAGGGGCGCGACGAGATGCGCGGAAAAGCCCAGCGAACGGGACAGGTCGGCCAATTCCGGCGGGGCGGACGGATCCAGCGTGAAGCTCACCACCGGCAGGCGCTCGGCGAGCCGCATCACGCGGTGCGCGTCGGGCGGCTTGCCCGAACCGATCTGCCAGAGCACGCCATCGGCCGCGGCGCGCGTCTCGGTGGACGCGTCGTCCGGTATCAGGCGCAGACGCCACCGGGCAAGCGGCCTGAGCGCGGCCCGAAGCTCTGCCTCGGGCGTTCCCGCATGCCGCACGATGACGGCCGTGCCGCCCGGCTGCCTGTCGGCTCTGCTGTGCGCGCCGGGCCGGCGCGCTGCCACGCGGCGCTTCCGTGATGTCGGCATGAAGTCTGGCGATCGTCTCTGACGCAAGCAGTATAATCGGCTTTTCCCTGAGGGTTTCTACGACATGACAATGCTCGATCGGATGCGCCGGCACAAGGGCTGGCTGAAGTGGAGCCTCGGCCTCGTGGTCGTCGCGTTCGTGCTGGTCTACATCCCCGATTTCCTGGCGCCGCAGGGCGCCGGCGCCGCGCCCAACGCCGTGGTGGCGACGGTGGAAGGCCGCGACCTCAAGGTCGCCGACTTCCAGCGCGCGTACAACCAGCAGGTGCAGGCGTACCGCCAGGCCTACGGCGGCAACCTGGACGATCAGATGCTGCGGCAGCTCGGGATCGAGCAGCGCATCCTCAGCCAGATGATTGACGAGGAAGCCATCCTCGCCGAGGCCAGCCGCCTCGGCGTCAAGGTGACCGACGCCGAGCTGCGCGAGCGCATCATCCGGCTGCCCGCCTTCCAGGAGAACGGCCAGTTCATCGGCGACGGGCGGTACCGCCAGATTCTCGCCGCGCAAGCGCCGCCGATTCCGGTCGAGGATTTCGAGCGCGAGCTGCGCCGGCAGCTGCAGTCCGACAAGCTTCGCGACGCGCTGACGGCATGGGTGACAGTCACCGACGCCAACGTCGAAGCCGAGTACCGGCGCCGCAACGAGAAGGTCAAGGTCGATCTCGTCCTGTTCAACGCCGACGCCTACAAGGCCGGCATTGCGCCCACGGAGGCGGAGATCGCGTCGTACTTCGAGGCGAACACGGCGACGTACCGCGTTCCCGAAAAGCGCCGCGTGCGCTACCTGCACGTCGACGCCGCGACGCTGCGCGATCGCGTGACGGTCACCGAACAGGACGCGCGCCAGCGCTACACCGAGCAGATCGCGCAGTTTCAGCAGCCCGAGCAGATTCGCGCGAGCCACATCCTGCTCAAGACCGAAGGCAAGGACGAGGCGGCGGTGCGCACGCAGGCCGAGGACGTGCTCGCCAGGGTGAAGGCCGGCGGCGATTTCGCCGCGCTCGCGGCGCGGTACTCGGAGGACGAGGCGTCGAAGACGCGCGGCGGCGACCTGGATTTCTTCGGCCGCAATGCCATGGTCAAGGAGTTCGAAGACGCCGCGTTCGCGCTCGAGCCCGGACAGACGACCGACCTCGTGAAGACGCCGTACGGGTTTCACATCATCCGCGCCACCGGCAAGCGGCCCGCCTCCACCCAGCCGTTCGAGGCCGTGTCGTCGCAGCTTCAGGAACAGATGAAATGGGAGCGCGCGCAGCAGGAGGCGCAGCGGCTCGTCGAGACGCTCGAAAAGGAGATCGACGATCCGTCCGACATCGATCGGGTCGCGCAGGCGCAGGGGCTGACGGCCGCCGACTCGCCGCTCTTCGCGAGGGAGGAGCCGGTGCCCGGCCTCGGGTTCGCGCCCGACGTGTCGGCCGAAGCCTTCGCGATGGAGCGCGGCAGGGTGAGCGACGCGCTGCGCACGCCGCAGGGCGCGGCGTTCATCACCGTGATTGACGTGCAGGACGCGCACGACGCCGCGCTCGCCGATGTGCGCGACCGCGCGCGCGAGGATCTGATCAACGAGCGCGCCGCCACGATGGCGCGCGAGCGGGCGTCGGCGCTCGCCGGCGCGTTCAAGGCGAACTTCGCGGCCGCCGCGAAGACCGCCGGCCTGCCGGTGCAGACGAGCGAGCTCATCGCCCGCGGCGCGCCGTTCCCGGAAGTCGGCGTCTCGGTGCCGGTCGAAACGGCCGCCTTCACCCTCGGCGCCGGCGGCGTCAGCGATCCCATCTCCACCAGCCGCGGCACCGTCGTCCTGCGCGTGGCCGAGAAGGAAGCCATCAGGCCCGAGGCGTTCGCGTCCGAGCGCGGCCAGGTGCGCGAGCAGATGCTGCAGGAGCGGAAGGGCCAGTTCTTCGCCTCGTACATGACGAAGGCGAAGCAGAAGATGGCGATCGACCTGAACGAAGAGACACTGCGGGCACTGTTCGCGGGCCGGTAGAACGCAGAACGCAGGACATAGAACGCAGAATGGGCCCGGTCACGCTCGAAGCGGCCGGGCCTTTTTTCGTACGATTCTGCGTTCTACGTCCTACGTTCTGTGTTCTTAACGGACAAACACGTTGGGCATCAACGTCAAGGGCTCGCCTGATCGGAACAGGTTCAGGCGGGTCGCGAGCGATTCGATCGCTTTCGCGCGCGGATCGGCGAACAGCGCGCCGAGCGGGCCGGCCGCGCGCGCCATCGAGGCGCTGCCGAACGGGTTGGCCATCAGCTCATAGAAGCTGCGGCGCGGCGGATACACGTCGAGCTCGACGTGGCGGCCCGGATCGATCTTCGCGCGCTGTTTCGCAATCGCAATCGCGTCCCACAGGCCGCCCAGCTCGTCGACCAGCCCCAGATCGCGCGCCTGCCGCCCGGTCCACACGCGGCCCTGCGCGATCGCGTCGATCTTCTCCGGCGTGCTCGCCCGCGCGTCGGCCACCTTCTCAACGAACGTGTCGTACGTCGCCTGCATCTGCGCCATCACGCGCGCGCGCTCGTCGGCCGTGTACGGGCGCACCGGCGACAGCATCCCCGCGTACTTGCCCGACTCCACGCCCTCGATCCCGACGCCCAGCTTCTCCATCGTCCCGCGCAGCGCGAACTTGCCGACGACGACGCCGATCGAGCCGGTGAGGGTGCCGGGTTGCGCGACGATGGCGTTGGCGGGCATGGCGACGTAATAGCCGCCCGACGCGGCGACATCGCCCATCGAGGCGACCACCGGCTTGACGGTGCGCGTGAGCACGATCTCGCGCCAGATGACGTCGGAGGCGACCGCCGATCCGCCCGGGCTGTCGATGCGCAGCACGATGGCGCGCACGGCGTTGTCGGCGCGCACCTTGCGCAGCCATTCGATCACCGTGTCGGAGCCCGTCACGGCGCCATTCGGCGAATCGTAGGAGCTCGCCCCGCTGGCGATGACGCCGACGACGTAGAGCACCGCGATCTTCGGCCCCTTGTCGAGCCCGAGCGAGGCGTTCGAGACGTTGCGGTAGCTGGCCGCGTCGATCCGCTGCGTCGCGCCGCCGAAATCCGACTTGTCGTCGAGCTCGTCCTCGTACGCGACGTCGTCAATCAGCCCGGCCGCGACGGCGTCGCGCGGGAGGTAGGGACCGTGGTCGAGGAGCGCGCGGACTTCCTCCTCCGATTTCTTCCGGCCGTCGCCGATGCCGCGCAGCAGCTGCGAGTACAGATCGCGGTTCAGCGATTCGGCCATCTCGCGGTGCGCCGGCGTGAAGCCCTTCTCGGTGAAGGTGTTGGCGGCCGTCTTGTAGTCGCCGATGTGCATCAGGTCGGGATAGGCGCCGATCTTGTCGAGCGCGCCGCGAAGGAACAGCTCGTACGTCGCGAGCCCGCGCAGGTCGAGGCTCGCGGCCGGCATCAGGTACACCTTGTCGCAGGCCGACGCGAGATAGAACTCCTGCTCGGCACCGTACTCGAGATACGCGATGATCGGCTTGCCCGACTTGCGGAACTCGATGATCGCGTCGCGCACCTCCTGCACCTTGCCCCAGAGCGCGGCGCCGCCGCGCGGCACGATCACGACGCTCTTGACGCGGCGGTCGACGGCTGCCTTGCGCAGCATGTCGACAACAGAGCGCAGCGTGGGCTGCGTGCCGATGAACTGGCCGACGACGCCGCCCGGCTCGATTTCCGAGAGGTTGGGATCGACCTGCAGAAAGAGGGTGGCGTTGTCCTTGACCTGCGGGCCGCCCCGAGCCGCGAAAAAGATGAGCGCCATGCCCGCCGCGGAGATGAGGACGGCCACGACAATGAGTGCGAGGATGAGTCCGACGCCTTTACGCAGTGCCACGGATCAAGTGTATACTGTTGGCTTCTGCCCCGAGCGATCGTCCCTTCTGTGCGGAAGTGGCGGAATTGGCAGACGCGCTAGCCTCAGGAGCTAGTCCGGGCAACCGGGTGGAGGTTCGAGTCCTCTCTTCCGCACCACACAAAGGGTTTCGATGCTGACCGATGTCTCTCTGACCACCATGGTTTTCAGCGCCGCGCTTGCCGCCGGCGGCCTTGCCCTCATCTTTTTCACGTGGCGCAACGCGCAGCCCACCGGCACGATCGGCCAGCTGCTGCACCGCACCGGCAAAGCGCCGTACCACGGCGAAATCGACCCGCGCCGCTTCTCCGATCGCGATCGCGACTGATGGCGTACGTCCAGGTGGCGCGCATTCCGCGCCCCGGCGTGTTCGCGCGCGTGGCCGATGCAGGGCTCGTCCTGACCGTCCTCGCGGTGCCGTTCGTCATCCTGGCCATCGGTGCGCCGCTGGCGCTGGCGATCTGGGCCGTGCTCTGGGCCGCCGCGAAACTGTTCTAGCCGGCCGGGCTGCCTTCGCTGTGCGAGCCCGCACGGCGCACATCGTTTCGCTCCACGCCAGCTAGAATTGCGGGCGATGCCTCTCGTCATCGGACTCGCCGGCGGCTCGGGCTCGGGCAAGACCACCGTCGTCCGGCGCATTGTCGAGTCGCTGGGCGGCGAGCACGTCACCGTGCTCGATCACGACCGCTACTATCGCGATCATCCGGAGCTGCGGCTGGAAGAGCGCGCCGCGCTCAACTACGACCATCCCGACTCGCTCGAAACCGGCGTCATGGTGCGCCATGTCGAGGCGCTGAAAGCGGGCGCCGCGATAGACGCGCCCGTCTACGACTTCACGCGCCACGCGCGCGCGGCCGCCACGGAGCGCTTCGAGCCGCGGACGGCACTCATCGTGGAAGGCATTCTGGTGTTCGCCGACAAGCGCCTGCGCGAGCTGATGGACATCAGGATTTTCGTGGATGCCGACGATGACATCAGGTTCATCCGGCGGCTGGAGCGCGACACGACCGAGCGGGGACGATGCGCGCGGTGGCCATCGACATGGTGCTGGGGCTGATCCGGAGTCTGACGAAATAGCCTATCGCTTTTTCTTTCCGGCCTTTTTCTTGCGTGGCCTGGCTCCGGTCGTCCCGGCCGGTCTGAGCTCGCCGCCGCTCATCGCGCCGGCAAGCTCCTGCCTCGCCTGCTCGGCGAGGCCGCCCGATTCGTGCTGGGCACGCTGGAGTTGTGCGAGAAGTTCGCGTAGTCGCGACGTTGTCTTGTGTGGCATCTTGGGAGCCGCGGTTCGAACTGCGTGCCAGCATAGGGATGATGGCCGGGCCTGACAAGAGGCGGCCGCAAGGAGCAGCATGGACATCGGCATGATTGGACTCGGACGGATGGGCGCGAACATGGCCGCGCGGCTGGTCGCGCACGGGCATCGCGTCGTCGGCCACGATCGCGCGGCTGACGCGCGTGCGGCGGCGGAGGCCGACGGCATCGAGCCGGCCGCGTCGCTCGAGGCACTCGCGGCGGCGCTGGCCCCGACGCGCGCGGTGTGGATGATGGTGCCGGCCGGCGCGGCCGTCGACGCGACGATCGATGCGCTCGTCCCGATACTCTCGCCTGGCGATCTCCTGATCGACGGCGGCAACTCGGCGTACGGCGACAGCATGCGGCGCGCAGGCGCGCTCGCGGCGCTCGGGCTGGGCTACGTCGACGCCGGCGTCAGCGGCGGCGTGTGGGGCCGCGATGGCGGATACTCGCTGATGCTGGGCGGCGCCCCCGACGTCGTCGGGCGCCTCACGCCGATCGCGCAGGCCCTGGCGCCTGCGCCCGATCGCGGCTGGGGGCACGTCGGCCCGTCCGGCGCGGGCCACTTCGTGAAGATGATCCACAACGGCATCGAGTACGGATTGATGCAGGCGTACGCCGAGGGCTTCGCGATCATGAAAGCGAAAGAGCCGATGCAGCTCGACCTGGCGCAGATCGCGGGCATCTGGCAGCACGGCAGCGTCGTGCGATCGTGGCTGCTCGACCTGTCGGCGCGCGCGCTCGCGAAAGACGCCGACCTCGGCGACATCGCGCCGTGGGTGGACGACTCGGGATTCGGGCGCGGCACCGTCAAGGAAGCCATCGATCTCGACGTGGCGGCGCCGGTGATCACGCATGCGCTGATCGCGCGGCTCGAGTCGCGCGACCGCGAGAGCTTCGGGTACCGCATGCTTGCCGCCCTGCGCGCCGAATTCGGCGGCCACGCCGTCCGGAAGGACACGTGACGGCCGCCGCGACGCCGCCCGTGCTGCTGGTGATCATCGGCGCGACCGGCGACCTGACCCGCCGGAAGCTGCTGCCGGCGCTCGGCGCCCTCGACGCGCGCGGCGAGCTGCCGCGGCCCTTCGTGGTGCTGGGCGTGGCGCGCGACCCGCATCCCGACGACGCGGCGTTCCGCGCGATTGCGACGGACGCCCTGCCCGGCCTCGATGAGGGGCAGATCCAGTATCAGCCCATCGGCGAGGGCGCGCCCCCGGATTTCGCGCGCATTGCCGCCGACATCACGGAGCTCGAACGGCAGCACGGCCTGCCGGGCAACCGCATCTTCTATCTCGCGCTGCCGCCGCAGGCGTTCGCGCCCACCATCGAGGCGCTGGGCGCCGCCGGGCTCAACCGCAGCGCCGGCTTCACGCGCGTGGTCGTCGAAAAACCGTTCGGCCGCGACCTGGAATCGGCGCGTGCGCTCAATGCCCTGCTCCACCGTCACTTCGACGAGCAGCAGATCTACCGCATCGATCACTACCTCGGGAAGGAAACGGTGCGGAACCTGATGGTGTTCCGTTTCGCGAATCCGATTTTCGAGACGCAGTGGAACCGCGATCGGATCGAGCGCGTCGACATCTCGGTCGCCGAAGCGGAAGGCGTCGGCACGCGCGCGGGCTACTACGAGCAGGCCGGCGCGGTGCGCGACATGCTGCAGAACCACGTCATGCAGCTGCTCTGTCACGTCGCGATGGAGCCGCCGGCCACGTTCGATGCCGACGCGGTGCGCGACGAGAAGCTGAAGGTGCTGCAGTCCATGCAGCAGATCAGCCCGGACGCCGCGGTGCTCGGCCAGTACGAGGACTACACCGGTGAGCCCGGCGTCGACGCGGCATCGGCGACCGCCACGTTCGCGGCGATCACGGCGCGCATCGACAACTGGCGCTGGCACGGCGTGCCGTTCGTCCTGAGCACGGGCAAACGCCTGCGCCAGCGCTCGACGCGCATCGTGGTGCAGTTCCGGCCCGCGCCGGTGCGACTGTTCAGCGGCATTCCCGGATGCGACATCGCGCCCGATCGGCTGACGATTTTCATCCAGCCCAGTGAGGGCTTCGCGCTGGCGTTCGGCGTGAAAGAGCCCGGCGAACACATCCGCGTCCGCCCCGAGCATCTCGACTTCAAATATGCCGACGCGTTCGGGCCACTGGCCGATGCGTATGAAACGCTCCTGCGCGACGTCATGCAGGGAGATCAGACACTTTTCGTCCGCGCGGACTGGGTCGAGCGATCCTGGGATCTCTTCCAGCCACTGCTCGAAGCGCCGCCGCATCCTCTTAAATACGCAGCCGGCTCATGGGGACCGGCTGAGCCGTAGGCATATGGGCACGGGTTGTGCAGTTCGGCCCAGCTGGCGCGGTCCCCTGACCGCGGACCTTACCTGGAGGCAGTAGATGCACAAAGTCCGTTTCTCAGTCGTGATGATTCTTCTCGCGGTGATGCTGGCCCCCTCGGCGGCCTTCGCTGGCCAGGCGGCTCAGGCAGCCGACCCGCAGAACCTGTCGGTGATCGCGGCCGAGCATGCCGCGAAGAAGCAGGCCAATCGGCAGATGATCGCCGATGTGTTGCAGCGTGACGAGGTGCGGCAGGTGGCGAAGAGCACCGGCCTCCCGCTCGACAAGGCGATCGCCGCGGTGCAGACGCTCGACGGCGTCGAGCTCGCGCAGGCTGCCGCGCAGGCGCAGCAGGTGAACGACGCGCTGGCCGGCGGCCAGACGCTCACGCTGTCGGTGTGGCTGATCATCATCGCCCTGCTGATCATCATCCTCATCGTCGTCACCTAGCGCGCGGCGCTTCGCGAGATACTGAAGGGCGCTCCCATGGGGAGCGCCCTTTTTTCATGCCCGCACTTCTGATCGCGCTCATCGTCGCCACTCAGGGCATCCAGGCCGTCGCGCTGCCGCGCGCCGTGCCCTACCTGCCGCAGACCGAGGCGCTCTGCGGCGGGGCCGCGGCCGCGATGGTGATGCGCTACTGGGGCGCGGCGAACGCGAGGCCTGAGGACTTCGCGCCGCTCATCGATCCCGCCCAGGACGGCATCGTCACCACCGCGCTCGTGGCGGATCTGCAGCGGCGCGGATGGCAGGCCTTTCCCCTGCGCGGCGGCTTCGACGACGACGCGGTGATGCGCCAGCACGTCTCGCGCGGCCGTCCGATCATCGCGCTGATCGAGGACCGTCCCACGCGCTTCCACTATGTGGTCGTCACGGCGATCGACGAGGCGCGCGTGTCGTTCCACGATCCCGCCGTCGCCCCGTCCCAGACCATGCCCCGAGCCGAGTTCGCCCGCCGCTGGCAGGCCGCGAACTTCTGGATGCTGCTGCTGTTGCCGGGAACCGGAACCAGAACCGGAACCAGAACCGAACCCACGGAACCCATGGAACGCGTGGAACCCGTGGAACCCGTGGAACCGATCGCGTCAGCCGTCGCGACTCTGCTGCGCTCCGGCGATACGCGCGAGGCGCTTCGAATCGCCACCGAAGCCACAACGAACGATCCCGCGAGCGCCGCCGCGTGGGACGCGCTGGCGACGACGCTGTTCGTCATGGATCGTGAGGTGGAGGCGCTCGAGGCCTGGAATCGTGCCGGCAAGCCCGACGTCGACACGGTGCAGATCGCGGGTCTGTCGCGCACGCGATTCCGGGCCGCTGAGAGTTTGATCGGGATGCGGCCCGGTGATCGACTCACGGCCTCGGCTCTCGGCCGCGCGAGGAAGAGGCTCGCGCTGCTGCCGTCAGCGGCCTCGTCGCGCGTGGATTATGCGCCGCTCGCGGACGGCCGCGTGCAGGTCGATGCGGCGATTGCCGAGCGCTCGCGCAGACCGGGCGCGAGCGAACTGCTCGTCGCGGCAGCCAAGGCGCCTTTCTCGCGCGACGTCCAGCTTTCCTTCACCAATCTCGTCGGCGGAGGCGAGCGCGTGACGGGATCGTGGCGCTTCCGCGAGGGCTTCGAGCGCATCGAGGCGGCCGTTGAGGCGCCGGCGCCGCTGCCGCTGGGCGCGGTCTGGAAGGTGAGCGGGTACGACGCGCGCGAGGCGTACTCGGTGCGCGGCGTGACGTCGGGCAGCCGCTGGCAGCGCGGAGGCTTTCAGGCCACGGACTGGAGTTCACCGGCGCTCGGCTGGACGATCGGCGCCGGGCTCGAGCGCTGGCCGGCGGACCTGCAGGGCGGCCGCGACGAAAAACTCTACGTGGCGGGGCGCGCGATGCTCAGCGCGGGATCGCGCTTCGACGCGCACGTCACGGCGGAGGGCTGGACGGGCGGCGCCGGCGCGACGCGCCTGAGCGCGCTGGCACGCGCGGCGGCCGGCGTGTGGGGCGGGCGGCTGGCGCTTTCGGCCGGCACTGAAGGCGTCCACGGGCGCACGCCGGTTTTCCTCTGGCCGGGCGCCGGCGACGGCAACCTTCGCGCGCCGCTGCTGCGCGCGCATCCGCTCGTGCGGCACGGCACCATCAACGTGGACGAGGGACAGCTGCTGGGCCGCCGTCTGCTGCACGGCACGGTGGAATGGACGCGGCCGGTCGCGCGCCTGGCGATTGCCACCGTCGAGGCCGCGGTGTTTGCCGACGCGGCGCGCGGATGGCAGCTGCTCGACAGCCGCCCGTCGGACCATCAGATCGACGCGGGCGCCGGCCTGCGGGTCCGCGCGCTCGGCGCCGGCCCCACGTTCCGCCTCGACATCGCGCGCGGCCTCCGCGACGGCCGCTGGGCCGTCACGGCGGGCACCGTGGTGGGTGTTGAAAAGTGGATTTTCTGAAAAATGGGGACAGACCCCATTTTTTACATCTGCTTAACCAGTGGAGCCAAACCCGCCGCGCGTGGGGCCCACCGGCTCGCCTTCGTCCCATTCCGGCGGTGCGTGCTTCAGGAAGATGCCCTGCGCGATGCGGTCGCCGCGCTTCACGTGCACCGGGGCGCCGGTGAAGTTCAGGACCTGCACCTTGACCTGATCGTCGGGGCCGCAGTAATCCGTGTCGATCACCCCGACGCCGTTCGCTACCATCAGGCCGCGCTTGAGCGGCGTGCTGCTGCGCGCGAAGATGCCGAGGAAATAGCCGTCGGGAACTTTGATGACAAGGCCGGTTGGCACCAGCGCAATGCCGCCGGGCGCGATGGTGAGATCGGCTGACGCCGACAGATCGAAGCCTGCTGCGCCCGAGGTTTCACGCGCGGGCAGCGGCAGCGAGCGGTCCAGACGCGTGATCCGGACTTTCACCGCGCGCCCAGCCCGCGGCTTCCCGCTCGACGAGCGACGCCATCGCGCCGATCCATGCCGGATGATCGTTGAGACATGGCACCAGATGGTACTCGCTGCCGCCCGACTCCAGAAACAGCTCCCGGTTGGTCATGCCCATCTCCTCGATGGTCTCGAGACAGTCGGCGGTAAAGCCTGGACCAGGCCGTGCGGCATGGACTCACCGTAGCAACGGCTGAAGACCCCGCAAACGCCTGTGACACTTCCGTGACACTTCCCGCGGCCGGGCTTAATATGATTCCCGTGGTGTCCTTCGCCATCGTCCATCGTCCCGTCGCGACCGGCCAGCCTCCGGTGTCCGGTGACGGCCGCGACGGCGTGTCCTGGCGCACATGCCTGCGCGAGGTGACGTTCCTCGATCCCGGCGCGGATCCGGATGCCGCAGGCGAGCCGCTCGCGGGCGCCGATGCGTATGGCTTCCTGCTCGAGACCATTTGCGGCCTGCGGTCCCCGATGCTCGGCGAAACGCAGGTGCAGGGCCAGTTCCGTGCGTTTCTCGCCTCCCTCGCACCGGCGGATGCCTCGTGGCTCGGCGCCATCGGCCGGCAGCTGATGGCCGACGCACGTCTCGTGCGCGAACGGCATCTGCGCGGTCTCGGCTCGCGCTGCTACGGCAGCGAGGTCAGACGGCATCTGGACGGCGCAGAGGCGGTGGCGCTTGTCGGCGCGGGCCATCTCGCCACCGAGCTGCTGCCCTACCTGGCCGAGGGCCGCAGGGTCGACCAGTGGACGCGGCAGGACATCGCCGGGGCGGGCGCCCGCGCGGCGTGCAGCCTGCCGGCGGCCATCGTCATTGCGGCGCCGGTGTCGAACGAGGCGGTCGGGCGGGTCGCGCGGTGCTATCCGCGCCTGGTCCGCGTCATCGACCTGCGAAGCGCCGAAGAGCGCCGGCCGTTCGCCGGCGGCCTCGAAGTCGTCACGCTGGACGACATCTTTGCGGCCGTCGAGACATCGGCGGCGGCGTCCGAGGCGCGGCTCGCGCGCGCCCGGCGCGACATCGTGGATCTCGCCGTCGCGTTCGAGCGGAGACAGCTGCTGCGTCCCTTCGGGTGGGACGACCTTTGCGCCTGACCATCCTGACCCGCGGCAGCGATCTCGCGCGCCTGCAGGGTGACCTCGTCGCGCGGCGCCTGCGCGCCGAGTGGCCGGATGCCGCCGTCGTGACGGCCGTGCGCGAGTCGGCCGGCGACCGCGATCGGCAGACGCCGCTGTGGCAGCTCGGCGACAAGGGCGCCTTCACGTCCGACCTGTCGGACGCGCTCGCGCGCGGCGACGCCGATATCGTCGTGCACTCGTGGAAGGATCTGCCGGTTGAACCGCGACGCGACACGCGCGTCGCCGCCACGCTCCCGCGCGAAGACGCCCGTGACGTGCTGCTCGTGCGGCGCGACGCGGCCGCCGGCCGGACGCCGCGGCTCACCGCCCTCACGTCCTCCCCGCGGCGCGCGATGATGCTCGGCGATCTGCTGCCGGTCCTGCTGCCGTGGCCCGTCGAGCACGTGGCGTTCGCCGACGTGCGCGGCAACGTGCCGACTCGCCTCCGTCAACTCGTCGAGGGCAAGGGCGATGCGCTCGTGGTGGCGAAAGCCGCGCTCGATCGGCTGCTCGATCCCGATTCTCCGTTTCCCGGCGCGGCGCGGACGATCCGCCTCGCGCTCGACGCCTGCCGCTGGATGGTGCTGCCGCTGCGCGAACACCCGGCGGCCGCCGCGCAGGGCGCGCTGGCGCTCGAGATCGCCGCATCGAATGTGGCGCTCGACGGCAGGCTGCAGCGGATTTCGCACGGCGCCACCTGGCGCGCCGTCGTCCGCGAGCGCGAGATTCTCGCGGGGTATGGCGGCGGGTGCCATCAGGCGATCGGCGCCACGGTTCTCACGCCGCCGTTCGGCGACGTGACGAGCGTGCGCGGCCGCACCGACGCGGGCGACGTGCTGTCGACCTGGTCGCTGATCCCGCGCGCGCCGCAACAGCCGAAACCGGCGCCGGGCGCCATCTGGCCCGGGCCTGGCGAGACCGCCGGCGTCACGCGCCGGCCGCTGGACGTCCGCGATCCCGGGGACGATCGCGGCCTCTATGTCTCGCGCGACGAGGCGCTGCCCGCCTCGTGGACGGTGGGGCCGGATCGGATCGTCTGGGCCGCCGGCGCCTCGACCTGGCGCAAGCTGGCGTCGCGGGGGATCTGGGTGCACGGCTCGTCGGAGGGGCTCGGCCTGTTCGCTCCGTCCGCCGTCGATTGCCTGACGGGACGCGCCATGCGATGGCACCGGCTCACGCACGCGGACGCCGGCACACCCGATGCGCTGCCGACGTATGAGGCGGACAGTCTGCTGCCCGCCGATCTGCCGCGCCGCACGCACTTCTACTGGCGCAGCGGGACGGAGTTTCGCAGGGCGCTTGCGGCGTTTCCCGATCTGCGCGATCGCTGGCATGCGTCGGGCCCCGGACACACGCTCACGGTGCTGACCGAACTGGCCGGCGCGGATCGCGTCAGGCCGAGCCTCGGATATCAGGAATGGCTTCAGGACATGACGGCATGAGCACGACCACCTCGACACGCACGCCATGGTCGCGGCTGCGCATGCGCCAGACGGCGCACCTGCGCGACCTCAGCGCGGAAACCACGTTCACCACCGCGCACCTCATTCAGCCGCTCTTCGTCGTCGAGGACCTCGACGCGCCGCAGCCCATTCCGGGCCTTGGCGACAACGCGCGGCTCGGCCCGGCGGCGGCCGCCGAAACGGCCGCGCGCGATGTGCAGGCCGGCGTGCGGCATTTCCTGCTCTTTCCCGTGCCCGCGGCGAAGCACGCGCGCGGACGCAGCCCGCATGGCGCGCGCGCGGCGGAAGCCGTCAAGCGCGCGGTGGGTGACGCGGCCCATGTCTGGGTCGACGTCTGCCTGTGCGCGTCGACCGAGACCGGCCACTGCGCGCTCGTCGACGCGCGCGGGCGCATCGATCTCGACGCCACGCTCGAGGCGCTCGCGGCGTCGGCCGTCTCGATGGCGGAGGCGGGCGCCGACGGCGTCAGCCCGAGCGACATGATGGACGGCCGCACCGCGCGCATTCGGGCGGCGCTCAACGAGGCCGGCCACGGTCACGTGCCGATCATGAGCTACAGCACGAAGTTCGCCAGTCAGATGTACGGCCCGTTCCGCGAAGCGGCCGATTCGGCGCCGCAGTTCGGCGATCGGCGGCACTATCAGATCGACGTCCGCTCGCGCACCGACGCGATCGCGTCGAGCCGGCGATGCGCCGCGGAGGGCGCGGACCTGCTCATGGTGAAGCCGGGCATGAGCTCCATCGATTTGATCGGGCCCATCCGCGACGCCACGGGCATGCCGGTCGGCGCCTATCAGGTGAGCGGCGAGTACGCCGGTCTCACGCTGCTCGCCGAGCGCGGGCTCACCAATTTCGATGCCGCGCTACTCGAGACCTGGCATGTGTTCCGCCGGGCCGGCGCAGCCTATCTGATCACCTACGGCGCGCGGCAGGCGCACAGGCTCGGCGTGCCCGCATGACGAGCAGCAACGACGTCTGGCACCGGCGCGCGCTCGCGACCGCGCCCGGAGGCGTGCACAGCCCCGTACGCGCGTTCCGCAGCGTGGGCGGCGTGCCCGTGTTCGTCGCGCGCGCGACAGGCGCGCAGCTCATCGACGTCGACGGCCGCGAGTACATCGATTTCTGTATGAGCTTCGGCCCGCTCATTCTCGGCCATGGCGACGCGGACGTGGCCGCCGCGGCGCGCGCCGCGCTCGATGACGGCTGGTCGTACGGCGCCTCGGAGCCGTACTCGGTGAGGCTCGCCGAGTGGATGCTCGCGCGTCTGCCGTTTCTCGAGCGCGTGCGATTCGTATCGTCGGGAACCGAAGCGGTCATGTCGGCGCTGCGCGTCGCGCGCGCGGCCACGGGACGGGCCGCGGTGCTCAAATTCGACGGCTGCTATCACGGTCATGCCGACGCGATGCTCGTGAAGGCGGGCAGCGGCCTTGCCGGGCAGGCCGACGCGTCGAGCGCCGGAATCTCGCCCGCTGTCGTGGCCGACACCCTCGTCGCGCCGCTCGACGATGACGCCGCGCTGGATGCGGTGTTCGCGGCGCACGGGTCCCGGCTGGCCGCGGCGATCATCGAACCGCTGCCCGCCAACTACGGCCTGCTGCCTCAGCGCCAGGCGTTTCTCGAACGTCTGGCTGACCACTGCCGCCGCGCCGGCGCGCTGCTGATATTCGACGAGGTCATCAGCGGCTTCCGCGTCGGACTCACGGGCATGGCCGGCTCGACCGGTATCATGCCCGACCTCGCCTGTTATGGCAAAGTGATCGGAGGCGGTTTTCCGCTGGCCGCCTATGCCGGGCGGCGCGAACTGATGGATCGGGTCGCCCCGGCCGGCGACGTCTATCAGGCCGGCACGCTGAGCGCGAATCCGGTGGCGGTGCGCGCGGGTCTGGCAACCCTCGAAAAGATGGAGCGAATCGACGGATGGCGCGTGCTCGAGGATCGCGCCGATCGCTTTTGCGGTGATCTCGCGTCGGCCATCGCGGCGGTGCCGGGCCGGCCCGACATCGTCCGGCGCGGCTCCATTTTCTGGCTGACGTGCCGGGACGGCGTGGACGCGGACTGGTTCGCGCGGTTCTTTCATCACGCCCTCGCCGGCGGCGTGTACCTGCCCCCCTCGGGGTATGAGGTGTGTTTCCTGTCGATGGCGCATGACGCACGCACGCTCGAGACGGCCGGCGCCGTCCTCGCGGCCGCGGCCGACGCGGCGGCGCAGCCGTGACCGGCGTCCGGTCGCGCGACGCGCTGCGGTATGTGCTCAGCGTGGCCTGGATCGTCTTCACGGTGTCGCTGGCCGCCTGGTGGCTCGTGTTCGGGCTGTCACAGGCGCGCGAGCTGCAGAGCGCGGGCGGCGAGGCCGCCCGGCTGGCCCACGTCCAGCGCATGCTCGTGTGGGAGGGCATCGTGCTGATCGCGCTGCTGCTCGCCGGCGGCATCGCGCTCATCGTCGCCATCCGGCGCGAACGCGAGCGGCGGCGCCAGGTGGAGGGCTTCTTCACGGCGTTCACGCACGATCTCAAGACGGCGCTTGCCAGTCTGCGCATCCAGGCCGAGAGCCTGCAGGAGGATCTGCCCGAGGCGTCGGGCAGCGCGAATCTGCGGCGGCTGTTGAAGGACGCCGTGCGCCTCGAGCTGCAGCTCGAAAACTCGCTGTACTTCGCGCAGCCGGACGGCAGCCTGCATCTCGAGGCGGTCGATGTCTCGGCGCTCGCCAGCCGCGTCGCCGCCGACTGGCCGGAGATGATCGTCCAGGTCGACGAGAGCATCTGCGCGCGCGCCGACGAGCGCGCGCTGCAGAGCGTGCTGCGGAATCTGATCCAGAACGCCGCCCTGCATGGCGCGGCGCGCACGATCACCGTGACGGCGGAACACCGGCCGGGCCGCGTCGCGGTGCGCGTAGCCGACGATGGGAAGGGCGCGCCGGAAGGCGTGATCGCGGCGATCAACGTACCCTTCCAGCGCCTCGCCGACACGAGCGGCACGGGCGTGGGCCTGTACACCTCGCGGCAGCTGCTGTCGCGCATGAACGGCGCCCTCCGGATCGATCCCGCGCCGGCGCAGGGCTTCGCGCTGGTGGTCGATCTTCCCGATGCGAGCTGCTGATGGCGAAAGTGCTGCTGATCGAGGACGACGCATCGCTCGGCGGCACGCTGGCGGAGCGGCTCGAGCGGGACGGACTCACGGTCGCATGGGCGCGCACGCTGCGCGACGCGCGCGCGCACCTCGAAGCCGGGCCGTGGGACCTGGCCATCGTCGACGTGATGCTGCCCGACGGATCGGGCTTCGGCCTGGCGCGCGAGATGCGCGGCACCAGCGCGACGCCGATCATGTTCATGACGGCGCTGAACTCGGCGGAGAACCGGCTCGAGGGCTTCGAGATTGGCGCCGAGGAATACCTGCCGAAGCCGTTCCATCTGCGCGAGTTCATGCTGCGCGTGAGGCACGTGCTCGGGCGGCAGCGCCCGCAGGGCGCGATTCACGCCGGCGGCTGCGAGATCAATCTGGGCGCCCTGAGCGTCGACCGGCCGGGCCACCCGCGCGTGTTCCTCCAGGCGCGCGACTGCCAGGTGCTGAAGCTGCTGATCGATTCGGCGCCGCGGGCCGTCCCGCGCTCGGAAATTCTGGATCGCGTCTGGGGAGAGAACCGGTTTCCCACCCCGCGCGCGATCGACAACGCCATCGTGCGGCTGCGGCAGGCACTCGGCGATGATGAGGGGCACGTGATTCGATCCATTCGAGGCATCGGCTATCAATGGGCGGCGGAGGCTCGATGAGCGACGGACGGTTCGCGCGCGCCCTTCGCGGCGAGAGCCAGCCGGTGCCGCCGATCTGGCTGATGCGCCAGGCCGGCCGGTATCAGCAGCGGTATCAGCACTTGCGGCGCGAGCACAGCTTCGAGCGGCTGTGCCGCGTGCCCGAGCTCGCGGCCGCCGTGGCGATGAACGCCATCGAGGATTTCGACTTCGATGCGGCGATCCTGTTCAGCGATCTGCTGTTTCCGCTCGAGGCACTGGGATTCGGGCTCAGCTACGACGCCGGTCCCCCGGCGCTCGACCGGAAGCTGACGCCGGACGTACTGGCCTCCCTGCGGCCCTGGCAGGAGGCCGTGCCGCACCTGCGCTTTCAGGCGGATGCGGTCGCGGCGACGCGCGCGCGGCTCGATCGCGGCAAGGGCCTGATCGGGTTCGTGGGCGGCCCCTGGACGCTGTTCGTCTATGCGTGCGAGGGATCGCACGCCGGCGCGCTGGCTGTCGCGAAGTCGTCGCCGGCGCTCTATCGCGGCTTCGCGGCCCTGGCCGTGCCGCTGCTGACCGAAGCGATCCGCATGCAGCTCGACGCGGGCGCCGATGTCGTGATGGTGCTCGACACGGCCGCGGGCGAGCTGCCGCCGTCGTGCTTCGCGGGTGCCGTCGCGCCGGATCTGGCGGCGCTCGCGTCTGCGTTTCCCAATCGCATCGGCTACTACGCCAAGGCGTCGCACCCCGACCAGATGACCTCGGCCACGTTCGCGGAGGCGTCCTGGGCGGGGCTCGGGGTCGACTCACGATGGTCGCTGGCGCGCCTGCTGGCCTCCGATCGGCGCGGCTTCGTGCAGGGGAATTTCGACCAGGCCCTGATGCTGATGCCGGAACCGGCGTTGCGCGCCGCCATCCACGCGTGGCTCGCGCCGATTCGCGCGCTGACGGCCGGCGAGCGGCGCGGCTGGATCTGCGGACTCGGGCACGGCGTGCTGCCGGGCACGCCGGAAGCGAACGTGCGTCTGTTCGTGCGCGAAGTACGCGAGGCGTTCGCATGACGCCGCGCGATCTGTTCGCGAAGTACGACGTGCAGGTGCCGCGCTACACGAGCTATCCGCCCGTGCCGCAGTGGACCGACACGCCGTCGGGCGACGCCTGGATCGGGGCGCTCGGCGCGGCGCTGGAGCCGTCCGACGCGTCCCTGGCGCTCTACGTGCACCTGCCGTTCTGCGAGTCGCTCTGCACCTTCTGCGGCTGCAACAACGTCATCACGCGCGACCACGGGCGCGAGGGGCCGTACGTCGCGCGCGTGCTGGCGGAGCTGCAGATGTACCTCGCCGCCGTGCCGGCGCTGGCGGCGCGGCCGCTGCGCCAGGTGCATTTCGGCGGCGGCACGCCGACGTTTCTCGCGCCCGAGACGCTCGCGCATCTGGCCGACGCCATCGCGCGCGGGCTGCCGGCGCGCGCCGGCGCGTTCGAGGCGGGGTTCGAGGCGGATCCGCGCGTGACGACGACGGCCCACCTCGAGACGCTGGCGGGGCGCGGCTTCCGCCGCATCTCCATGGGCGTGCAGGACATCGACGAGGAAGTCCAGCGCCTGGTCAACCGCCGGCAGCCGCTCGCACTGACGTCGGCCCTCTGCCGCGACGCGCGCGCGCTGGGCTACGAGTCGATCAACGTCGACCTGATTTACGGCCTGCCGGGACAGACGCCCGCCTCGATGCGCGTGCTGACCAGCGCCATCGCCGGCCTGGCGCCCGATCGCCTGGCGGTCTACAGCTTCGCGCGCGTACCGTGGATCAAGCCGGCGCAGCGGAAGTTCCGAGACGATCAGATTCCCGCCGGGGCCGCCAAGCGCGAGCTGTACGAGATCGCGCGCGACGGCCTGCTTGCCGCCGGCTACGTCGAGATCGGCATGGATCACTTCGCGCGGCCCGAAGACGGCCTCGCGCGCGCCGCGGCCGAGGGCGCCCTCCACCGCAACTTCATGGGCTATGCCGACGCGCGCACCGACGTGCTGCTCGGCCTTGGCGTGAGCGCCATTTCCGAGACGCGCGCCTGCTATCACCAGAACGAAAAAGTCCTGCCGGTCTACGACCGGCGCATCGACGCCGGCGAGATTCCGACGCTGCGCGGCCACCGGCTGACCGCGGTCGAGCAGCGCCGGCGCGAACAGATTCTGTCGCTGATGACGACGTTTCGCGCGGCGCTCGACGGCAGCGACGCCGCGGACGCGCGCGCGTTCCTTGCGCCGCTTGCCGAAGACGGCCTCGTGGAAGTCCTGGACCGCGAGCTGCGCGTCACCGGCGCCGGCCGGCCGTTCCTGCGCAACATCGCGGCGTTCTTCGACGATCGCTACCGGGCCGAGCGTCCTGCCGCGCCCGTGTACTCGACCTCGATATGACGCGCGTCCGCGTCGTCGGCGCGGGCCTGTCGGGCCTGTCGGCCGCGTGGGCGCTCGCGCGCCGCGGCATTCCCGTGGAGATTGTCGAAGCCGCGCCCGTGCCGGGCGGGCTCATTCACACCATTGTGCTTCCCGAGGGGCCGGTTGAGACGGGCGCGAACGGATTCGTCTGGGCGCCGGCCGTCGACAGGCTGTTTCAGTCGCTGGGCATCGAGCCGATGTTCGCGCGCGAGGCCAGCCGCCGCCGCTACATTTTCCGGAATGGCCGCCCGCGCCGCTGGCCGCTGACGGCCGGTGAGACGGCCGCGACGCTCGGCCGGTTCGGGGCCGCGTGGCTTCGCGGGCGGATCAAGCCTCGCCCCGGAGAGTCGGTGGCCGCGTGGGGTGATCGCGTGGTGGGCCGCGCGGCCACGGCGTCGCTGCTCGCGCCCGCGCTGCAGGGCATCTACGGCGCGCCCGCCGCGGAGCTGTCGGCCGAGGCCGTCGGGATCGCGCGCAAGCGCGAGCGCATCCGGCTGGCCGCCCCGCGCGACGGGATGGGCGCGATGATTACCGCGCTCGTGGACGCGCTGACGAGGCGCGGCGCCACATTCACCTTCGCGCGGCACGCGACATCGCTCGAACCCGGCGTGCCGGTGATGGTCTGTACCAGCGCGGCCGCCGCGGCGCCGCTGCTTGCGCCGCATCATCCCCCGCTGGCGGGGGCCGCCGCCCGCATCCGCAGCGCGCCGCTCGTCACGGCGACGGCGTTCTTTGCGCGTCACGCGGACGACATCCGCGGCTTCGGCGTGCTGTTCCCCCGCGGCAGTGCGCGCGCGCTGGGCGTGCTGTTCAATACGGAGATTTTCGACGGCCGCGGCGCGCTGCGATCGGAGCGGTGGATTTATGGCGACGCGGCGCTCGCCGGCGCGCCCGCGCGCGAGATCGACGCGGCGGTTCAGCGCGATCGCGAGCAGCTCACCGGACGGCGCGACTCCCCCGTCGCGCTGCACGCCCAGGGCTGGACGGCGGCGCTGCCGATCTACGACGAGGCGGTGGCGGAGGCCGCAAAGGCCTCCGCCACGCTCCCGCCCTGGCTTGGCGTCTGCGGCAACTACCTCGGGCGCATCGGCGTGTCGGCGCTGGTCGAGCGCGCCGAAACCGAAGCCGCGCGCGTGGCCCGCGCTATCGACCCAGGCCGATTCTGAGACCCGCCTGGAACGAGCGCGGCAACCCGGGCCTGACGCCGGCCGGATGGCGCGCCACGATGTAGGAGCTGTCGGCGAGATTCTGCACGCTCGCAAACAGCGTCGCTCCGCCGGTCAGCACGTACTCTCCCGACGCATTGATGACCACGTGCGCGTCGGTGGAGTCGGCGGCGGCATACGCGCCCTGGCCCGCCAGCGTCCGCATGCGGCCCACGTAATACCCGTCGAGCCGGGCCCGCCACGACTGATGATCCGTTTCGATGCTGGCATAGAGCTGGTGGCGCGGGACGTACGGCAGCTCGTCGCCGATGCGCACGTTGCCCCACGGCCCGAACCGGCTCTGAAACGTGTTGCGGAATTCCGCGTGGGTCAGCGTGTACGCCAGGCGCATGGGCAGACCTGACCGAAGCCCGAGCGCGGGCGCGGGATTCCACTGCACGGCCGTCTCGAGGCCGTAGACCTGCGCCTTCCCGCCGTTGAACAGCCGCCCGTCGCCGGTCCCGCCTGTCGCGAGCGTATCGCGGCCGAGCAGGTTGCCGTAGTCGTTGAAAAAGCCGATGACTTCAGCGCGCAGGCCGCTGCGCCGGACGCGCGTACCGAGCTCGTAATTGACGCTGTGCTCGACCTCGGTGCCCTCGGCCGCGCCCGGCCCGGGCGGGGCGAACCCCTTGTGCACGCCGCCGAAGAGGCTCGCGTCCGGACGAAGATCGAAGCTCGCGCCGATGCCGGGGATCAGCGCGTCGACCTCCGTGGAAACAACCGCCGGATTGCCGCCCCGCGCCGGATCGGTCAGCGCATACGACGTCTGATTCAAATCGATCGTTTCGTAGCGAAGGCCCGGCGAGACGCTCCACCGTCCCCGGCTGATGGTGTCCGACACGAACCCGGCGACGGCGCGAGCCCCGACGACGCGGTTGTCCTGGCTGCCGGGCGCGCCTGCCCGCGTGAGCAGCATGCGTCCGCCGAGCATCCGGTAGCGATCGTCCTGCTGGAAGCGGTCTTCCTCATCCTCGTGATAGCGGACGCCGGCTTCGACCTGGTGTCGAACGCCGCCGGCCGAGAGCGACAGGCCCAGCACCGACTGCGCGCCCGCGCCGAAGTAGCTGCGGTTGTTGTTCCGCACCGTGAGGGCGTCGGCCGGGCTGTCGCCGCCCAGGAGCACGGCCATGCGCTCGGCGTTGAGATCGGGCGCCGCGAGCACGCCGCCCAGGCCCGCGCCCAGCACGCTCTGCAGCTTGTACCAGGCGCGGCTGAAGTTGTTGCGGTACACAACCGTGGTCAGATCCAGGTTGCCGCGCGCCAGGAAGTGGCGCGCCTGATACTGCTCGTGGGAGGTGTCGATCACGTCCTGCTGCGAGGCCGCATACCGGCGCAGCGGCGACGTCGAAAAGTCTGCGTCGGTGAGACCGAGATACGTCTCGTCGCCGTGCTGCTCGGTGCGGCCAAACTTGATTTCCAGTTCCTGATAGAACATCGGCGTCGGCGTGGTGTTGAAGCGCACCTTCACCAGGTAATCGGCGAGCTCGACGCCGGTGTCGCCGCCGCCATCGAGTTGCTTGAAGCCGCTGCTGCGGAACTGGAACGTCTCGGCGAGCCAGCCGAAGTGGCGATACGAGTCGCCCGCGGCCGCGGTGATCTTCCCGGTGCCGTGCGCGCCCGCCGTCACGGTGCCGCGAAGCTGCAATGACGAGGGGATGCTGGTCGAGACGTAGTTCAGCACGCCGCCGGTCGTGATCGGGCCGTACTTGATCTGGCTCGATCCCTTCCGCACTTCGAGCGATGCCATCCGCCCGGCCGTGGGCGCGTAATAGGCCGCCGGAGCCGAATAGGGCGCCGGGGCGATCAGCACGCCGTCCTCCATCATCGTGATCTTGCTGCTGCGGTCGGTGCCGGTGCCGCGCATCCCGATGTTCGGGCGCAGGCCGTAGCCCTCCTCTTCCTGGACGTTCAGGCCGGGCACCTGCCGCAGCATCCGGTGGATGTCGCCCGTGGCGGCGGTGAGGGTTTCCATCTCGGCGCGGTCGATCACCCACGCGGAGCCGGGGATCTTGTCGCGGAGGCTCGCGTGCCCGACCACGTCGACGCGCTCGCGCACGATTTCGGGCAGGACCAGCGTGACCTCGGCCGGCTGGCCGGCTCGCACGGTCAGCCGTTCCGTGACGGGCGAGAAGCCGGTGGCCCGTACGGAAATTCGATACTCGCCCGGCGCCAGCATCGTCAGGTCGAACCGGCCCGTGACGTCAGCCGTGACGAACGATGCCGCGCCGCCGGAAGGCTGAATCGTGAGCTCGGCGCCAGGCACCGGGGCGCCCGATTGCGAGATGACCAGGCCCGTCGGCGTTGTCGACTGGGCCTGAACGGGGCCGGAACCCAGGAACGTCAGGAGGAGAAGACAGCACGCACTCGACCGGAACATCAATCCCTCGCTAACTGAGAACATTCTCAACTAGCGAGGGATGTTATATCCGACCTAATCGGTCGTCAATCGGAAAATGCGACCGGTCTCACTTTTGGGTCTGAGCATCCGCCTTCAGCACCTTGGGGCCGAGATCGTACGCGGTGATCGCTACCGCGACGTTCGAACCAACAGGAAAACCATCCAGCATTAGCCATACGGAATAGCCAGCACCTACGCGAGTGCAAGGCAAGAAACCGGCAAGGTCATGCCAATGAGTGAAACCAAGAACATCGTGGACTCTGGCCTGGTCCGCCCAACGTTCACAGTCACCGGCGCACGCCGTTCTTGCGTGCGTCCGGTGCACTGTGATGTTAGGCGGTATCCGCTTGCCGTGTGCCATTTCGCGTTAGTACCCTCGCTGCAACAACACATGTGCAAGAACCTCAGTGCCGCCATACGTTATGACGCCCAATACCAATCCTATTATTGGATGCACGACGAAGCCGGCGACACCAACTGCTACGGCTACGAGCAGGCCCACCTGACGAATGGGCCAAGCGATCTTGGCTCGCCTTGCTGCTGAGTTTATGACCGCGGAGGCTCTAATGTGCTCGGCAGTCGCGTTCCAGCTTTCCCATCTTCGGGGATCCAGCAATTTTGCACCCTGGGTACCGTTATAAAAGAGATCTTTCTCTTGGCGTACCGCTAGAAACAAGCCCCAACGTTCTACTTTCAGCGGATTGAAATAGTCGTATTTGAAGCTCACCTCCCGCACGACTATGTAGACTTGCTTTCCAATCCATGACGCGGACAACCGACCCACAAAGAAACCCGCCTCATCCGAGAAACCCTGCAAGAGAACCGTTCCACCTTCGCGATCCAGAACTGCGACCTTCGTTCCGCTACCCGGTTGTTGCAATTTGGCAGGCCACATCCCTGCCAAGAATACGGGAACGGTCTTTGATAACCACATTTGTTCTAGGCCGATGCCTGCTGCATCAGTGTTTTCCGCCTATGCTTGAAGTTGAGCCGCGCCGCTTGTCGGCGTCGGCTGGGGAGCTTTGCGAGACGGGGGCACTGAACGGAATGACAAGCCTTAACCCTGCTTCTCCAGAGGTAACGTCGATGTTGACGTGCGCGAATCCCTTGCCAGGAAAGGCTTCGACTACTCCAATGCTAATTGTCCCCGGCGGTCCATGTGGACGGCAGTATGCAAGAAGCACACGATCGAACGGCGACTCTTTTCTGGTCAAGATGTGATCGCGTAAGCTCGATACCCTGGTCAGACCGGGGCGGTCGCTAGCGCGGTTTGCGAAGACCATTAGTTCTCGGCCGCTTCCGTAGGCAGGTCCGCGTCCCTCGTACTTGTCATACGTCTCCCTTATCGCGTCGAGCAATGGTCGCTCGTCATATTGAGCGACCAGTTTGCTCTCTACATGAATCGCCCCATCCTTCCCTTCGACAAAACCGTCATTCGGCTCTACACCCTCGGTGTCATAGCCAATGCGGCAGTTCGCTTGGGTCTGGTCCCGCCGGACGTGAGCAATGAGTAATAGGGAGAGTACCTCTCTCTTACTCAAGTCGATGTCGGTTCCCACTGCCGAGCTATCCTCAATCCACGCGGCTATATTTAGAGCGGGCTTGACGTGTTTCACCCAAGCCTCTTGTGGCGTGTATCTGTAGATCGTCATAAAAATGCACCGCCTAACGCGCCGGCTTCAGCCGCGGCGGCATCAATGCTTGCGTGCGCCGCCGTCGGCTGCAAGCCGATGTTAGGGAGCCCAACGTCACGAGCAGCCGGGACCTTCGCACCACAGCGTCACGAAGAGCTCGGAGCGAATCTTCCACGCGCTGTTCACATAGCGCCAGTGTGCCGCGTAGCGCCCACCGGTGCGACGAACTCCGTCTGGCGTCGTCCAAGAGCCTACCCAGCGACCGATTTCGGCCGCGCTCACGGCGGGCGAACTCACTTCGATCGATTCCGCGGTACGCACATACACCACATCAGCTGCGCGCGCAAAGGTGTCCTTCCAGATCTCACGCTCTGCTGCGAGGCCGCTGGAGAGGCTCCCGCTTCCCGCGGTGATCTGATACTCAACATCCAGGAACGACAGGACAGCCTCCACATCGTGCCGAGCAATCGCCGCGTTCGATCGGTCACGAAGCGTCCGAATTTGCGCCGCCGCTTGCACCTGCGATGGCGCAAGCGTCTCGAGCAGAGCGAACACAAGCACTAAAGACACTCCCATTGGACCCTCATTTGGGACTCCATAACGTATAGTAACTTGCCAATCCGGGTCGCTCTCGCAGCCTAAACAGGCGCTCCGTCACGTGGCCGGTGTCAATCAAACCCTGACAAATCCGCGGTTTGCGGCGATATGGCGACAGACGCAGCGGTCGATTAGGCCGGTCGGCGTAGTCGGATATGTTGCGCGCGCTATCTCAGCTCGTCAAGAGGGCTCCTCACGCCTCGCCCGCCCTTGTTCAACACGTGGGTATAGATCATCGTCGTGCTCACGTCGCGATGCCCAAGCAGTTCCTGAATCGTCCGGATATCGTAGCCAGCCTCGAGCAGGTGCGTGGCGAAAGAGTGCCGCAACGTATGGCAGCTTGCCCGCTTCGTCAGACCGGCGCGCTCAACGGCTGCCTTAACGGCCCGCTGGAGCACCGACTCGTGTAAGGTGATGACGGCGGTGCTGACCCGTTTCCCTGTCGACGTACGTCCGAGTCGCGGGAAACAACCACTGCCACGCGATCTCACGGCCCGCGCGAGGGAACTTCCGCCCAAGCGCGTCTGGCAGGGACACCCAGCCGGCGCCTGCGGCGATATCACGGCCGTGCAGCACACGAGTGACGGCCAGCTTCGCTGCTAGAGGCTCGACAAGCCTGGCCGGAATGACTGTGACACGGTCTTTGCGGCCCTTTCCGTCGCGGACACGAATCTCACGTGCCGTCAGGTCGAGATCCTTGATACGCAACTCCGCGCATTCGAGCAGCCGCAGGCCGGCGCCGTACATGAGCGACGCCATCAACCACCCCGTGCCATTCAGCTCGGACAGAAGCCGGGCGACTTCGTCCCGCGTCAGCACAACCGGGATGCGCTCGGGGCGCTTCGCTCGCACAAGCCCCTGGAGCCAGTCCAGCTCGACGTTCAACACGTCGCCGTACAGAAAGATGAGCGCACTCAGGGCCTGATTCTGCGTCGACGCCGCAACATGACCATCGACGGCCAGGGATGAGAGAAACGTCACAACCTCCGTCTCGCCCATCTCGCGCGGATGGCGCCTCCCGTGGAACCGGATGAACCGGCGAATCCAGCCAACGTAGGCCTCTTCTGTGCGAGGCGAATAGTGCTTCGCGCGCAGGCTGGCCCGCACGGCGGCGAGCAGAGTCTGCGGCCGGTCACGGCTGTGGCCCGCGGGAGTCTCCACAAGCGGGGACTCTGCGAACAGCGTGCCGGACGCTAACTCGCGGATTCGCCGCGCAATCAGAGACTACGTGGAAGGGGACGCAGATCCTGCAGGCGGACCGAGTGACGCGGGTTGCAGAATTTGCCAACGTAACGCCTGCTAGAGCACCGACAGTGGATCGACGTCGATGCTGATGCGCCGGCGCGCGTCGGCGCGATCCTCGACGGCCGCGCGCAGCGCGTCGCGCATGCGGCCGCGCGCCGTGCCCTTGATGAAGAACTGCGCGCGGTGCTCGCCCTTGATGCGCGCGAGCGGCGCGGGCGCGGGGCCGAGGACGCGGATGTCGGGCGACGGCGCCTGACGGACGCGCTTCGCGAGGTCGGCCGCGAGATCCATTGCCTCGCCCGCCGACGGCCCACGCACGACGACATTGATCAGTGACGCCGCGGGCGGATACCGCATCGAGCGCCGGAAGGTCATCTCGTCCTCGAAAAACCCAAGATAGTCCTGACGTGTCGCGTGCTGGATGCCGTAGTGCTTCGGCACCAGCGTCTGCACGATGGCCAGACCCGGCTTGTCGCCGCGGCCCGCCCGGCCCGAGACCTGTGTCAAGAGCTGAAACGTGCGCTCCCCCGCCCTGAAGTCGGGCATGCCGAGGCCGACGTCGGCCGACACGACGCCCACCAGCGTCACCTCAGGAAAGTCGTGCCCTTTCGCGATCATCTGCGTGCCCACGAGCACGTCGATTTTGCGCGCCGCCATCGCCTCGAGGACGCCGCTGATGGCGCCCCGCCGGCGGACCGTGTCGCGATCGACGCGCGTGACACGCGCATCGGGCAGCAGCGCCCGAATCTCGGCCTCGACCCGCTCGGTGCCGAAGCCGCTCTGCTCCATGAATTCGCCGCCGCACTTGACACACTTGTTGGGCAGCGGCACCGCGTGGTTGCAGTAGTGGCAGCGCGCCCGCCGCGTGGCCTTGTGAATGGTCAGCGACAGGCTGCAGTTCGGACACTCGAGCGAGTGGCCGCACTGCCGGCAGAACATCAGCGTCGCGAAGCCGCGGCGGTTCAGCAGCACGACCGCCTGCTCGCCGCGCGCAAGATGCGCCTTCAGCGCCTCCTCGAGCGGCCTGCTCAGGACGATGTCGGCGCCGCGCTCCGCGAACTCCCCCTGCATGTCCACGACCTGCACCGCCGCCAGCGGCCGATCCATCACCCTCCGCGCCATCGTCACCAGCCGATACCGGCCCTGGCGGGCATTTTCGAAGGTTTCGAGCGCGGGCGTGGCGGAGCCAAGCACGATCAGCGCGCCGGCATTGCGGGCCCGCACGATCGCGACGTCGCGGCCGTGATAGCGGGGGGACTCGTCCTGCTTGAAGGAGCCGTCGTGCTCCTCGTCCACGACAATTAGGCCCACATTGGGCAGCGGCGCGAACACGGCGGAGCGGGTGCCGACGACGACGTCGACGTCGCCGCGGCGGATGCGATGCCACTGATCGTGGCGCTCGCCGTCCGAGAGGGCGCTGTGCTGGATGGCGACGCGATCGCCGAACGCGGCGCGGAAGATCGCGGCGGCGGCCGGCGTGAGCGCGATTTCGGGGACGAGAATCAGCACGCGGCGCTGTTGTTCCATCGCGCGCGCGGCGAGGCGGAGGTAGACCTCCGTCTTGCCTGATCCGGTGACGCCGTGCAGGAGGCCGACGGCAAAGGCCCGGGCGGCGAGAAGTGCCGTCAGGGTCTCGACGGCGGCAACCTGTTCGTCAGTGAGCGCGCGCGGTGTTGCCGAAACTGAAAAATGGGGTCTGTCCCCATTAAATGGATTCCGATCGATCCGCACCTGATCGATCGCGGCCAGGCCCGAGGCGGCGAGGCGTTTGGCGACGTCCCAGCCGATGCCTCTCGCGTCGAGCTCGCGCGAGGTCAGGCCGTCGGGCGTGCCCCGCAGCAGCGCGAGCAGCTCGCCCTGGCGCTTCGGGCGCGTGACGGCGGGATCGTCGCCCAGCGCGGTGAGGCGCACGCGCGCCACGCTGCGAAACGCCTCGCGGCGTCCTTCGAGCGGCTGCGAGATCGCGACAAGGCCGTCGCGCAGCAGCCCATCCACCGCCCCTTTTGCCGTCCGGTCCTCGAGCCTCCTGATCAGCGAATCGACCGCCAGCGTGTCGTGCTCGCGGAGCAGATCGAGCGCGCGCCTGCGCAGGCCGACCTGCAGTTCGTTGGCGCGGCCCACCTCCGTCAGGCTGACGACGCGCCGTGAGAAGACGGCGCTTTGCGGCGGCATCGCGGCGGCCAGCGCTTCGCCAGGACCCGCAAGGTAGTAATCAGCCGTCCACAGCGCCAGGTCGACGATTTCGCGCGGCAGCAGCGGTTCGGGGTCGAGAACCTCGAGAAGTTCCTTGAGGTTCCCCGTTCCCTGTTCCCCGTTCGGTTCAGGAGGGACGACCCAGCCCGTAACGGTTCGAGTTCCCACGGGCACCAGCACGCGGGTTCCTGGTTCGGGGAGTGGAAGATGCGCGGGGACGCGATAGGTCAGCGGCGGCAGGCCGGGCACCGGCACCGCCACAGACACATGACGCGCGGACACTTAGGCCTCGCCGGCCAGCACTGCGCGCACTTTCTTCATGTCGTCCCAGACGTCGCGCTTGCGTTCGGGACTGCGCAGCAGATAGGCAGGATGGAACGTCGGCAGCAGTTTCGCGCCGTGATATTCGTGGAACGTGCCGCGCAGCCTCGAGATGGGCGCGTCGGTGCGCAGCAGCGTGTGCGCGGCGAACGTCCCGAGCGCCACGATCACCTTCGGCCGCACGCTCTCGATCTGCCGCAGCAGGAACGGCTCGCACTCGGCGATCTCATCCGGCTCGGGATTGCGGTTGCCGGGCGGCCGGCACTTGATGACGTTGGCGATGTAGACCTGTTCACGCGTGAGGCCGATGGCCTCGATAATCCTGGTCAACAGCTGGCCGGCGCGGCCGATGAACGGCACGCCCTGCGCGTCCTCGTCGGCGCCCGGCGCCTCGCCGATGAACATCAGATCGGCGTCGGGATTGCCCTCGCCGAACACGATCTGCTTCCGCCCGAGCGCATACAGCTTGCACCGCGTGCAGTCGCCGAGATCGGAACGGATGGAGGCCAGATCGGTTGCCGGCCTGCCCTCTGAAGCGCGCAGCGCGGAGGAGGGTAACCGGTTGCCGGTAGCCGGTGGATCGGCTGTCACGCTGCGCGCGGGCCCGGACGAGGCCGCGCCTGCCTCTGCGGCGCGCGTTCGCCACTTGGGGTCGCGCGAGAAGCCGGTCACGCCGAGCGTTTCGGCCCAGCGCAGATGCTCGGAGAGATCCGGGTTGGTCACTGCGCGACGATCTTAGCAGCGAGCAGGCGCGCCACGCGATCCAGAATCGCGCCCGCGGCATCGTCTTTCGACATGAGCGGCAGCGGCTCGGCGCCGTGCGCGTCGACCAGGGTGATTTCGTTCGTGTCGACGTCGAACCCAGAGCCCGGCTTCGAGACGTCGTTGGCCACGATCAGGTCGGCATGCTTCGACGCCAGCTTCTTCACGGCCGCCGGCACCGGGTCGCCCGTCTGGGCGGCGAAGCCCACGAGCACCGGCCGGCCGCCGTTGCGCGCGGCGCCCAGTTCCGCCAGAATGTCGCGCGTCCGCGTCAGCCGCAGCGACCACGCCTCCTCGGCTTTCGCCTTCTTGGTGCCGATCGCGCCTCCGTCGGGCGCGTAGTCGGCGACGGCAGCGGCCATGATGACGGCGTCGGCGCCGGCCGCCGCGCGCGTCACCGCCGCGTGCATCTCGGCGGCGCTCCGCACCGACTCCACGCTCACGCCTTCCGGCGCCGGCAGATGCGTCGGCCCCGAAATCAGCGACACCATCGCGCCGCGCCGCGACGCCTCTGCCGCCAGCGCGTAGCCCATCCGGCCGCTCGATCGATTGCCGATAAACCGCACGGCGTCTATGTCCTCGAACGTCGGCCCCGCCGTGACGACGAGACGCGACCCGGTTAGATTTCCCCGGTTCGTTTCTGCCATGTCGAACCGGGGAAATCTAACCGGGTCGCGTCTCGCGGCAAGCATCTCCTCGGCGGCGGCCACGATCTCCGCAGGCTCGGCGAGCCGGCCCTTGCCGATCCAGCCGCACGCCAGATATCCCGCGCCGGGATCGACGAACCGCACGCCGCGCGCGGCGAGAATGCGCGCGTTCTCCTGCACGGCGGGATGCTCGAGCATCCGCGTGTTCATCGCCGGCGCCAGCAGCACGGGCGCCGGTGTGGCCAGGAACAGCGTCGAGAGGTAGTCGTCGGCGATGCCATGCGCGAATTTGGCGAGGATGTTGGCCGTCGCCGGCGCCACGACGAGCAGCGCAATGTCGTTGGCGACCGCGATGTGCTCGATGTCGGTGTTGACGCCCGGGGCGAACTGATTCATCAGCACCGGGCGGTGCGTGATGGCTTCGAACGTGAGCGGCGTGATGAACCGGCGGGCGTTGCGCGTCAGCAGCGCGACCACGTCGTGGCCGTTCTTCTGCAGACCGCGGGCGACCTCGAGCGCCTTGTAGGCGCCGATACCGCCGCCGACGCCGAGCCCAATCAGCGCCATTGTGGATTCGTCCGCAGGCCTAACGGCCCGCGCTGCCTTTCGTCTCCGGTTCGACGGCCTTGACCGCGCCGGCCGTCACTTCCTGCACGGCGCGGCGCGCCGGCTTGGCCGATCCTTCCACGCGCGGCGTGCAGCCCTCGAGCAGCTGCCTGGCCCGCGCGCTGGCGACGGTCACGAACTCGAAACGATTCTGATCTGACATGTTGCTACCTCTTGAACGTCTCTATGACGCCGTCCGCGATCCCGCGCGCGGGTTCGAGCCGCGTCCGCTCCGCGATGACGATCGCCTTCATGCGCTCCACGCATCCGTCGATGTCGTCGTTGACGACGACGTAGTCGTATTCGCTGAACGCCGACACCTCGTCGCGCGCCGTCGCGAGCCGGCGCTGGATGGCCTCTTCACTGTCCTTGCTGCGTCCGCGCAGCCGCTGTTCCAGTGCGTCGAACGACGGCGGCAGCACGAAGACCCCCACGGTGGGAATCGGCTTCGCGCGCACCTGTCTGGCCCCCTGAACGTCGATGGTGAGCACCAGATCGCAGCCGCTGGCGAGCTGCTGCTCGGTGTCCGACAGGCCGGTGCCGTAGAGGTTGCCGAACACGTCGGCCCATTCCAGGAACTGCTCGAGCGCGATGCGCGACTCGAAGTCCTGACGGCTGATGAAATTATAGTCGACGCCGTCCGCCTCGCCCGGCCGCGTCGCCCGCGACGTGTACGACCGCGACATCTGCAGTCCCGGCACGGCCCGCACCAGCCGCTCCACCAGCGTTGTCTTTCCCGTGCCCGAGGGGGCCGAGACGACGAACAGAATGCCCCGGCCCTGGCGGCAAGCCCAGTCATCCGCGCTTGCGGGTCGATTTACCATTTACAATCCGCCGCGCTACTCGACATTCTGCACCTGCTCGCGGAGCCGCTCGAGCTCCGCCTTCGCCGTCACCACATGCGCCGGCACCGACGGCCCCTCGGCCTTCGAACCCATGGTGTTGATCTCGCGGTTCATTTCCTGAATCAGGAAGTCCAGCTTGCGGCCGCACGGCTCGGCCGACTCGGCCAGCGCCTTCCAGTGACTGACATGGCTGCGGAAGCGGACGATCTCCTCTTCGATGTCGGAGCGCGCGACGAAGCGGACGATCTCTGCCGCCAGCGCCGCCGGATCGCCAGCCGGGTCGATGTTCAACCCCGACACACGCTCCTGCAGCCGGGCCTGCAGCGTGCCCTGCGCCGTCTTCGACTCCTCGACGATGCGCTCGACGATCGCGGCAAGGCCCGCGCACCGCTGATCGAGATCGACGCGCAGCAGATCGCCCTCCGTTGTCCGCATGACGTCCAGCGCCTCGAGGGCCTCCGATACGGTGGCCACCACGAGCGCGTCGGCCACGGTGCCGCCTTCCGCGGTTGCCGACCCGGCCGCTTCCTCGCGCACCGCGATCGCCTGAGGAATCCTGAGCAAATCACCGAGCGTCAGCTGCCCGGTCACGATGCCCGCCTCGCGCATCGGCGCCGTCGCGGAATACAGGGCCGCCACGACCGATTCGTTCACGTCCACCGCGTACGAGGCGGTGTGCCGCAGCTGCATCGAAACGGCCACTTCGACGCGCCCGCGCGCGACGACGGCCTGCACGCGCGCGCGCAGCGCGCCTTCCAGGTGCTGCAGCATCGACGGCAGCCGCAGCTGCAGATCCAGAAAGCGGTGGTTCACCGACTTGATGGTGACGCTGACGGTCGCCGCCGCGTCCTCGCGCGTCAGCGACGCGAACCCGGTCATCGACTTGATCACGATGCGCCCTTTGCCGCCTGCCGCTCGCTGCGCTTCTCGTCGAAAGCCTGCAGCGCGTACAGCCGCGCGTAGACGCCGCCGGGGCGTCCGACCAACTCGTCGTGGCGGCCGATCTCCACGACCTGTCCCCTGTCGAGCGCAATAATCATGTCGGCGCGCCGCACCGTGGACAGCCGGTGCGCAATCACGAAGGTCGTCCGGTTCTTCATGAGCGTCGGGAGCGCGTCCTGCACGAGGCCCTCCGACTCGGCGTCGAGCGACGACGTCGCCTCGTCGAGGATCAGCAGCGGCGCGTCGCGCACCAGCGCGCGGGCAATGGCGAGCCGCTGGCGCTGGCCGCCCGAGAGGCGCTGGCCGCGCTCGCCGATCGACGTGTCGTAGCCGCGCGGCAGCGCCATGATGAAGTCGTGCGCGTGCGCCGCGCGCGCGGCGCTCTCGATCTCGCCCGGCGACGCCGCGGGGCGGCCGAACGCGATGTTGGCGGCAATCGTGTCGTCAAACAGCACCGTCTCCTGCGTCACGAGCGCAATCTGGTCGCGCAGCGACCGCAGCGTGACGTCGCGCACGTCGACATTGTCGATGCGGATGGCGCCTTCCGTGACGTCGTAGAAGCGCGGAATCAGGTTCACCAGCGTCGTCTTGCCCGCGCCGCTCAGGCCGACGATGGCGGCCACCTGGCCGGCGCCGACCTCGAACGACACGTCGCGCAGCGTGTGCTGGCCGTCGTGGTCCTCGTACTGGAAGCCGACGCGGTCGAACGTGACGCCTTCATGCAGGCGCGGCAGCGGCCGCGCGTGCTCGCGTTCGCGCACTTCGGTGTGCCGGTCCATCAGCTCGAAAATCCGCTGGCCGGCCACCATGCCCTGCTGCAGGTCGGCGTTGACGCGGCTCAGTTTGCGCATCGGGCCGTACATCAGAATCGCCGCGGCCAGGAACGAGCCGAAGTCGCCGGCCGTCATGTTGTTGAGCCGGATCTCGCGCATCCCGTACCAGAGCAGGCCGACAACGGCGCAGCCGCCGATGATCTCCATCAGTGGCGGCAGCGCCGACACGGCGCTGGTGACCTTCATGTTGGTGCGGAACAGGCGGTGCGACGCCTCGTGGAACTTGGTCTCCTCGAACTGTTCGGCGCCGAAGGCCTTCACGATGCGGTGGCCCGTGAACGCCTCGTTCGCGATGTGCGCGATCTGTTCCTGATCCTCCTGGCTCCTGCGTGTCGTGCTCCGAACGCGCTGTCCGAAGCGAATGAGCGGATAGACCACCAGCGGCGCCGTAATCACGACGGCAACGGCAAGCTCCCAGTCGATGTAGAACAGATACCCGGCAAGGCCGACCAGCGCGAGCGACTCGCGCGCGAGCTCCGCCACCGTCTTGGCGACGACGCGCTGCACGTGCGCGACGTCGGCCGTGAGGCGCGACACGAGCTGGCCGACCGTCTTCTTGCTGAAGAACGCCGCGGACTGATCGAGCACGTGGCGGAACAGCTTCACGCGGATATCCATCACCACGCGCTGGCCCACCCAGGTCATCTCGTAGTCCGACACGTACGACCCGATGCCCTTGACGAAATACGCGAGCAGGATGAGGCCGCCAATCCACGCGGCGTTGATGCCTTCCGCACGCGGTTCCTTGCTCAGGATGTCGAGCACCTGCTTGATCAGCGCCGGCATGGCCAGCGACCCCGCGCCGTACGCGAGCATCGCGACCAGCGCCACGAGCAGCCGGCCGCGGTAGCGGAGCGCGTAGCCGACGAGCCGCTGCCAGGTGTTCATCCCTGATAGCCCCGCGGATGCGCCTGGTGCCACCGCCAGGCCGTGCCGACGATCTCGTCGATCGAGGCGAGGCGCGGCTGCCACCCGAGTTCGCGGTGCGCGAGCGCGCTCGACGCCACCAGCCTGGCCGGATCGCCCGGCCGCCGCGACGCCGTCACGAACGGCACCTTCCGCCCCGACACCCTTTCCACCGCATCTAGTACTTCTCGGACGGAGATGGGCGTTCCATTGCCCAGGTTGTAGACCCCGGAGGGGGCGCCCCCCTCCAGCCTCGAAAGCGCCAGCATATGGGCATCGGCCAGGTCGCTGACGTGCACGAAATCGCGCTGGCACGTGCCGTCGGGCGTCGGGTAGTCGTCGCCGAAGATCTGCAGCGGCTCCCCGCCGTTCGCGGCCATGATCGCGCGTGGAATCAGGTGAATCTCGGGGTCATGGTCCTCGCCGAGCAGGCCGTCCGGGTCGGCGCCCGAGGCGTTGAAATACCGCAGCGCGATGCTCTTGAGGCCGTAGGCCGTGTCGAAGTGCCCGAGCGCGCGCTCGATGGCCAGCTTCGTGTCGCCGTACGCGTTGATGGGGCTGCGCGGGTGCGTCTCGTCGATCGGCACGGCCCGCGGCTCTCCAAAAACTGCGCAGGTCGACGAGAAGACGAGCCGCGAGACGCCCGTGCGGGCCATCGCCTCGAGCAGCGACAGCGTGCCGATGACGTTGTTGCGGTAGTAGCCTGCCGGGTCGCGCACGGAATCGGGCACCGACAGCCATGCCGCGAAGTGCATCACGGCGGCCGGCTCGACGCGCTCGAACAGGTTGGTGAGCAGCGCCAGGTCGGAGGTGTCGCCCTCGATCAATTCGATCGCGCGGCCGGGAAACGCGGCGGCAATGCGCGCCACCGCCTCGCGATGCCCGGCCGACAGGTTGTCGACGATGAGGACGTCGCGGCCCGACGCGGCCAGCGCCTTGACGGCATGGCTGCCGACGTAGCCCGCGCCGCCGGTGACCACCACCAGGCTCATGCGCGTCCGATGGAATGGTACGTGAACCCGTTGGCCCGCATCACCGGCGGGTCGTACAGGTTGCGTCCGTCGACAATCACCGGCGCCTTCATCAGACTCTTCATGCGATCGAGATCCGGCTCGCGGAACTCGTTCCATTCGGTGACGATGGCGAGCGCGTCGGCGCCGGTCAGCGCGTCATAGGCGTTCTTCGCGTAGTGCACCTTCGCGCCGAAGATGCCGCGCGCGATCCGCATCGCCTCCGGATCGAACACCTGCACCTTCGCGCCGCGCGCCAGCAGGCCGTTGACGATAGGAATCGACGGCGCCTCGCGCATGTCGTCGGTGCGGGGCTTGAACGCCAGCCCCCAGACGCCGATGCGCTTCCCCTTCAGGCCGCCGGCGCCGAAGATCTTTTCCAGCTTCTCGACGACGCGCAGCTTCTGGTGCTCGTTGACCGCCTCGACCGCCTCGAGCACGCGGAAGCGGTACTTCTTCGCGCTCGAGAAGTGCATCAGCGCCTTGACATCCTTCGGGAAACAGCTGCCGCCGTAGCCGACGCCGGGAAAGAGGAACGCCGATCCGATGCGCTTGTCGGCCGCAATCGCCAGCCGCACCTTGTCGACGTCGGCGCCGAACAGCTCGCACACGTTCGCGACTTCGTTCATGAACGAGATGCGCGTGGCGAGCATCGCGTTTGCCGCGTACTTGCACAGCTCGGCGCTGGCCGTGTCCATGATCATGATGGGCGCGCCGGTCCGCATGAACGGGCGGTACAGCGCCGTCATGATGTCGGCGCCGCGCGGATCGTCGGCGCCGATGACGACGCGATCCGGGCGCATGAAGTCGTCGACGGCGGCGCCCTGCTTCAGGAACTCTGGGTTGCTGACGACACTGAAGGGATGCGTGGTTTCGCGGCGGACGACTTCCTTGACGCGCTCGGCGGTGCCCACCGGCACCGTGCTCTTGTCGACGATGACCTTGTAGCCGTTCATCGCGCGCGCGATTTCCCGCGCGACGCCGAGCACGTGCTGCAGGTCGGCCGATCCGTCCTCGCCCATCGGCGTGCCGACCGCGATGAAGATGACCTCGGCCGCGCGCACCGCGCGCGGCAGCGCCGTCGTGAACTCGAGCCGCTTCTCGGCGCGATTGCGCTTGACGTATTCCTCGAGGCCGGGCTCATAGATGGGGATTCGGCCGCGCTGCAGCGCGCGGACCTTGGCGGCATCCTTGTCGACGCAGACGACGTCGTTGCCGTTCTCAGCGAGGCAGGCGCCAACCACGAGGCCGACGTATCCTGTCCCGACAACCGCGATTTTCATGAAACGTCCTTAAAAGGCCGGATAAAACTCCTCACCTTACCATTCCCGCCTGAACCGTGTCAAACTACAGACAGCAAAGGAGTTAGATGCACGCGGTGATGGATTATCGCCCCGCTCTGCGCGAGCGATCGGGGGTCGGGGAGTACGTGCACGAGCTGGCGCGCCACGTGGCGGCGGCGTTCGACGCCGGCGACAGCCTCACGCTCTTCTCGGCATCCTGGCGCGATCGTCTCGATCCCGCGGCGGTGCCGGGCGCCCGGATCGTCGATCGCCGCGTGCCCGTGACGCTGCTCAATTACGCGTGGCACCGCCTCGAATGGCCGCCGGTAGAGCGCCTGGCCGGCCGCAGCTTCGACGTCGTCCACAGCGCGCATCCGCTGCTGACGCCGGCGCGCCGCGGCGCGCGCTTCGTCACGATTCACGACCTCGACTTCCTGGAGCATCCTGAGCGCACCGCGCGCGAGATCCGCCGCGACTATCCCGCGCTCGCCCGCGCGCACGCCAGGCGCGCGTCGCGCGTGGTCGTCTCCTCGCAGGCGACGGCTGCCGACGTGGAGCGCCGGCTGGGAGTGAACGCCGCCCGCGTGGTGCTCTGCCCCGCCGGCGCGCCCGGCTGGGCGGCGGCCCTGCGACACGACACGCCGAAACGGCACGTGCTGTTTCTCGGCACCATCGAGCCGCGCAAGAACGTCGGCGGGCTGCTCGACGCGTGGGCGCGCGTGCTGGCCTTGGTGCCAGATGCGCTGCCGCTCGTGCTGGCCGGGCGCGCCACGCCTGAAGCGGGCCCCGTGCTCGCGCGCCTGCTCGATGCGCCCTTCAAGGACCGCGTCAGGCATCTCGGCTACGTCAGCGACACGGAGCGTCAGGCGCTCTACGCGGATGCGGCGGCGCTGGTCGTGCCGTCCTTCCACGAGGGTTTCGGCCTGACCGCGCTCGAAGCCATGGCTGCCGGCGTGCCGGTCGTCGCCGCCAATCGCGGCTCGCTTCCCGAGCTGGTCGGCGATGCCGGACTGCTGGTCGATCCGGAGGACGCCGATGCGCTGGCCCGCGCGCTGCTGACGGCCGCGTTCGACCCGGCCGCGCGTGCGCGGCTTTCCGCCGCCGGCCGCGAGCGCGCCGCGCGCTACTCCTGGACCGGGAGCGCCACCCGTCTCATCGAGGCCTATCGCGCCGCCGCGGCCGAACCGCCAGCCTCATGACGCCGCTGCACATCGCCGTCGACGCCCGCGAGCTGGCCGGCCACGTCACCGGCGTCGGCGTGTACCTGCTCAACCTCCTCCGCGAGTGGTTGCCGCGGGACGATGTGCGCGTGTCGCTCGTCGCCCATCGCGAGCTCTCGCCGGAGGTCAGTGCGCTGCCCGAGGCGGATCGCGCGCATCTCATCGTGCGGCCGGACCGCACGGGCGGCACGCTGTGGGAGCAGCTGACGCTGCCGGGAGGGGCCGCCGGGGCGATGGCCGACGTCCTCTTCGCGCCAGGCTATTCCGCCCCCCTCCGCACCAGCCTTCCCACGGTCGTCGTCATTCACGACGTGTCGTTCGCGGCGCATCCCGAATGGTTCAGGCCGCTGGAGCGGGTGCGGCGGAATTTCATCACGCCGCGATCGGCGCGGCGCGCGAAAGCCGTCATCACGGTGTCCGAGTTCTCGGCGGGTGAAATCGAAGCGCGCCTCGGCGTCCCGCGCGGCCGGATTCGGATGATTCCGCCCGGCGCTCCGACGCGGCACGGCGCGCCGATCCCCATCGACGCGCGCGATCCGCTCGTCGTGTTCGTGGGATCGATCTTCAACCGCCGGCACGTGCCCGACCTGATTGCCGCGTTCGCGGCGGCGGCCGGGGAGCATCCCGAGGCCCGCCTGCTGATTGCGGGCGCCAACCGCACCTGGCCGCACCAGGATCTCGCCGGGCTCATCGCGGCCTCCGGCGTGGCGTCGCGCATCACGTGGCTCGAGAGCCCGCCGAGCGCGCGGATTACCGACGCGTTGTCGCGCGCGTCGGTTGGCGCGTTCCTGTCGGAGTACGAAGGCTTCGCCCTCACCCCGTTCGAGGCGCTGGCGCACGCCGTGCCGTCGGTGATGCTCGACACGCCGGTGGCGCGCGAGGTGTACGGCGACGCGGCCGTCTACGTGCGCCAGGGCGACATCGCGGGCACCGCCGCGGCGCTCTCGCGGCTGCTCGGCGATCCCGGCGAGCGCGCGGCCATCGTCGCGCGCGCGGAACCGATGTGGGGGCGCTACGACTGGCCCCGCGCGGCGGCCGCCACCCTGCAGGTGCTGCGCGAGGCCGCCCGATGACGCTCGACATCATCATCGTCAGCTACAACGCGCGGGCGGATCTGGAGCGGTGCCTTTATTCGCTGCATGCGGCGCCGCCGTCGCTGCCGCACCACATCATCGTGGTGGACAACGCCTCGACCGACGGCAGCGTCCAGGCCGTGCGCGACGGTTGGCCGGACGTCGAGGTGCTGGCCATGGGCCGCAACGCGGGGTTCGCGGCGGCCAACAACGCGGGGATTCGCGCGGGAAACGGCGAGCTAATCCTGCTGCTCAACTCCGACACGATCGTGCCGGCCGGCGCCATCGACGCCCTGGCCGCGCGGCTGCTCGGCGAGCCGGACGTGGCCGCGGCGGGACCGCGGCTGGTCGACGGCGAAGGGCGCGCGGAGTGGTCGTTCGGCCGCATGCTCACGCCCGGACGCGAGCTGGGGCGCATGGCGCTGCATGCGCTCTACATGCGGCGCGTGCCCGGCGTCACGGCATTCGTCGAGCGCGCGACACGGCGCGAGTCGTATCCTGACTGGGTCACGGGCGCCTGCCTGCTGGTGCGGCGCGCCGCCGCGGAACAGGCGGGGCTGCTCGACGAGCGCTATTTCATGTACGAGGAAGACGTGGATTTCTGCGCCGCCCTGCGCGCCGACGGCGGGCGCATGCTGTTCGCGCCGGCGGTCGAAGTGGTGCACCTGCGCGGCCGATCCGCCCGAGCCGCGCCGGCGGCCACCCGTCTCGCGTACCATCGCAGCCATGCCGCCTTCTACGCCAAGCACGATCCGCGCTGGGTGCCGCTGCTGCGCGTGTGGATGCGCCTCAAAGGCATCAAGCTCGAGGAGCGCGGTGAATAGCCAGGCTGGTGCTCGGCGCGAGTGCGCAACGCCCGGCCACAGCGGCGCTGCTGGAGCGACGGCCGTGAGCAGGTTTCCGCACCCGAGCGTGTACGTGAGCGAGGGTGAGGAAAGCCTGCGGAAGGCCGTCGCGTTGAGAGGCGTTGCGAGATGCGCATAGCGATTGACGCGCGGAAGCTGCGCGACTTCGGCGTCGGCACCTACGTGCGCAACGTGCTGCGCGTGCTCGGGCGCATCGACCGCGAGAACGAGTACATCCTGCTCTGCCGCGCGTCGGACTGCGACAGCGTGCGCGCCCTCGGCGACAACTTCCGCGCCGTCGTCGAGCCGTCGGGTAACTATTCGGTGGCCGAACAGATCCGGGTGCCGCTGGCGCTCAAACGCGCGGGCGCGCAGGTGTTCCATGCGCCGCACTACGTGCTGCCGCCGTTTCTGCCGTGTCCGGCCGTCGTGACGATTCACGACTGCATTCATCTGATGTTTCCGGAGTACCTGCCGAACAGGCTCGCGTACGCGTACGCGCGGACGTTCATGACGATCGCGGCGCGGCGGTCGGCGCGGGTGCTGACGGTGTCGGAGGCGTCCAAGCGCGACATCCTGCGCTTCTTCCACGTCCCCTCGTCGAAGGTGGAGGTCATCTACAACGCCCTCGATCCGGCGTTCGACAACCCGCCGGAGGCCGAGGACGTCATCCGGGTGCGCCAGCGCTATCAGCTCGACGACTCGTTCCTGCTGTACGCAGGCAACATCAAGCCGCACAAGAATGTCGATCGGGTGATCGAGGCGTTCGCGCGGCTCAAGAAGCGCGGCTTCGAGCGGCTGAAACTCGTCATCATCGGCGACGAAATCTCGAAGAGTCCCCAGCTGCGCCGCGCCGTGCACCGGCACCAGCTGCACAAGCATGTGCGCTTTCTCGGGTTCGTGCCCGATGCCACGCTCGCGATTCTCTACAGACTGGCCGACGTGTTCGTGTTCCCGTCGCTCTATGAAGGCTTCGGGCTGCCGCCGCTCGAGGCGATGGCCAGCGGGACGCCGGTGGTGACGTCGAACGTGTCGTCGCTGCCGGAAGTGGTCGGCGATGCCGCGCTGCTGGTCGATCCGCACGACGCGGAAGCCATTGCCGCCGCGACCGAGCGGATTCTCACGGACGAGGCGCTGCGCCGCACGCTGGTGCAGAAGGGCCTCGCCCGCGCGCACGGCTTCTCGTGGGAGCGCTCCGTCCGCCGTATCAGAGACGTCTACCTCGAGGTCGGGTCGCAGTGAACCTGTGGCTCGCGCTACACGGATGTCGCGACAACTGCGCCGCCCTCCTGCTCGACAGGCCGGAAAAACTGCGCTCCGGGGCTAGCGAGCTTGCACGGCTGGGGCCCCGAGACCCAGCCGTGAGGATGCCCCTGCGCGCAGTTTTTCGTGATACCCGCGGCCTGTCTCAAAGTCGGGCGGCACAGTTGTCGCGCCATCCGCAAGCGCTCGCTGCGCTCGTGGCCGCTGTGCGATCGGCGCAACGTTCTGAGGGCGACTCTGAGACGTCCGTCAAGACGTTCGTAAAACGATGCGCAGGGCAGCCACACGGCAGGGTCTCGGGGCCCCTGCCGTGCGCATTCGTTAGCCCGGAGCATCGTTTTACCGGACGTCGAAGCGGAGCCCGAAGGGCGTTGCGCCGATCGCCTCGCGGCCGCCACCCCAGGAGCCGCCGCTAATGCGCGTAGCCGTCGTGCACGACTGGCTGACGGGGATGCGGGGCGGCGAGAAGGTGCTCGAGGCCGTCTTCGGGCTGTTCCCCGGCGCCGAGCTCTACACGCTCGTGCACCGCCGGGGATCGGTGTCGCCGGTCATCGAGGGACGGCGCGTGCACCGGTCGATTGTCGACCGGCTGCCGCTGTCGGCCTCGCGCTATCGCGAGTATCTGCCGCTGTTCCCGTTTGCCGTCGAGCAGTTCGGCTTCGATGATGTCGACCTGGTCATCAGCAGCAGTCATTGCGCCGCCAAATCGGTGGTCGTCCCCGGCCGGACCGCCCACGTCTGCTACTGCCATTCCCCCATGCGCTACGCCTGGGACCAGTTCGAGGCCTACTTCGGCCAGGCGCGCGTGGGACGGCCCGCCTCAGCCGGGCTGCGGCGGGTCATGGCCTGGCTGGCGCAGTGGGATCGGGCCACCGAAGGCCGCGTGGACCGCTATGTGGCTAACTCTCAATATGTTGCGGGCAGGATCGGCCGATACTATAATCGCGTGGCCAGCGTCGTTTATCCGCCCGTCCAAACGGACTTCTTTACGCCGGATGCGGCCCGGCCCCGGACTCACTATCTGATCGTGTCAGCCCTGGTGCCTTACAAGCGCGTGGAACTTGCCATCGATGCCTGCCGGCAGCTCGGCCGGCCGCTGGTCGTCGCCGGCGACGGCCCCGACCGCGCGCGCCTCGAACGGCGCGCGGATGGCTCGGTCACGTTCACCGGCGCCGCCTCGGACGAGGAGATTCGCGACCTGTATCGCGCGGCCCACGCCGTGCTCCTGCCGGGCGAGGAAGACTTCGGCATCGTGCCGGTGGAGGCCCAGGCCTGCGGCACGCCGGTCGTCGCGCTCGCCCGCGGCGGCGCGCTCGAGACGGTGACCGACGGCGCGACGGGCGTTCACGTCGCCGAGCCGACGGCCGAGGCCTTTGCCAACGGCCTCGCGCGCGCCGAAGGCATCAACTGGGACCGCGCGACATTGCGCGCCAATGCCGAGCGTTTCTCGGCGGCAGCGTTCGCGACCGGCTTCACCGCCATCGTCGACGACACGCTCGCGCGGCACTCGGGCCGTGAACTGAGCACTGGAACTGGAACTGGACAGTGTTAAAGCGTCACAACCAGCTGCTCATCGGGCTGCACGTGGCGGGCGACGCGTTCCTGGCGATGTCGGCGTTCCTGCTCGCCTACCTCATTCGCTTCTACTCTCCGCTGGAAAGCCTGGTGCCCGTCACCAAGGGCTATCCGCCGCTCGAGCAGTACTTGATGCTGGCGCCCTTCATCGGGCTCCTTGTGCCCGCCGCGTTTCAGCTGCAGGGCGTCTACCGGCTCCGGCGCGGCCGCTCGCGCGTCGACGAGTTCTTCTCGGTCTTCGTCGGCTCCATCGTCGCCGTCGTGCTTGGCGTGGGCGGCACCCTGTTCGTCCAGACCTACTACCTGTCGGAAGCGGCGAAAGATCAGGGCCTGCTCGAAATCTCGCAGCCGGTCTGGGCAATGTTTCTGGTTCTGAACGTCTCGCTCACGTACCTGTCGCGCGAAGTGGTGCGGCGGGTGCTCGAGAGCCGCTTCCGCCGGGGCATCGGCCTCAAGCGCGTGCTCATCGCGGGCGCCGGCGATCTCGCCCGCATTGTCGCCGACAAGATTCTCGAGCACGGCGAGCTCGGCTTCCGCGTCATTGGCTTCGTCGACGACCACTCCACCGGAGACCGCATCGGCTATCGCGGCCTGCCCGTGCTGGGCTCGCTCGCCGAGACGCCCGACGTCTGCGCGCGCGAGAGCATCGATCAGATCTACGTCGCGCTGCCGCTCGACGAGCACGTCAAGATGCTCGGCATCATCGAGTACGCGAGCCGCGAATTCATCGACGTGCACGTCGTGCCCGACCTGCTCGAGTTCCTGACGCTGCGCGCCCGCCTCGAGGATCTCGACGGCGTGCCGATCATCAGCATCCACGAAGTGCCGCTGCGCGGTGTCAACGCCGTCATCAAGCGGATGATCGACATTGCGCTCAGCAGCGCCGTCCTCGCGCTGCTCGCGATTCCCTTCGGCATCATCGCGCTGCTCATCAAGAAGAGCTCGCCCGGCCCCGCCTTCTACCGCCAGGAACGCATGGGGCTCGACGGTAAGGCCTTCCACGTCTGGAAGTTCCGGTCGATGCCGATCAACGCCGAGGAAGTCACCGGGCCCGTCTGGGCGCGCGACGACGACCCGCGCGCGACGGCGGTGGGACGCTGGCTGCGGCGCTTCGACATGGACGAACTGCCGCAGTTCTGGAACGTGCTGAAGGGCGACATGTCGATTGTCGGCCCGCGCCCTGAGCGCCCGTTCTTCGTCGAGCAGTTCAAGCACCGCATCCCGCAGTACATGCTGCGCCACAAGGTGAAGGCCGGCATCACCGGCTGGGCGCAGGTCAACGGCTGGCGCGGCAACACGTCGCTCGAGAAGCGCATCGAATACGACCTTTACTACATCGAGAACTGGTCGGTCGGCCTCGACATCAAGATCATGTGGCTCACGCTGTTTCGCGGATTCCAGAAAGCGGCGTAATGCCCCGCACCGTCATCACCGGCGCGGCCGGCTTCATCGGCTCGCATCTGGCCGACGCCCTCCTCGACCGCGGCCACAGCATCGTCGGCTTCGACAACCTGCTCACCGGCGACACGGCCAACATCGCGCACCTGGCCGGGCGCGACTTCACCTTCGTCAAGCACGACGTCACCAACTACATGTACGTCGACGGCCCCGTCGACTACGTGCTGCACTGGGCGAGCCCCGCGAGTCCGATCGACTACCTCGAGCTGCCGATCCAGACGATGAAGGTGGGCGCGCTGGGGACGCACAAGGCGCTGGGGCTGGCCAAGGCGAAGGGCGCGACGTTCGTTCTGGCGTCGACGTCTGAGGTTTACGGCGATCCACTCGAGCATCCGCAGAAGGAAACCTACTGGGGCAACGTCAACCCGATCGGCCCGCGCGGCGTGTACGACGAGGCGAAGCGGTTCGCCGAGGCGATGACGGTGGCCTATCACCGCTATCACGGCCTCGACACGAAGATCGTGCGCATCTTCAACACGTACGGCCCGCGGATGCGCGTGCGCGACGGGCGCGCGGTGCCGAACTTCATCGCGCAGGCGCTGCGCGGCGAAGACGTGACGGTGTACGGGCCCGGCACCCAGACCCGCAGCTTCTGCTATGTGACCGACCTCGTCGACGGCATCCTGCGGCTCATGGAGTCGAAGACCAACGATCCGGTCAACATCGGCAACCCGGCCGAACTCACGATTCAGGGCATGGCCGAGACGATCATCCGCATGACGGGCAGCGCGAGCCGGATCGTCTACCAGCCATTACCCGAGGACGATCCAAAGGTGCGCAAGCCCGACATCACCCGCGCGAAAGAGATTCTGGGCTGGGAGCCGAAGGTGGATCTCGAAGAAGGCCTGACCAGGACGATCGACTACTTCCGGAAGAAGCTCGCGGCAGCAGCGCCAGCGCCGTGAAATACAACACCACCGCGAAGAACGTCACGTAGCCGGTGGCCGCTCCCCACACGACGTGGTCGAGCGTGCCGAGCGTGACGCCCTCGAGCAACCCCGTCAGCAGCCGCCCGCCCAGGCTCCGGTCCGGAGCGTAGAGCGCGTCGAGCACGATGAACTTCACGGTGAACGCCGCGAAGAACGCGACGAAGAGCGCGCGCATGGCGTGCTGCCGGCCCGGACGGGCCGCGAGCGTGTTCACGAACAGCGCGAACAGGAAGATCACACCCAGCACCAGCGGCAGCCCGGCCTCGGGGGTGACGGCCGACACCACCTGCGCTGAGGCCGCGGCCAGCGCGGCCAGCACCATCATGCCGCTCAGATTCTCGAGCGCGGTCCGCTGCTCGCCCATCAACAGCCAGGGATGCACGATGCCGCTCTGCACGAGCACCATCATCAGCAGCAGCATCGCCACGAGCGACGGCAGCGGCGGCACCAGGAACCTCAGCTCCCCCGCTTCCGTCACGCGCAGGCCGGCCAGCAACGCCACCGTCAACAGCAGCCACGGCAGCGCGACACTCTCGAGCAGCACGCCGCGCGTCACTTGCGCTTCCTCATCACGCGCAGCGGGTTGTAGTCGGACGCGTCGCGCCTGATGCCGTCCTCGAGCTCCGCCCGCAGCTCGTCGGACGTCGTCATCCCCAGATTGCCGTCCGCGACGACAACCCGGCCGGACGGGTCGGCCTTCACCGCCCGATCGAGCGCCTCCAGGCCCTTCCTGAACAGCGCATCGTCATTCCAGAGCCGGCCCCATCCCTGCCGGTAATAGCTGTACGCCACATAGAACTGCGCTCGCGCGTCGCGCTTCGCCGGATCGGCGCGATCGAACGCGGTGCGCGCCGCCTCGAAGTTGTCGGCGCGAAACAAACCAAGCCCCTCCTGAAAGCTCGCCTCGTCGGCGCGATAGGCGTTGAAGCCGGCAGCGACGCCGCCGGTGACCTCCGCCATCGTCGCCGGCCCCGTGGCATAGAGCCAGACGATGAAGGCGGCATAGATGAGGGAGCCGGCGAGACCGAGGGCGCGGATCACAGACGGAGGCACGGCCCCATCATAGTGGAGGCGCGGGCCGTCGCCCTTCACACTATTGGCCGCCACGGCTGATGGATTGTGTCCGCGCCACGAGTGCCGCAAACCTCGGATCGGAGCGCAGCGGATCCCAGACCGGTTCAACAGCCAGGAACGCCGCGCCCCATGCTTTGCTATCCACAGCTTTCGAGAGCCACGTCAGCGCGTCTTCGCGCTGATCCAACCCGAGGTGCACCAGCGCGATCGCGTATGGCGAGACGTACTGCGTGCCTGCAGCCTGAAGGGTGGTCAAGGTCTTGAGTGCCTCGATCGCTTCTCGGCGTTGTCCTGCAAGCCCTTTCGCATACGCCATCGTCGCCAGCAGGTCAAGATTGTCGGACGCCGCACGCGCGGCTTCGAGTTCACCGATGGCTTCCGTGATGCGCCTCTGGTGCAGGTAACCCATCCCCAGCCGGTATCTGCCCATCATGAAGCTCGGCTCCAGGCGAAGGGCCGCCTGCGCCGCTTCAACTTCGAGATCGAACCGCCCGGCCAGGTGGTGCACAAACGACAGGCCGCTTGCGATGATCGGGGACACGGGATCAAGTGCTGTCGCGCGACGGGCGTGCTCAATGGATTCATCGAAGCGCGACATGGACGCCAGCGTCACGGCAAACCAGAAGTGCAGCGTGGCATCGTTGGGATTGAGCGCCAACGCGCGCGTGAAGCCTTCCTCGGCCCGTGGATAGTCGAGCATCTGCAGGTGGGCATATGCCAGCGCGCCGTGGGCATCGACGAGCCTGTCGTCGAGCGACAGGGCGAGTTCGGCCTCCTTCACTGCGAGTGGCAATGCGTCGGACGGGGACATCGCCGAGAGCGGGAAAGCCGGAAACAACACGTAACATTGCGCGAGGCCGGCGTGAGCAGGCCCGTAGTCGGGATCCACGCCGATGGCGCGCCGGAAGTGATCCGCGGCCTGTGTGAGTCCTTCCGTTGTTCGCCGGTTCCAATGGTGCCGGCCTTTAAGGAATTCCTCGAGTGCGATCGGATTGACTCGAGCAGCGCCCGCCAGCCGCGCTTCATCAGCCGGCGCGAACGACGCGCGGATTTCCGACGCGATTGCGCGCGCCACCTCTCCCTGCAGCGCCAGCACGTCTCTCAAGTCCCTGGTGTACTCGCGCCCCCAGACATTGCGATCGCTCGCCGCGTCCACCAGGCGCACGCTGATGCGCACCCGGCCCTCGGACCGCAGCACTGTGCCCTCGACGATCGCGCCGACGCTCAGATCGGATGCCATCTCTGATGACGTCTTCCCCATCGCCTTGTAGCGGATGGACGACGTGCGCGAAATGACGGTCAGCGATGGGATACGCGACAGGTCCGTGATGAGCGCCTCGGTCATCCCGTCCGCAAAGTAATCTTCATCAGCGCTTCCGGAGAGATTGTCGAACGGCAGGACGATGAGGGATGTCACCTTGCCAAGCGCGGGTCCGGCTGGCGACCTCGGTCCGTTCTGCTGCCAGACCAGGCCAACTCCCGCGGCGATCAGGATGCCAACAAGAGCCAGTGTCGCTCTGCGGCGGCCCGTCGAGTGAGGGCGCGGCAGATCGTCAACGTTCCGCGCGCCTGTCGTGGCATCTGACACCAGCGGTTCGAGCGCAGCGAGAGATTCGCGGGCTGAGCGATATCGCCTGGGCGGCTGCTTCTCGAGGCAGCGCCCGATCACCGCGGCCAGGGCCGGAGGGGTCGACGACGGCAACGGATGTGGCGCGTCGTTCATGATTGCCGACGCCGTCGCTGCCGCTGTGGGACCGTCAAACGGTCTGGCTCCCGACGTCATCTCGTGCAACAGCACGCCGAATGACCAGACGTCGGATGCCGTCGATGCCGGTGTGCCGCGGAGCGTCTCCGGCGACATGAACGGCAGCGTGCCGGCCATCTCTCCCAGGACTTCGTCTGCCGACCGTGTGATTGAATCGACCGACACGGGGTCCAGGCGCTTCGCCAGGCCGAAGTCCAGCAGCTTCACTTCGTCGCGTGGCGTGACCAGCACATTCTGGCCCTTGAGGTCGCCGTGTACGACGCCCTGCTCGTGCGCGTGGGCCAGGGCGGCCGCGATTTGTACGCCCAGCCTGAGCACCCGTTCGCGCGGAAGGGCGCCCCTGCTCAGCAAATCGCTTAACGGATGTCCATCGACAAGCTCCATGGCGACAAAGGGCGAGCCATCGACCAGACCCACATCGAAGATCGTGCAGATGTTTGCGTGGTTCAGCGCGGATGCCGCACGCGCCTCGGCAATCAGATCACCGGTCTTGCCAGGCAGGTCGTGGCGAAGGATCTTGATGGCCACCTCGCGCTGAAGCGCCGGGTCAAACGCGCGAAACACACGTCCCATCCCGCCGACGCCAAGGTCGCCAAGGACGGTGTATCGCCCGAATTGCGGCTGCGACATATCTTCACTTCACGGCGCGGCTGAAGCTGGCGAAGCCGAGGGCTTGGATGAGAGGCGCAGACACGCCCTCATCATAGTGGACGCGCGGGCCGCTACTGCAGCCGGGCGTGCCAGTTGACGAGAACGTGAATGACCTGCGAGGCAGCGTAGGGAAAATCGACGACGATGAACCGCTTGCCGTCGGCCGTCGGCGTCCAGTCGTCCGGGAGCTGCCCATTGGTCCTGAACAGCGCGGCGGGGCGGCCGGCGCTCAGGCCGGCGCTGGTCACCGTCATGGGCGCCGCGTAGATGGTGTTGTCGGGCGCGCCGAAGAACAACTCGCGGCCATCGGCGCGCCAGACCGGCCGGATGCCGCCCGACGCCGAGACGGGCGTGGGCGCGCTGCCGAGCCGGAGACGGCCGCCGGCGTTCGCCAGAGCGGCCACGTAAATCTCGTCGCGGCCGGTACGATCCGACTGAAAGGCGACCCATCTGCTGTCCGGCGAAATGGCGCCGGCCGATTCAGAGCCCGGATCGGACGTGACCCTCTCGGCCTCGCCCTTTCCCGTCGCGGGTACCGCCCACAGGTCCACGCTCGTCCCGCCCCGATTCGCGGCGAACAGGATGTGGCCCCCCGGAGCCCACTGCGAGAGCGACTCGACCTCTCCTTTTACGAGGGCCACGAGCGGCGACGATCCGTCGAGCGCCGCACGGATAATCGCCTGCTCACCGTCGAGAGTCCCGCGATACACCACCGAGCGGCCGTCAGGCGACCAGAAGCCGAGCTCGTCGTAGTCGGGATGCGTGGTAACCCGCCGCGCAATCTCAGAGGCGATGTCGTAGGTCCAGATGTCGGCGGTCCCTTCGACCGGACGCGAGAACAGCAGGCGCCCGTCGCCGGGCGAGAGGGAGAGCTGCACGAACTTGCCGGGCTCCAGCGACAGCGGTGTGCCGCGGCGTCCGTCGCGGTCCATCCACATGAGCACGGATGTGGCCGCTCTCGGATCCGCCCAGATCATCGTGCCGGTCGACGAGGCACTGGCAAAGGTGAGCCGCTGGCTGTCTTCGACACGCACACCTGACGCCACGACCTTCGGCGTGCCGTTGAGCGTGCCCTCCCCGGCGTCGAACGGCTGCGCGACAAGATCGTCGTTGCGCACCCAGAGCATGTGCCCGCGTCCGCCTGTCGTGTCGGGCGCGTAGAGCCCGCTCGACAGCGACGACACCAGCAGCGCCGGCGGCCGCGAGCCGTCGACCCGGCCCAGATAGATGCCGTTGTTCTCGGGCTGCGTGCTCCGGACGAAATAGAGGAACGACACCCCGTCGGGCAGGTGGTGCGGCCAGTAGTGCGCGTTCTCGCCTCGCGCCTCATCGCGCGTGGTCACCGGTGTGACGGCGCCGCCGGTGGCCGCGACGCGGACGATCGTCCCGCCGCCCACGGGCGTGAACAGGATGGTGCCGTCTGCGCCCCAACTGCCGCCGCGGCCCCCGGGCGCGTCGGCCAGCACCTGCGGCACGCCGCCGGCGACGTCGACCGTGCGCAGCTTGCCGCGCGCAAAAAATCCAATCGCCCTGCCGTCAGGCGCCCAGAACGGGTACGACGCGCCCTCCGTCCCCGGCAGCGCGCGCGGGTCGTCCCGCTCCAGCGACCGCACCCAGAGCAGCGGGCTGCCCTCCGAGGCCGCGACGAACGCCACGCGGGCGCCGTCGGGCGAGATGATGACGTTGCCCGAGTTGCTGCCGATCTTGAAGCGGGCGCCGGCCGGAGCCGGGATCGCGAGCTCGAAGCTCTCGGCGCGCGCCGCCGGCCGGAACGCGGTCCAGCCCGCCAGCATCACCGCGAGTGCCGCCACTGCCCACGGCACGTACCGCCGCGCGGACGCGTCGCGCAGGGGCGCGGCCGCGTCCGATGCCAGGTGCGAGGCCGAGTCCACGCTTGCGCTCTCGAGCGCGAACGCCAGATCGTGGCACGACTGGAAACGGGCGCCAGGATCCTTCTCGAGGCACCGCGCGACGATCCGCTCGAGCGAGGGCGGAATGGGGCCCAGCGCCGAGACGGGCGCGGGCGGCTCTTCCCGCGCGATGGCCGACATCGTCTCGGCCGCGCTCTCGCGGGCAAACGCGCGCGTGCCCGTCAGCAGTTCGTAGAGCACGCAGCCGAACGCGAAGATGTCGGAGCGCGAGTCGACCTGCCGGCCGCGCACCTGCTCCGGCGACATGTAGCCGACCGTGCCGAGCACGGTGCCGGGATCGGTTACCGGCACGGTGAGAGCCGACGGCTCCATCGCGCCGGCCTGGCGCGCCAGCCCGAAGTCCAGAATTTTCACGTGGCCGTCGCGGGTGACGAACAGATTCTCGGGCTTGAGATCGCGGTGCACGATCCCGCGCTCGTGCGCGGCGGCGAGACCGCGGGCAATCTGGACGGCCAGCTCCGTCGCCCTGCGCACGGGCTGCGGCGCCGACGAGATCCGCTCGCGCAGCGTTTCGCCTTCGAGCAGCTCCATCACGGCGTACGACGTCGCGCCGTCGCGGCCGAAATCGTGAATGGCGAGGATGTTCGGGTGCGACAGCGCGGCGACGGCCTGCGCCTCGCGCTCGAATCGGCCCATCCGCTCCGGGTCGGCCGCGAACAACTCCGGCAGGATCTTGATCGCGACGTCGCGATTCAACCTGGCGTCACGCGCGCGATAGACCTCGCCCATGCCGCCGGCGCCGACGACGCCGGTGATCTCGTAGGGGCCAAGCCGTGTTCCCGGGGCCAGCGTCATCGTCCCGATCCAATCCGCTTCAGCTCGTCGAACCAGTTGACGATCAGGCGGATCGTGTTGCTGACAGACTCCTCGTCGGCGCGCCGAATCATGATGAAGCGCCCGTCCGGATGGACGTCATAGGCCAGGCCCGTTGCGAACCGCGGATCGTACACGTTCGTGAGAACCTGCCTCGGGACGCCGCTCTGAAAGCCGGCGCCAGCGGCATCCACGTCCACCGCGAGCAGCAGGTTGTCGAACCGGTAGTACAGAGTCCTGCCGTCGCGCGACCACTTCGGCTCGCGGCCGCCCGTCGTGGAGACCTGCCAGCGGCCGCTGGCGGCTGGATCGGCAGGACGGACGTAGGTCTCGGCTCGCGACGATTCGTGGCTCTCGTAGGCGATCCAGCGCCCGTCGGGAGACAACATACCCAGGTACTCAGGGGCCGGGGTCGAGATCAGCGGTCTTTCGGCCGCCTCCTTTTCGAGCGCGACATATCCGATATCCGACTCCCTCGTCGCGGCGTGCGAGTGATCGAAGAACGCGACGCGGCCGTCGCGGCTGATGGAGTTCAGGTACAACAGGTGCGGCAGATTGACCAGCGATTCGGCATCGCGGCTGCCGTCGGCGGCGCGCCGCCAGATAGTCGCCGACGACCCGGACGGGTCGAGCGAGACGTAGTAAATCCATGCGCCGTCGGCCGACCACAGCGGCGTGGCGTTCTGGCCGCCGAACGTCGCGCGCGTGAAGGTCCTGCGTTCGAGGCTGTAGATCCAGATGTCGCGCCCGCCGCCCGCGATCACCGAGACCGCGACTCGGCGGCCGTCCGGAGAAATGGCGGGATCGGCGTACGCGCCGGCCGGCACGTCGAGGTACTCGACGCGCCCCGTGCGATCCACCCACGCCAGCCGCGTCGACGTCTGATTGCCGCCCGAGGCGACATACGCAAGGGTGCCCGCCGGCGAGAGGTCGAAATGCACGGCGCCGCTCGTGTTGTCGCCAGACACACCCTGGATGAGGCGCTCGGACGCGGCGCCGACCTCGAGGCGCTGGGCGTCGAACGGCACGGCGAACAGCGACCCGTCCCTGCCGTAGACGAGATGGCCGGTCGGCGAATACCTCGCCATCTCGGCGCCGTTGATCAGCGTCTTGCGCTCGCCGGTCGCAATCACATGGAGATCGATGCGCGCGTTGAAGTAGTTGTCCGGATTGTCGAAGTCGCCGACCGTGAAGAGCACGGCCTTGCCGCCCGGCAGCGCCTGGGGCCAGCGGTGCGTGCGCTCCTTCTCCGTGACCGGCGACGTCACCACCGACGAGGCTCCCCCGTTCGCCGGCACGCGAACGATCCCGCCGACCCAGTTCGGCGTGATCAGGAGCGCCGCATCGGTGTCCCAGCTCACGCCGCGCGGATCGTTGACGGTCGCGATCTCGATCTTCGCGCCGCCCGTGACCGGGATTTTGTAGACCTTGCTGGCCGTGGAAAAGGCGACCCAGCGGCCGTCGGGCGAAATCGCGGGGTTCGACGCGCCTTCCGTGCCGTCGAGCAGTCGCGCCTCGAACTGATCCCCGGCGCGCACATACAGACGGTCGACGCCGCTCGACGTCGCAATGAACGCGATCGCGTTGCCGTCGCTGGAAATGGAGAGTGAGGGACGCAGCACCGTCGACACGACGGCGCGGGGCGGCGCCTCGATGCTGACGTGCGTCATCGCCGGGCGCGGCGCCGCGGGGCGCGGCCAGAGCGCAGCGATCAAGGCGATGGCGAGCACGGCCGCGACGCCCCATGGCGCCAGCGCCATGGCGCGCGACGGCCTGCGCGCGCTGTCGTCCACGCCTGTACCGGCGGCCGGCGCGGCAAGCGCCTCCTCGATCTGGAAGCGCGCCTCGCCGGCGTCAGCGAGGCGGCCGCGCCGATCGCGATTCAGGCAGCGGCGCAGCAGCCGCACCACGCCCGGCGGCGTGTCTGCCGGCAGCGCGCTCCAGTCCGGATCGCGCGTGACAATGGCCGCAAGCACGTCGGTGACGGTTTCGCCCTCGAACGCCGCCTTTCCGGTCAGCAGCTCGTACAACAGCGCGCCAAACGCCCAGAGGTCGGCCGACCGATCGACGGTCTTTCCCCTGGCCTGCTCCGGCGACATGTAGGCGGCCGTGCCGAGAATCACGCCCATGCGCGTCATGGCCGCGGGGCTCGTGATGGTCGGCGAGTCCATCAACGCGGCCCCTGGCGCGGCGGGCGTCTCGAGCGCTTTGGCCAGCCCGAAGTCCAGCACCTTCACCACGCCGTCGTCAGTCACCTTGACGTTGGCCGGCTTGAGATCGCGGTGGACGATGCCGCGGTCGTGCGCCGCGGCAAGCGCCTCGGCGATCTGGGCGGCGAGCGCGAGCGCTTCGGGCACGGGAATGGGGCCGCGCCGGAGACGCGCGGCGAGGTCTTCCCCGCCCACGAATTCCATCACCAGCGCGGGCGGCGCGTCGATGACGCCGTGCACCTGGGCGATGTGAGGGTGATTGAGCGACGCGAGTACCTGGGCCTCGCGCTCGAAGCGGGCGATGCGCTCGGCATCGAGGGCGAACATCTCGGGCAGCACCTTGATCGCGACGTCGCGATTCAATCGCGTGTCGCGCGCACGATAGACCTCGCCCATGCCGCCGGCGCCAATGGGCGCGATCACTTCGTACGGCCCCAGGCGGGTTCCGGGTGTGTGTTTCACTATGCGGGTTCCGGGAGTATATCGCCGTCGACCAGCCGCGCCGGCACCATCTTGACAGCGACGTACGCTCCTACGCGCGTGTGGGACGCCAGTGACATGCCGTCAGTTGCCGAACGCGACGCGCGCGGCCACCGGGAAGTGGTCGGACGGATAGCGGTTGTCGCGGCTCGTCCGGACGATGGCGGCCGAGAGGACGGCTGCGCCCGGCTGCACGAAGATGTAGTCGATCTTGTCGCCGCCCGTCTGCCCGTAACGGAAGCCGGTGAATGTACCCGCGGTCTTCTCGTCCGGGTGCGCCACGCGGAACGTGTCCACGAACGCGCCGCCGGCCGTCAACGCGCCGAGCGCGGGATTCGCTTCGCCGACGTTGAAGTCGCCCGTGACTATCACCGGCTCGCCCGGAAACGCGCGGGCGTCGATGCGCTCGCGCAGCAGCGCCACGCTCTTCACGCGCGACGGCTGCGACTCGTGATCGAGGTGCACGTTGTAGACCCAGAACGCGCGGCCGTCGCGGTCGACGAGGCGCGCCCACGTGCAGATGCGCGTGATGCGGTTGCCCCACGTCTTCGACGCCACCGTTTCAGGCGTATCCGAGAACCAGAACGTGCCGGAAGCCGCGACGTGCAGGCGGTCCTTCCGGAACAGGATGGCCGCATACTCGCCTTTTCTTGCCCCATCGTCGCGCCCGACGCCGACGACCGCGTACGACAGCGCCGCGGCGACGATCTCGTCGATCTGGAAGTCGAGCGCCTCCTGCAGGCCGATGACGTCGGTGTTCTGTTCCCGTATGACGTCGAAGAGGAGCCCGCGGCGCGCCGGCCAGCTGTTCTCGCCGTCGTTCGCCGTGCCGTAGCGGATGTTGAAGGACATGACGTCGAGCGGCGCGGGCTGGGCGGCGTGCAGCGCGACCGCGCCGAGGCAGAGACAGAGCGCGGCCAGAAGGCGGGAGTGGGGCCGGCTGGGTGGGGTCATCGAATGACGGCGATTATGCCCGATTGCGGGCCGTAACGCTCTCCGGAGATCCCTTCACTACGCCCTATGACGAAAACAACCACAGTGAACATCACTCTCGTCCTACTGGGCCTGGCCGTGCCTTCGGCGGCCCTGGCACAAACCACCGTTCCCGACTGGGCCCGCAAGGTGCGGACTGGCGCGCCCATTTACGTGACGACCTCGGCTGGTGAGAGCGTGGATGGCACTGCAGGCCAGATCACCAGCACGTCGATGGTCGTTTCCACCCGCTCGGGCCAGCGGACAGTACTCCTGGACGATGTAGCGAAGGTGCAGAAACCGGACTCGGCAGCCAACGGCGCGATGAACGGCGCTTTGGTGGGCCTGCTCGGGGGCGTCCTGTCGTTCGCCACAACCGACTGCGGCTCAGACCTTATTGCGCCCACCTGTCAAGCCGCCGCGTTCGGCGGCAACCTCATCGTCGTTCCAGCCATAGGCGCGGGGATAGGATGGGCCATCGATGCGGCCATCAGGGGCCGTGACACGATCTTTGACGTGAAGCGAGACAAGGGCGGCAGGCGCGTCGCGCTCGGCTTCGGTCCGAGAACGATCCACGCGCGTATCGCGTTCTAGAGTCCAGGCCTTCATGGTCAGGCGCTTGAGGATCTCGAAGCGCCGGCGCATTGATACGCCGGCGCCCTCTCTCTGAACAGCGACATCACGTCTGTAACAAGTCAGCGCCGTTCCGTCACTGGTTCGCATGACAAGAACATCCATTCGTCCAGTCACAGTGACCATCCTGCTGATGTCTGCCTCTCTCAGCCTGCCGGCCGCCGTGGCGGCACAGACCGAGGCGCCCGAGTGGGCCCGCAAGGTCCGGCGCGGCGCGATCGTGTTCGTGACGACGTCGGGGGGCGAGAGCATCGAGGGCACCGCAGGCGCCATCACCGGTACGTCGATGATTGTCGCCACCCGCTCCGGCCCGCTCACGCTCGCAATGGCAGACATTGCCAAGGTGCAGAAGCCTGACGGCGCCGGAAACGGAGCGCTTACCGGCGCTCTTGCCGGATTGGGCGTGGGCGTGCTGGTCGTCGCCAGCAGGGACTGCGCGAACGATTTCTTGCAGAGCCTGTGTGAAACCGTATCGTCCGCGGCGCTCGTGGGGCTCCCGCTCATTGGCGCGGGGCTGGGGTGGGCCATCGACGCGGGTGTCAAGGGGCGTGACACGATCTTCGACGCGAACCGCGCGGCGCGCGGCGGGCGCGGCACACGGCTTACGCTGAGCATCGCCCCGCGCGCCATTCGCGCGCGGATCGCCTTCTAGGCTTTCGACGCGGGTGCGGGCTGCGTCGATATCGACTCGCGATACCAGTGTATCGTGCGGCGCAGGCCCTCTTCGAACGGCACGACCGGCTCGTAGCCGAGCAGGCGCTTCGCCTTGGAGATGTCGGCCTGCGAGTCGCGCACGTCGCCAGGCCGCGCATCGGTGAAGATCGGCTCGACGTTCGCGCCGGTGATGCGCTTCATGGCGGCGAACAGCTCGAGCAGCGAGATGCGGCCGCCGGTCGCGACGTTCATCACTTCCCCGCTTGCGCCCGGCGCATCCGCCGCGCGCAGCACGCCGTCGACGACGTTGTCGATGTACGTGAAGTCGCGCGTCTGCCCGCCGTCGCCGTAGATGGTGGGCGGCCGGCCGTCGAGCAGCGCCCTGGCGAACTGCGAGATCACGCCGGAGTAGGCCGACGTCGGATCCTGTCGCGGCCCGAAGACGTTGAAATAACGGATCGAAACGGTCTCGAGCCCGTAGAGTCGCGTGAACAGCTGCCCGTACTGTTCGCCCACGAGCTTCTGCAGCGCGTAGGGCGACTGCGGATTGGGCGGCATGTCTTCGTGTTTCGGCAGCACCGGCGTATCGCCGTAGGCCGACGAGGATGCGGCGTACACGACGCGCCGCACGCCGGCGCGGCGGGACGCCTCGAGCACGTTGAGCGTGGCGTCGATGTTGGCGCGATGCGACGCGACCGGGTCCTTCACCGAACGCGGCACGGACGGAATCGCGGCCTGGTGAAAGACGAGCGCCATGCCGTCGACGGCACGCGCGGCGAACGCCGGATCCGCGAGGTCCCCTTCGAGGAACTCCGCGCCGGGATTGACGGCCAGGTTGTGGTGGTAGCCGGTCGAGAAGTCGTCGGCGATGCGCACGCGGTCGCCGCGGGCCGCCAGCGCCGCGGCGAGATGCGAGCCGATGAAGCCCGCGCCGCCGGTGACGAGGCAGCGGCGCATGGCTAGCGGGGCCATCCGTCGCGCGGCAGTCCGGGCGTCACGGCCAGCGCCGTGCCGTAATACAGCTTGCGCAGCACCGCGTCGGACAGGTCCATCCCGTACAGCTTCCAGAACGCGTGATAGTCGCGGTAATAGTCGAAGTACTCGTCGCCCGTTTCGAACACGCGCCAGTAATACGGGTATTCCGCCGGCGCGTACGTGTCCTTGCCGAACATCACGCGATCCTGGTACTTCGTGAAGAAGGCGGCGGCGGTGCGCGGCTGGCGGCCGAATTCGTAGAGCACGGCCGCCACTTCGAGATAGACGTTCGGCAGCCGATCGAGCAGCGCCGCGGCCGTCTTCAGGTCGTGGCCGTGATAGCCGAAATGCGCGGCGATGAACCGCGTCTTCGGGTGCTTCGCGAACATGCGATCGCGCTCGGCGATCAGCTGCTCGAACTTCACCTTCGACGGATCGTAGTTGCGGCGGCTGGGAAACAGCGCGAGCTCGAGCCACCGCTCGTTGGTGTAGTCGGGCGGCTGGAAGAAGGTCGGCGGCTCGCCGACATGAATCAGCACCGGCACGTTGAGCCGGCCGGCGGCCGCCCAGAGCGGATCGAGCTCCGCATCGTCCACGGCGAGGCGCGAGCCGTCGGCCCGCGTGGCTGTCATGCCGAGGTTCTTGAAGATCTTGAGGCCGATGGCGCCGTTGCGCACATCCTCCTCGAGCTGGGCGGCCGCTTTCGCGCCCCAGCCGGGCGCGACGCCGCGGAAGTCGGGACTGGCGAAGACGGTGAAACGGTCCTTGTAGGGGCTACTGCGGATCGTGTCGACTTTCGCCTTCAGCTCGGCGCCGCTGCCGCCGCTCAGATTGTTGAGCACACGGAGGTTCAGCGCGTCCATCTCCGCGATCAGCTGCGGCATGTTCCCGGCGGTCGCCGTCTGGTGGCTGTGGATGTCGACGACCGGGAACTTCGCCTTCGGAACCACATGCTCGTCGACGACGAGCGTGGATGTCGGCCGGTAGTCGAGAATGCTGGGCGGCGGCACCTCGGGCGCCTGGCAGCGCCCGATGCGCACGAGGGTATGCCCGGGCGGGCACTCGCCATTGGGCAGCGGCGGCACGCCCTGGCCCTGCCCGCGGCCCTGGCCTGCGAGCACGGATGTCGAGACCACGAGCGCGGCGGCGCCCAGAACGCAGATGTGCTGACGCATGAAAGGAGATTGTAAGGCTACAGCGATCCGTAAGCCGAATTCTGTTCCACCTACGCTGGCCTTGCGGCCAGCTTCGGCGGACGACAACCATTCCTCTAGGCCTGGCATTACTGCCAGGCTCGAGCAGCCTACCCGGAAGTCTCGGACGGGCCGTCCTTTTGGACCATCGCCCTTGCGGGCTATGGTCCACACTTCCCTATTTGGCCTTGCTCCGTGCGGGGTTTTGCCTGCCGCCGAGCCTTACGGCCGGCGCGGTGCGCTCTTACCGCACCTTTTCACCCTTGCTTGCCCGCCTTGCGGCGGACGTCAGCGGTGTGTTTTCTGTGCCACTGTCCTTCAGGTTGCCCTGACCGGGCGTTACCCGGCGCACTGCCCATCGGAGTTCGGACTTTCCTCCCACCTTCGCTCGCTTGCGCGAGCTACGGCGGGCGGTTGTCTGGATCACTGCAGCAGGTCAATGATACCAGTCGGTTGCCGGTAGCCGGTAACCGGTTGCCGGTGAGAGCCACGCGACACAACGCTCGCGCGGCTAATCGAGACTAGCCGGCCGCCCGTTGTGGCGGCCGGCTCACACCGACAACCGGCAACCCACAACCGACAACCAGCCCCTATCCGTCCGCTTCTTGCTTGATCCCGTACTGCTCGAGCTTCTTGTAGAGATTGCTGCGCGGCGTGTCGATGACCTCGGCGGTCTTCGAGATGTTCCAGTTGTGTTCGCGGAGCTTGTCCACTAGGAACGCGCGCTCGGCCGTTTCCTTGAACCCGCGCAGCGTACCGGGCTTGTCGCCCTGCGCCTGGTCGGCGCTGGAGCCGGGCTCCACGCGCAGCACGCCGCGCACGTCGGGCACGTCCACCGTGTCGCCGGGCGACATGATGATCAGCCGCTCCACGGTGTTGCGCAGCTCGCGCACGTTGCCCTTCCAGCGGTGGTTCTGCAGCAGGTCCATGGCCGCGGGCGTGAAGCGCGCGGGCTTGCGGTTGTTGTCGCGGCTGAACAGATCCGCGAAGTGCCGGATGAGCAGCGGCGTGTCCTGCGGGCGATCGCGCAGCGGCGGCACCGCAATCGGAATGACCTTCAGCCGGTAGTACAGGTCCTCGCGGAAGCGGTTCTGCGCGATCTCCTCTTCCAGATCCTTGTTGGTGGCCGCGATCACGCGCACGTCGACCTTGATGGTGCGCGCCGACCCGAGCCGCTCGACCTCGCCTTCCTGCAGCACGCGCAGCACCTTGGCCTGCGTCTTCGCACTCATGTCGCCGACCTCGTCGAGAAAGATCGTGCCCTTGTCGGCCTGCTCGAACTTGCCGATCTGCTTCTCGGTGGCGCCCGTGAACGATCCCTTCTCGTGCCCGAACAGCTCGGACTCGATCAGCTCCTCGGGAATCGCCGCGCAGTTGACCTGCACGAACCGTTCGCGCGCGCGGTTGGAGTTGCGGTGGATAGCGCGGGCGATCAGCTCCTTGCCGACGCCGCTCTCGCCCAGGATCAGCACCGTGGCGTTGCTGGGCGCGGCGCGGCCGACCTGCTCCATGACGGCGCGCATGCCGGCGCTCTCGCCCACCATCTGGTGGCGCACTTCGACGGCGCGCTTCAGGGTGACGTTCTCGTCGCGCAGCCGGCTCTGGTCGAGCGCGTTGCGGATGGTCAGCAGCACGCGCTCGCGCTCGAGCGGCTTCTCGATGAAGTCGAACGCGCCCTTGCGCGTCGCCTCGACGGCCGTGCTCACGGTGCCATGCCCCGAGACGATCACCACCGGCAGCGCGTCGTGCGCCGCCCTGATGCGGCCGAGCGCTTCGAGCCCGTCCATGCCGGGCATCTTGATGTCCAGAAACACCAGATCCGGATGCTCGCGCGCGAGGAGCGTCATGCCCTCCTGCGCCGATCCGGCCTGCAGGACGTCGTAGCCTTCGTATTCGAGGATCATCCGCATGGACTCGCGGATGCCCTGCTCATCGTCGATGACGAGGATGCGCGGCTTCATTCAATCGTGATGGTAAGGATGGAGCGCTGCTCGGCGAGCGGATCGTACACGTAGAGCGCAAGGACGTCGCCGGGCCGCGCGCGCGCGATCGTGCGCTCGTAGTCGTCGACCGACGTCATGCGCCGCCGGTTGATTTCCAGGATCACCATGCCCCGGCGCAGGCGGGCCACCTGCGCGACGCTGGCCGGCTCGATGCGCGTCACCAGCACGCCCGTCAGCGTCGACGGCAGGCCATACCGCTGCGTCGTCGACGCGTCGACGTTGCGCACGACGAGGCCGAGCGGCGGCTGCGTGCTGTCGGCCGGCTGCGGGGGCCGCCGGACATCGTCGCCGGCGGCGTCGGTCAGCGGCCGCTCCGTCAGCTTGACGAGCACGTCCTGCTCGCGGCCGTCGCGCACCACCTGCAGCCGCGCGACGCTGCCGGGCTGGCGTCCCGAGACGTCGCGAATGAGCTCGTCGCTCGAGTCGACGTCATGGCCGTCCACCGAGCGGATGACGTCGTACACGCGCAGGCCCGCGCGCTCCGCGGGCGTGTCGGGCGTGACCTCCTGTACGATCGCGCCGCTCCCGGTGGTGAGCCCGAGCGCGCGCTGCAGCGCCGGCGTCAGCGTCTCGAGCGTCACGCCGATGAAGCCTCGCGCCACGCGGCCGCGGCTCTTGAGCTGCGGCAGCACCGCGCGCACCTGATTGATCGGAATGGCGAAGCCGATGTTGTTGGCCTGCGAGCTGATGGCGGTGTTGATGCCGACCACCTCGCCGCGCGCGTTGATCAGCGGCCCGCCGCTGTTGCCGAAATTGATGGCCGCGTCGGTCTGGATGTAGTCGTCGAGGCTCGGGTCGAAGAGCTTGCGCCCGATGAACGACACGACGCCCACCGTGACCGAATGGACGTAGCCGAGGGGGTTGCCGATCGCGCAGACCCACTCGCCGACGCGCAGCCGGTCGGAGTCGCCGAGCTCCGCGACCGGAAGCCGCGCCGCGGCGCCCGCGTCGATCGACAGCAGCGCGACGTCGATCGCCGGGTCGGTGCCCACCACGCGCGCGCGCAGCGCGCGGCCGTCGGCCAGCGTGATCGTGATCCGATCGGCGCCGTCGATGACATGGAAATTCGTCAGGATGTAGCCGTCGGCGTCGATGACGAAGCCGCTGCCGGCCCCCTGCCTGGGGCCCTCGCGCTGCTGATCGAGGTCGCCGCGGCGCCCGCGGCCCGAGCGCGAGCTCGCGTCGACGTTGACCACCGCGGCGTTCATCCGCCCCGCCACTTCCGCGAAGTCGATCCCGGTCGCCATCCCTGCCGGGGCCAGCACGGCCGGCGGGGCCTGCAGCGGGGCCGTTCCGGCCGCCACGCCACCCTTCGACATCGTCATCAGCGGGCCGGCAGGCATGCGAATGCCGGAGCCGGCGACAACCAGCCCAACCATGAAGGCCACGACGGCCACGAGGACGACGGCAACGGCAAGGAAACGGCGCATCGGTACGATCAGTGCCTCGATTATAAGTCGCCGGCCAGGGCGCGCAGGGCGGGTTCGTCGAGAATCGGGACGGCCAGTTCCTGCGCCTTCTGCAGCTTGGAACCGGCGTCGGCTCCCGCGACCAGATAGGAAGTCTTTCGGCTCACCGAGCCCGACACTTTGCCCCCGAGCCGCGTGATGAGCGCCGTGGCGTCTTCGCGCGACATCGACGGCAGCGTGCCGGTGATGACGAACGTCTGGCCCGCGAAGATCTGCGGCGCCTCGGGCCCGGTCGGCGCGGCATCGTCCACCATGCGCACGCCGCGCGCGGCGAGCCGCGCCATCAGGGCCTGGTTGTGCGGCTCGTCGAGAAACGACCGCACCGCGCGGGCCACGACCGGGCCGACGTCGGGCACCTGCTCGATGGCCCCGGCCGAGGCCTCCTGCAGGCGTGGAATGGAGCCGAAGTGGCGCGCCAGCGCCTGGGCGCTGCCCTCGCCGATATGCCGGATGCCCAGCGCGTGCAGCAGACGCCAGACCTCGTTCGTCTTGCTGCGTTCGATCTCGGCGGCCAGCTTCGCGCCCGACTTCCTGCCCATCCGCTCGAGGCCCGCGAGCTGGTCGACGCTCAGGGCATACAGATCCGCGAAGTCCTTCACGAGTCCGCTTTCGAGCAGCTGGCCCGTCAGCGATTCGCCGAGCCCCTCGATGTTCATCGCGCGGCGCGAGGCGAAGTGCTCGAGACTGCGGCGCAGCCGCGCCGGGCACGACGCGTTCTCGCAGCGCCAGACGACTTCCTCCTCCGGCTTCGACAGCACGCTGTCGCAGAACGGACACGCCGTCGGCATCACCCACGGCGTCGATCCGGGCGGCCGCTTCTCGAGCACGGGCCCGACGACCTTGGGAATGACGTCGCCGCCCTTCTCGATGATGACCGTGTCGCCGTCGCGCACGTCGCGCCGCGCGACTTCCTGCTCGTTGTGCAGCGTGGCCATCGAGATCGTCGAGCCGCTCAGCAACACCGGCTCGAGCACGGCATACGGCGTGACGGCGCCGGTTCGGCCGACGTTCACCCGGATTTCGCGAAGCACGGTCGCGGCCTGTTCCGCCGGAAACTTGAACGCGATCGCCCAGCGGGGAAACTTCGCCGTCGTGCCGAGCTTCGCGCGCAGTGCCAGGTCGTCGAGCTTGATGACGACGCCGTCGGTGTCGAAGGCGAGGTCGCGGCGCGCGGTGGCCCAGCGGCGGCAGGCGTCGAAGAGTCCGTCGATGCCCTCGCATCGCTCCCAGTGCGGCTCCACGGGCAGGCCCCAGGCGGCAATCCGCTCGAGCGTGGCCGCGTGCGTCGCGTCGAGCGGGCCGGCGCCGTCCGGGACGACGACCTGATAGAAAAACGCGCTGAGGCCGCGCCGGCTCACCGCTTTCGGATCGAGCGTCCTCATCGTCCCCGCCGCGGCATTGCGGGGGTTGGCGAACAGCGGCTCCTCGGTCTCTTCCCGCTCGCGGTTGACGCGGTCGAACGCCTGCCGCGACAAATAGGCTTCGCCGCGGATTTCGATCCGGCTCCCGGCTCCCGGCTCCCGGCTTTCGTCTTGCGGCTTGCGTCTTTGGTCTTCGCGCAAACGTAATGGGATTGCGCGTATGACGCGGACGTTCGACGTGACGTCCTCGCCGCGGATGCCGTCGCCGCGCGTAACGCCCCGCACCAGACGGCCGTCCTCGTACGTCAGCGCCAGGCTGAGGCCGTCGATTTTCAGCTCCGCCACATACGTTAGCAGAGGCGCGTCGTCGGCCATCCCGAGCCCGCGCCGCACGCGCGCGTCGAACGCGCGCAGCTCGTCCTCGGTGTACGCGTTGTCGAGGCTGAGCATCGGCGCCGCGTGCTCGACGCTGACGAACCCGTCGGCCGGCGCGCCGCCCACGCGCTGCGTCGGCGAATCGGGCGCCACGAGATCGGGATGCGCCGCCTCGAGCGTCTCGAGCGCCTTCAGCAGCCGGTCGAACTCCGCGTCCGTGATCTCAGGCGCGTCGAGGACGTAGTAGCAGTGTTCGTGATGGCGGACGCGCGTCCGCAGCCTCTCGATCTCCGACAGGGGATCCATGCAATGTAAATTGTAAATGGTAAATAGCATTGTCTATCGAGCTATTGAGCTGCACTAAAGCGGCAGCAATAGCCAATAGCCGATGCTATTTACCATTTACGATTTACATTGAGGTGTGCGAGCTCACCTGTCGCGCGCGAGCACGTAATCCGGAAGCGCCATGAGGGCGTCGCGTTCGAGGGAGGGCGGGAACACGGCGAGATGGGCCTTGGCTTTCGCGGCGTGCTCGTTGGCGCGCTCGAGCGCGAGGTCCGCGGCGCGGGTCTCCTGCAACAGGTGCCGCAGACGATGCCAGTCGGAGGGCTCTATCGCGCGATCACGCACGGTGTTGCGCACGATGGCGTCCGCTTCTGCGCCTCCGCTACCCAGTAGAAAGATGATCGGCAGCGTGACCTTGCCCTCGCGCAGATCGCCGCCGATTGGCTTGCCGAGCGCGACCTGGTCAGCCGTGTAGTCGAGCAGGTCGTCGACGATCTGAAAGGCCATGCCGAGCTCGAGGCCGTACTCGCGCAGCGCCACGCGCTGCTCTTCGGTGCACTTGCCGAGCAGGCCGCCGATCTCCGCGCAGCCCGAGAAGAGGAACGCCGTCTTGCGGCGGATGATCTCGTAGTGCTCGTCCTCGGTGATGTCGACGTCGCCCTGCTTGGTGAGCTGGTAGATCTCCCCTTCGATCATCTTCAGCGTGACGTCGCAGAGCAGGCGGATGATGTCGAGCGAATCCTGCGTCAGCGCGAGGGCCATCGACTTGATATAGAGGTAGTCGCCGAGCAGCACCGTGATGTCGTTGCCCCAGCGCGAATGCACCGCGAGGCGGCCGCGGCGCGTGTCGGCCTCGTCGATGATGTCGTCGTGCACGAGCGTCGCGGTATGGATGAACTCGACGACCGACGCGTACAGCACCGCGCCCTCGCCCTTGTAGCCGGCCAGGCGCGCTGCCATGAGCAGCAGCGCGGGGCGCACGCGCTTGCCGCCCGAGGTCTGGATGTAGCGGCCCATCTCCGGAATCAGCGCGACGCGTGACTCCACGTGCCGGGCGAACTCCGCCTCCACCTTCTCGAGATCGGCGCGAACCGGCTCGAAAATCTGGGTCAGGTCCGCGAATGACGAGGATGGCTGCACTGCGCTCAGTTTACGCGACGGGCCAACAGGGAGTCGAGCGTAGCCGCGGCGCTCCGCGCCGTGGCCTCGATCGGCTCCCCCCGGGTCGCGGCCAGTGCCCGCGTCACCTCGACCACGAAGGCCGGCTCGTTCCGCTTGCCCCGGTACGGCACGGGCGCCAGGAACGGGGCATCGGTTTCCGTGAGCAGCCGATCGGACGGCGTCAGCCGTGCCGCGGCGCGGATGGTGTCGGCTTTGGGAAAGGTGGCGATGCCGGAAAACGACAGGCAGAAGCCCGCGTCGAGCGCCTCGCGCGCCTCGGCCTCGCTGCCCGTGAAGCAGTGAAAGATCCCCCCGACGTCGCCGGCGCCCTCTTCGCGCAGAATCGCGACGGTGTCGGCCCACGCCTCGCGCGTGTGGATCACGACCGGCATGCCCAGCTGGCGCGCAGCCGCGACCTGCGCCCGGAACACCCGCTGCTGGATGTCGCGCGGCGCGAAGTCGTAGTGATAGTCGAGCCCGATCTCCCCGACGAGCCGGATGTCCGCGCGGCCGGCCACGAGCGCGCGCAGCGCGCCGGCCGCCGACTCGGGCGCCTCGCTGAACTTCCCCGCCTCGTGCGGATGCACGCCGCACGCGAACCGCACCACCGGCCAGGCCGCCTTCACCACATCGGCCCGCGCCAGCTCCGCATCGTCGGTGGCCGAGAGAATGACGACGGCGCGCGCCACGCCGGCGGCCTGCGCGCGCGCGACGATGGCGTCGAGATCGCCGGCGAACTCCCCGCCGGCCAGGTGGCAGTGACTGTCGATCACCGCACCCGACTACCAAGGTCTGGGGGCACATCGAAGCCGATCAACGTCGGCTGCCCGCCGTCGGGACTGGCCGCGAGCACCATGCCGTTCGACTCGATGCCCATGATCGCGCGCGGCTCGAGGTTGGCGACGATGACGACGTGCCGGCCGACCAGGGCTTCCGGCTCGTACGCCTCGGCGATGCCGGCCGCGAGCGTGCGCTGCTCGAAGCCGAGATCGAGCGTGAGCTTGATCAGCTTCTTCGACCTGGGCACGCGCTCGGCGGCGAGTACCTTCGCCACGCGCAGATCGACCTTCATGAAGTCGTCGATGGTGATTCGCGGCGCTGGAGGCGCGTCTGCCGCCGGCTGCTGCGGCGAATGCGTACCCGCGCCAGGCGTGACGCCGGGCACCATCTCGGGCTTCAGGTCCTTGTTCTCCACGGTCTTCTCCTCAGTATCAATGCGCGGCCACAGGTTCGCGCCCTTCTCGATGACGCGCGACCCGGCCGAGCGCCATTCGAGCGCGCGCGCGTCGGGGGCGCCGTCACCCAGCCGGCGCAGAATCTCGGCGGTCGATCGCGGCATGAACGGCGTGAGCATGACGGTTGCCACGCGCAGCGCCTCCGACGCGTCCCACAGCACCTGGTCGAGCGCGGCGCTCCACTCCGGATCCTTCGCAAGCTTCCACGGCTCGTGGACCGCGATGAACTCGTTCGTACTGTCGATCAGTCGAAAGGCCGCCCCGGCTGCCCGCTCCAGCTCGAATGACTCCATCGCTCTCCGCCATTCATCCACGAAATGGCGTGTGTTCGCAGCCTGCTGCCCTTCCGTCGCCCCGGTCGCCGTGACCGTGCCCTGGCGATAGCGATCCGCCATCGCCGCGATGCGGCTCACCAGGTTGCCGTAGTTGTTCGCCAGGTCGACGTTGTAGCGCTCCTCGAAGCGCTCCCACGTGAAGTCGCCGTCCGATCCGAACGCGATTTCCTTCGTGAGATAGAGCCGAAGCGGATCCGCGCCGTACTTCGCCGACGCGTCGAGCGGATCGATCACCGTCCCGAGGCTCTTGCTCATCTTCATGCCGCGCGTGTGCACCCAGCCGTGGCCGAAGACCTGCTTCGGCACCGGCAGGCCCGCGCTCATGAGCATCGCCGGCCAGATCACGCAGTGAAAGCGCGTGATGTCCTTGCCGATCACGTGCAGATCCGCGGGCCACCACTTCGCGAACATCGCCTCGTCGGTGCCCAGCCCCACCGCCGAGGCGTAGTTGATGAGCGCGTCGAACCAGACATACACGACGCTGCCCTCGTCCCACGGCACCGGAATGCCCCACGACTGTCCGGCGCGACTGACCGAAATGTCTTCGAGCCCCGATTCGAGCAGCCGCAGGATCTCGTTGCGCCGCACGTCCGGCTCGAGGAACTCCGGATGCGCCTCGAAGTGCGCGCGCAGCGGCGCGGTGTATTTCGACAGGCGGAAGAAGTAGTTCTTCTCGCGAATCCAGTCGGGCTTCGTCAGGTGGACCGGGCAGTTGCCGTCGACCAGATCCTTCTCCTGCTTGAACGCCTCGCACGAGACGCAGTACCAGCCTTCGTAGACGCCCTCGTAGATGTCGCCCGCCTCGCGGCAGCGCCGCATCAGCTCCTGCACACCCGCGCGGTGGCGCGGCTCGGTCGTGCGGATGAAGTCGTCGTACGAGATATCGAGGCGGTCCCAGGTGCTGCGGAATTCCTGCTCCATCCGATCGCAGTACGCGACCGGGTCGAGACCCAGCTCGCGCGCCTTCCTGAAGACGTTCTGCGAATGCTCGTCGTTGCCCATGACGAACCGCGTCTCGACGCCCATCAGCCGCTTGTAGCGCGCGATGACGTCCGCCGCGATCTTCTCGTAGGCGGTCCCGAGGTGCGGACGGCTGTTCACATAGTCGATGGCCGTCGTGAGGTAAAAGGATGGAGACATTCGCAGTTCGCCTAATTGTAAATTGTAAGTTGTAAATAGCATTGACTATTGAGCTATCGAGCCGCAGGGGCGTTCGGATCACCCTCCGGGCCAAGAGCCGATCGATGACCCGATAGCCAATGCTATTTACAATTTACGATTTACAATTCCCCTCCCTATAACCTTCCCAACTCCTTCATGGACGCGTACCGGGTGTCGGCGAGCACGATGTGGTCGATGACGTCGATGCCGATCAAGTCGCCCGCGGTGACGAGCCGGCGCGTGAGCGCCAGGTCGTCGCGGCTCGGCGCCGGATCGCCCGACGGATGGTTGTGGAAGAGCACGATGGCCGCGGCCCCGGCAAGGATCGCTTCCCGGAACACCTCGCGCGGATGGACGACGCTGGCGTCGAGCGATCCGACCGAGAGAATGCGCGCGCGCAGCAGCCGGTGCCGCGTGTCGAGCAGCACCACGCCGAACCGCTCCACCGGGTGGCTGCCGAACGGCGGCAGCAGATAGGCCGCGACCTCGGCGGGCGTCGCGAACTGCGGCCGCTCGATCGGATCGCGCATAAGCGAGCGGCGTCCGAGCTCGATCGCCGCCTGGATGCGCGCCGCGCGCGCGCCGCCGATGCCGTGCGTCCGCGACAGCTCGTCGCGTCCCATCCGCGTGAGTCCGCGCAGGCCGCCCGACGCATCGAGCAGGCCGTTGGCGACCTCCAGCGCGTTCCGCCCGCGCGTACCGCTGCCCAGCAGCACGGCCATCAGCTCGTTGTCGCCGAGCGCGTCGGTGCCGGCGCGCGCCAGCTTTTCGCGGGGACGGTCCTGCGAGGCGAGCACTTTCATCCGGTATACTTCGGCCGATGCGCCGCCTCGCCGTTCTGCTGCTGCTGTTGCCGCTGGCCGTGCTTGCGTGCGCGGAGCCGCCGGAGCGCGAGTTCCACCAGGCGCAGGGCGCCATCGAAGCCGCGCGTGCCGCGGGCGCCGAGGTCTACGCGCCGGAAGAGCTGTCCGCCGCCGAGCAGGCGCTGAAGCGCTATGACGAGGCCGTCGCGCAGCGCGATTATCGCCAGGCCCTCAATCACGCGCTGGACTCCCGGGAGCGCGCATCTGCCGCCGCCAGGAAGGCCGCGGCCGACAAGGCCACCCGCCGCGGTGAAGTCGAGCGCCTCCTCGTCGTCCTGGCGGCCGAGGCCGAGCGCGGCCGCGTGGCCGCCAACAGGGCCACGCGCGCCCAGGAGTCCGCCGCCCAATCGCTGCGCCAGGTGATCGCCGACACCGAGCGGGCCTTGCAAAATTCACGCGCCGCGCTCGAGCGCGACGATCTGATGCAGGCGCGCGCGATGCTCGACGGACTGGAAGATCGCCTCGCACAGGCACTTGCGCCGTTCCGCTCGCCCGCGTCCGCGGCCGCCCCCCGCCGCCGCTGACCGCGCAGACATCGCAGTTTCTGAGCCCTGACATAAGCGCCCGTGCGCACTTTGTGCGCCTTCCCAGCGGCAGGCCCCGGCCGCGCGATAGGGCGCTCGGGCAAGTCCGTCGCCGCGCCGCGGAGCTCGGGCGATCTCTGCTCGCATGTACAAGCACGGCGCCGCGCCGGACCTGCCGCTCGCGCTCAGCGCGGCCGACGATCCCGCGCAGGTGCGGTGTCTGGCGTTCTGCCGCGACGGCGTAAAAAAGACGTCGGAGGGACCGCTCTTTGGCCCGACTCGCCTCGCCGGCGCGGCGGAATGCCGGACACCGCACC
>DATKDT010000072.1:0-13510 GCA_035512575.1 Vicinamibacterales bacterium | reverse complement strand
GTGTTCGTGCGCGAGCTGGCGCGATCGCCCGGGCGCTGGCAGGTGTCCAACGCGGGCGGCGAGGAGCCGGTGTGGGCGCCTGACGGAAAATCACTGTTCTATCGGATCGAGGGCCGGCTGATGCGGGTGCCGGTCGACACGAGCGGGGCGTTTCAGGCCGGCCTGTCGGCGGTGGTGTTCGACGACATATACAACCTGCGCTCCGACACCGGTATCAGCTACCACCCGCATCCGGACGGCACACGCCTGCTGATGACGAGGGCGGCCGACGTCACCTCCGGCGGCAGCGTCCGCCTCATCACGCGCTGGTTCGACGAGCTGAGGGCGATCAAGTGAGTCTCGCATCGGGCGCCCGCATCGGTCCCTACGACATCGTCGCGCCGCTGGGCGCCGGCGGCATGGGCGAGGTGTATCGCGCGCGCGACACGCGGCTCGATCGCGACGTCGCCATCAAGATCCTGCCGACGGCGTTCTCGAACGACGCGGATCGGCTGATGCGGTTCACGCGCGAAGCGAAAACGCTCGCGTCGCTCAATCACCCGCACATCGCGCAGATCTACGGCGTCGAAGACAACGCGCTCGTCATGGAACTGGTCGAGGGCGAAGATCTGTCGGCGCGCATCGCGCGCGGGCCGCTCGGTCTGGCCGACGCGCTTGCCATCACGCGCCAGATTGCCGGCGCGCTCGAAGCCGCGCACGACAAGGGCATCGTCCACCGCGACCTGAAGCCGGCCAACGTCATGCTGACGGCTGAAGGCGAGGTCAAGGTGCTCGACTTCGGCCTCGCGAAGGCGCCCGATCCTGGCGCCGGTTCGCATCCCGATCTCATGAACTCGCCGACCATCACGAGTCCGGCGACCCAGCTCGGCACCATCCTCGGCACGGCCGCCTACATGGCGCCCGAGCAGGCGAAGGGCCGCGCCGCCGACAAGCGCTCCGACGTCTGGGCGCTCGGCTGCGTGCTCTTCGAGATGGTGACCGGCCGCCGCGCGTTCGAAGGGGAGGATCTGTCCGACACGCTGGCCGCCGTACTCCGGGCCGATCCCGACTGGACCGCGCTGCCGCCCTCGACGCCGGCGCACGTGACGGCGGTGATCGAGCGGTGTCTGACGAAGGATCGCAAAGCCCGTATTCCCGACGCGTCCGTCGTGCGCTTCCTGCTCGAGGAAGGCGCGCGGTTCTCGGGCGCCGCGATCGGCACCAGCCCGGACGTCGTGCGGCCGCGGCTCTCGATCGCGCGCCGGCTTGCGCCCTTCGCGGTGACCGCGCTCGTCGCCGCCGCGGTTGTCGCCGCCGCCGGATGGCCGATGCTTCGCGGTCCGGAGTTGCCGCGCCATCCAACCCGTTTCCGCATCGAGGCTCAGGCGATGCGGCCGTTCGGGATGTCGGACGGCGACAGGCCGATCACCATCTCACGTGACGGCCGGTCCATTGCGTACACGGAGGTCGGCACCGCGCCGATCCTCGCCATTCGTCACATCGATCGGGTCGAGACGTCCACGCTGGGAGGGACGTCCGGCGCGGTCTCGCCCTTCTTCTCGCCCGACGGGAAGTGGATCGGCTTTTTCGCGGGCACGAACGGTCTGAAGAAGATCTCGGTGGAAGGCGGCCTGCCGGCGACCATCGCGACGATGTCAGGCCAGCCCCGCGGCGCGTCGTGGGGTGAAAACGGCAGCATCATCTTCGCGACGACGGCCACCGATCAGGGGCTGATGCGGGTGTCTGCCGCCGGCAGCACCCCCGAATCGATCACGAAGCCCGACAGGGCCGCGGGCGAGGTCGCGCACGGGTATCCCTCGATGCTGCCGGGCGGACGGGCCCTGATCTTCACGGTCGTCACGCGTGTGGGCTCTGAAAACGCCCTGCATCTGGCCGTGCTCGACCTGGCGACGATGAAGTGGCGGATGCTCCTCGCCGGCACGCAGGCCACCTACGTCGGCACGGGTCACCTCGTCTACGCGGCGGGCGGCGCGATCCGGGCGGTGCCCTTCGATCTCGACCGTCTCGAGGTCACCGGCGAGCCCGTGACGATGGTGGACGGCGTCCCCTCCAGCACGGCCGGCGCTGCTTCCTACGACGTGGCGGAGAACGGCACGCTCGTCTATCTCCCCGCGGACACGGTCGCAACGCAGGGCGCCAGGCGTTCACTCGTATGGGTTGACCGCGCCGGACGCGAAGAGCCCACGGGCGCGCCGCTTCGCGCGTACTTCGCGCTGCGCCTGTCGCCCGACGGCACGCGCGTGGCGCTCGACGTGCGCGACCAGGAGACCGATATCTGGCTGTGGGACATCGCACGCCGCCTGCTGTCACGGCTGACGTTCGATCCTGGTCCGGATATTTTTCCCGTCTGGATGCCCGACGGCAAGAGCATCGTCTTCCGATCGGCCCGCGAGGGCCCGCACGCGCTGTATCGGCAGGCGGCCGCAGGCACCGGCACCGCCGAGCGGCTGTCGGACGGGGCGCAGCTGCATAACCCCACGTCGGTGACGCCCGACAGCACGCGCGTGATCTTCACCGCCAGCGGCGAGGACGAGGACATCCTCATGGTACCGTTGCCGCCGATCGGCCCCGCACTGGCGGCCGCCCCGATCGTGCAGACGCGGTTTCGCGAGCGCCACGGGACGGTATCGCCTGACGGACGGTGGCTGGCGTACGAATCGGAGGAGGCCTCGGAGCCGCGGATCTACCTGCGGCCGTTCCCCGCGGTCGATTCGGGTCATTGGCAGGTCTCGCCGGCACGGGGCAGCAAGCCGGTGTGGTCGCGTGACGGCCGCGAGTTGTTCTACATCGACGGCGAGAACGCGCTGACGAGCGTCAGCATCGGCGCGGGCGCGGCGTTCGAGCCTGGCGCGCCGCGGAAGCTGTTCACGACCGTGCCGCTGCCCACGCTCACCAGCGGCACGTTCTACGACGTCATGCCGGACGGCCGCCGCTTCATGATGATCAAGGACGCGCCGGTCTCCGGTGCGGGGCCGCACCTCATGGTCGTGCTCGACTGGACGAGCACGATCAAATGAGCCTCATGGAACACAGCGACGTTCTCATGGCCATCGCGCAGGTCGCGGCCACCTTCATCGGCTTCGCCGGCGTCGTGTTCGCCGTCGGGCGCGCGTCGAAGGAGGGCGTGAGCGGCCCCGAAAGCACAGCGGTGGTTCACCTGCTGCTTCCATCGATCGCCGTGCTGTTTCTCGCGTTCGCACCGGTGGTTGCCTCCGCGGGCTCGATCATGTCGCAGCCGCGCATCTGGCGCGTCTCGAATGGCCTTCTCGGATTGGTTCACCTGCTCCTCATCGCGAACGCGATGAGGGCCGCGATGCGCGCCCGTCTGCTGGAGCCGCTTCCGCTGCGATTCGTACTGATGCCCGGTGGGGTCCTCGCCATCGCGGCGAACGTCGCGGTGGTGTTCGGGTTCGTGCAGGAGCTGGCGGCGCTGACGTTCCTTGCCGGGCTCGTCTGGTTTCTGCTGGTGTCGGCGACGCAATTCGTCATGCTCATTTTTCTCGCGCGGGCGTCCTGATGAGCCTTACCGCCGGCACGCGCATCGGTCCGTATGAAATCGTGGCGCCCCTGGGCGCCGGGGGGATGGGCGAGGTCTATCGCGCGCGCGACACGCGCCTCGATCGGGACGTCGCGATCAAGATCCTGCCGCCCGCGTTTGCGGCCGACGTCGAGCGGCTGGCGCGCTTCGAGCGTGAGGCGAAGACGCTCGCCTCGCTCAATCATCCGAACATCGCGCAGATCTACGGGATCGAGTCGACCGAGGCGACCGGGAATATTCAACCGGGAAGAATTTCGGCGCTCGTCATGGAGCTGGTCGAGGGCGAGGACCTGTCGGCGCGCATCGCCCGCGGCGCCATCCCGGTGACCGAGGCGATGGCCATCGCGCGGCAGGTCATCGACGCGCTCGATGCGGCGCACGAGCGCGGCATCATTCATCGCGACCTGAAGCCGGCCAACATCAAAGTGCGCGACGACGGCACCGTGAAGGTGCTGGACTTCGGTCTCGCCAAAGCGCTCGCTCCCGAAGGCGCGAGCGCGACGGCGGATGTGATGAACTCGCCGACGATCACGAGCCCCGCGACGCAGCTCGGGATGATTCTCGGCACCGCCGCCTACATGGCACCCGAGCAGGCGAAAGGGAAGCCGGTCGACAAGCGCGCGGATGTCTGGGCGTTCGGCGCGGTGCTCTACGAGATGCTGACCGGCCGCCGCGCGTTTCCGGGAAGCGACGTCTCCGAGACGTTGGCGTCGGTGCTTGCGCGCGACGCCGATTATTCGGCGCTGCCGGCCGACACGCCGGCGTCGATCCGTTCGCTGCTGCGCGCGTGTCTGCAGAAGGAGCGCAGGGACCGGCTGCGCGACATTGGCGACGCCGGCTGGCACCTGGACGCATCGGCCGGCCCGATCGCGGCGCCGCCGGCGCCGGTGTCGCGCGCGCGATCGCTCGGGTGGGTCGCCGCCGCACTCGTGCTGATCGCGGCCGCCGGCATCGGGATCGCATCGTGGCGCACGCCGGCGCCGGGCGACGGTGTCGTGGTCCGTTTCGTCGTCCCCTGGGGAGTCGCAGCCCTCACCGGGTCGGGGCCGGCACTGTCACCCGATGGCCGATTCTTCGTCTTCTCCGACGGCGCGAAGGTCGTCGTGAGGGATCTCTCGAGCTTCGCGTCGCGGCCGCTCCCGGGGACGGAAGGCGCCCAGCATCCCTTTGTGTCGCCCGACGGAAAGTACGTGGCCTTCCAGGCCGGTGGAAAGCTCCGCAAGGTCGCGGTCGCAGGAGGCGACCCGACCGAGGTCGGCGCGATGGACGACGAGACGCCTGGAGCGGGCTGGGGCTATGACGGACGGATTTACTTCTCCCGCGGATGGAATGACGCGCCGCTCGTCTCGGTGCCGGCCGATGGAGGCACACCGTCTGACGTCTCGACACTCGACCGCGGGAACCGCGAGCGGGGCCACTGGTGGCCGCATCCGCTGCCGGACGGCCGTCACGTGCTGTTTACGGTCTGGTATGAAGCCGCCGGCCTGTCGGAGTCGAAGATTGCCGCGCTGGATGTCGGCACCGGCACACACCGCGTGCTGTTTCCTGGCGCGATGGCCAGGTACGCTGCCGGCCATCTGATCTATTACCGGGCCGGAGCCCATTACGTCGTCCGGTTCGACGTGGCGTCGATGGCCGCGACCGGAGAACCACGGATGATCCTGCCGGATGCGTTCGGCCTCTCGCCACAGGGCAGTGGGCTTATGCCGGTGAGCATCGCCGCCAATGGCACCGTGGCCTATCTGCCCGGCGAGTTGTATCCGGAGGTCCAGATGACCTGGGTGCATCCCACCGGGCGGCAGGAGCCGGTCGCCGGCACGCTGCGCATCAATGGGAGCGCAGAGTTGTCACCCGACGGCCGTCGCGTCGCCATGGGGCGACCGCAGTTCGGGTCGAGCCAGGTCGTGGTTCTGGATCTCGTCACCGGGGGCGAGCACCGCCTGGCCGCGTCAGGCTTGAACTTCGACCCGGTCTGGAGCCCCGAAGGTCAGCGTCTCGCGTTCACGTCGATGCGCAGGGGAGACTTTGACATTTACGCGCAGCGGCTGGACGGGTCACCGGAGGAGGCGATCGATCTCGAACCGGTTGACCTTTCGCCGGACGCCTGGATGCCGGACGGGCGGCGGCTCGTGGCGAAGGAGTGGCTGTCTGACGGCACCACGTCTGTGCTGCTGCTCGATCCGGCGACGAAGACGCGGCTGCCGCTCATCACCGGACCGTTCTCCAAGAGTGGCTCGCGGGTCTCGCCCGACGGCAGGTGGCTGGCGCTGCTGGCGAATCCCGGCGGCGCCTTCCATGTGTACGTGCGGTCGCTCACCGAATCTGGCGCGCTGCAGCAGATTACGGCGGGCGCGGTCTCGGCATCCGCCGGCCTGCGGTGGTCTCCGCGCGGCAACCGGCTCTTCTATTTCCGCGGCGGCGATCTCGTGGCTGCGACGATCGATGAGCGTGAGGGGCGGCTTTACGCGCGCGAGAGCGTCGTGGCGCCGCTGCCGCCGTACTCGACCCTCGCCGGCGTGAGTCCGGACGGCGAGCGCGTGCTCGTCGTCACACGCGTCGAGCCCGCGACGGCCATCCCGTCAGGGTTTCGCATCATCCTCAATGGTCTGGCCGCGCTGGCGGAGGAGGCTGTCCGATGAGCCTTGCCGCCGGCACCCGCATCGGCCCCTACGAGATTGCCGCGCCCATCGGCGCCGGCGGCATGGGCGAGGTCTATCGCGCGCGCGACACGCGCCTCGATCGGGATGTCGCGATCAAGATCCTGCCTCCCGCCTTCGCTTCCGATACCGACCGGCTCGCGCGATTCGAACGCGAAGCCAGAACACTCGCGTCGCTGAATCATCCGAACATCGCGCAGATCTACGGCCTCGAAAACTCCGGCGACGGCACCGCGCTCGTCATGGAGCTCGTCGCCGGCGACGAACTGTCGGCGCTGATCGCACGCGGCCCGCTTGCGCTCGACGAGGCCGTCGCGATTGCGAAGCAGATTGCGGACGCGCTCGAAGCGGCGCATGAGGCGGGCGTCGTTCATCGCGATCTCAAACCGGCAAACATCAAGGTGCGCGCCGACGGCACGGTGAAGGTGCTCGACTTCGGCCTCGCGAAGCCGTCGTCGGACGGGTCGTCCGCGCCCAGCCTCATGAACTCGCCGACGATGACGAGCCCGGCGATGACGGCGATGGGCGTCATCCTCGGCACCGCCGGGTACATGGCGCCGGAACAGGCGCGCGGAAAGCCGGTCGACAAGCGCTCGGACATCTGGGCGTTCGGCGTCGTGCTGTACGAGATGGTCAGCGGCGCCACACTGTTCGGCGGCGATACGGTCAGCGACGTGCTGGCAGCCGTGCTGCGCGCCGACGTCGACATGGCCGCGTTGCCGAAAACCGTGCCGCCGGGAATGCGGCGGCTGATCGCACGCTGCCTGGAGAAAGATCCGTGGCGGCGCCTTCGCGACATTGGCGAAGCGCGCATCTGGCTCGAGACACCTGTGGCCGATGGCGCCGCGCCGGCCCGCACTCGCGCGTGGCCAGTCGTGGCCGCCGCCGGCGGGATTGCCGCCGTCATGCTTGCCGGGTGGACCGCGCTGGCGCCGCGGGAGCTTGCGGCGCCCGTGCGCGCGTCGATCATGCTGCCGCCGGGCACCGAATACCTGCTCGACACGGCCAATCCGCCGAATCTCGCCATGTCACCCGATGGGTCGCTGATCGCGTTCTCGGCCATCCCCATCGGCGGTACCGTGGACAACGCGGCGACCCTGTACGTGCGGCGGCTCAGCGACGGCGCCATGACGGCTATTCCCGACAGCGCAGGCGGGCGCGTTCCCGTGTTCTCGCCCGACAGCCGCTGGATTGCCTTTCTCACCGGCAGCGTGCTGAAGAAGGCGTCGGTGAGCGGCGGCGCGCCGACGACGCTCGCGAACGGCATTACGAACATCTGGGGCAGCGACTGGCTCGCCGACGGCACGATCGTCTATTCACACCCGCAGCCGGGCGGCGAGATGCTGTATGCCGTCTCCGATCAGGGCGGAACGCCGTCTCTGCTCACGCGCGTCGATCGGCTCGACGAGGACAACAGCTTCCCGAGAGCGGCCGGCAGCGGTGCGCTCATCGTCACGCACTGGACCGGAGGGATGTACCACGACGGCCGGATCTCGAGGTACTCCATGAAATCGCGCGCCTGGGATCCGCTCGTGCAGGGCGGCAGCCAGGGCGAGGTCGTGGGCGGCCGGCATCTCGTGTATGCCCGAGGCGGAGAATTGTTCGCACAGCCCTATTCGGCGCGGTCCGGGCCGTCCGCGTCGGTCAAGGTGCTCGACGGCGTGCTCACGGATTTGAGTTACGGGACGTCGCAATTCGACGTGTCGGCCGCCGGATCGCTCGTCTATGCGCCGGCGCCGGTGACGGCGCCGTCCGCCTGGGTGGTCTGGCTGTCGGCCGACGGCAGAACGGAGACGCTTTTCGAGGACGCGCGCATCGAGATGCCGAGGCTGTCGGGCAACGGCCGTCATCTCGTCTACATGAGCACGCAGGGCGCGCGCGAAAAGGATCTCTGGGCGTTCAACCTTGACGCGCGCCGCCTTGCGCGGCTGACCAACGTGCGCGGCGAGGAGTACGGACCCGCGATCTCGCACGACGGCGCCTTCGTCTACTTTCCCGCATGGCGTGAAACCTGGGGCTTCTATCGCGCGTCGACCCTCGGCGGAGGTGAGGTGCGCCTGGCCCCGCCGATGAAGCGGGCGTTCCGCGGCTACTCCGTGTCGGGCGACGGCCGGTGGCTCGCGGTCACCGACGACGTGCCCGGCGGGGCGTTCGATCGGCTGGGCTCCGACGTCGGCGTGATCGATCTGACGTCGAAGACGATGGAGCCGCGCTGGCTGACGTCGGCGCCGTCGCGAGAGGATCAGCCCGCGTTCTCGCCTGACGGCTCGCGCATCGCGTATGTCTCGAATCAGCTCGGGCGCGCCGACATCTGGGTCATGGCGTTCCCGCAGAAGGACGGGGAGCAGCCGGCGCCCGTGTCGCGGGAAGGCGGGCTCAATCCCTTCTGGTCGATGGACGGGCGCACGCTGTATTTCACCGGCGGCGGCGCGCTGATGGCGTCGCCGGTCGATGCCGGCGGCCGGTTCGGAGAGCCCCGGAAGGTCCTGGATCTGCCCAACCTCACCGTGATTGGTGCAGGGCCGGATGGGCGCTTCCTGGCGGTGAGGCGCACACGGGAGCCGATCACACGTCTGGAAGTCTTCCTGAACTGGCTGCAGGTGCTGGATCAGCGGAGCGGCGGGTGAGAGCGAGCGGAGACGCATGGCATTAGCGGGCGGCACCCGAATCGGTCCGTATGAGATAGTCGCGCCGATCGGCGCCGGCGGCATGGGCGAGGTCTATCGCGCGCGCGATACGCGGCTCAAGCGCGACGTCGCGCTGAAGGTGCTGCCGGCGACGGTGGCGGGCGATCCCGAGCGGCTCGCGAGGTTCCAGCGCGAGGCCGAAGTCCTGGCTGCGCTCAATCATCCGCATATCGCGCACATTCACGGCCTCGAGGAGTCGGACGGCGCGATCGCGCTCGTCATGGAGCTCGTCGACGGCGAGGATCTCTCGGCGCGCATCGCGCGCGGCCCCATGGCGGTCGACGAGGCGCTGCCGATCGCGCTGCAGATCGCCGACGCGCTCGACGCGGCGCACGAGCGCGGCATCATCCATCGCGACCTCAAGCCCGCGAACATCAAGGTCCGCGCCGACGGCACGGTGAAAGTGCTCGACTTCGGCCTCGCGAAGGCGATGGACCCGGCGGGCGGGGGCTCCAGCTCCGGCGGCTCCGCCGATCTCATGAACTCGCCGACGATCACGAGTCCGATGACGCAAATGGGCATGATCCTCGGCACGGCTGCCTACATGTCGCCGGAGCAGGCGCGAGGCAGGGCGGTCGACCGCCGCGCCGACATCTGGGCGTTCGGCTGCGTGCTCTACGAGATGCTCACAGGCCGCCGTCCGTTCGAGGGCGACACCATCACCGACGTCATTGCCGCCATCGTCAAGACCGAGCCGGACTGGGACGCGCTCCCTCCGGGCGTGCCGCGCGCCGTGCGCGCGACGCTGCGGCGGTGTCTGGCGAAGGACCCGAAGCAGCGCCTGCGCGACATCGGCGACGCGCGGTTCGAGATCGCGGAGCCGGGCGCGCCGGACGCCGCCGGGCCGCCGGCGTCAGCGGCGAGTCCCGCGCCGCGCTGGACGGCGGCCGTGGTCCTGACGGTGGTGGCGGCGCTGGCGGCGGGTGCGGCGGGCGGCGTCGTGTGGCGGACGGGCCGCGACGCGGCGCCCGTGCGATGGACAGGTGAGCGGCTTGGCGGCCCGGCCATCGCGATGCAGCCGCGCGTGTCGCCCGACGGGCAACTGCTCGCGTTCACGGCGATGGTCGACGGCCAGTCGCAGGTCGCGGTCATGAAACCCGGCACCGGCAGCTGGACGGTGCTGACCAGCGATCGCTCGAAGGGCTTGCAGGATGCGCTCGCGTGGTCGCACGACGGTTCACGCATCTACTACGACCGCATGACGGACACGCCGCAGGGGATCTACAGCGTGCCCGCGCTCGGCGGTGAGGAACGGCTCGTGATCGAGAACGCGAGTCGTCCCGAGCCGCTGCCCGACGGCAGCCTGCTGCTGTTGCGGGCCAACGACAGCCGCCAGCTCCAGCTGCACCGTCTGTATCCCGACACGGGTCGGCTCGAAGCGCTGCCGGCGCTTTCGAGCTCGACCTTCGATGGCAACTTCGTGCGGCCGATCGGTGGCGACCGCGTGGCGATCTTCGGGCGCCCGCTGTCCGACGCCGCCTCGCCGGAACAGCTCTATCTGCTGTCGCTCGGCCCAGGTGCCCTCACACGGTTTGGTCCCGATTTGCCGTCGCGTGACGTCGCCTCCATGGCGTTCGACGCGGCGAATCGGTCGGTTCTCGTGGCGATGCGCGACGGCAGCGCGTTCTCCGTGCTCGCCGTGCCGGTTGACGGCGGCGAGGCGCGCGAGGCGCACCGGTTCTTCACCGAGCCGTTTCTCGACGTGAGCCCGGACGGATCGCTCTTTGCCGCGCTTCGGGATCGCCCGGCGGAAGTCGTGCGATTCCACGAAGATCGGCTCGAGGCCGAGCGGCTCGTCACCGGCCCGACACTGTTTGGCGGCGCCGTTGCCCTGCCGGACGGACGCTATCTGATCACGGAACGGCTCGGCACGACGTCGCACGTGCTCATCGCGAGGCCCGGACGAGAGTCTGCGCGGCTCGTCGAAACCAGCGAGGACAACAGGGGCCCGATGACGCCGGTCGGCGGCGATCGCGCGGCGTTGATGATCGGGCCGATCGCGGCGCCCGAGATCGCGATCGTCGCCGTGAACTCCGGCCGCATCCTGAAGCGGCTCAAGGCGCCCGGCAACGTCACCAGCCTCGGCGCGTCACCCGACGGGGCGACCCTGTACGCCTCATCGGAGGGATCGATCGTCGCCATGCCGGTCGACGGCGGCAGTGCGCGCACGCTGGGGGCGGGCGACTCGCTCACCGTCGATCCCGCGACCGGCGATCTGATCGTCAAGCTCGACGAGGCGGAGCGGTATCGTCTGGTGCGGATGTCGCCGGCCGGCGGGACACCGGCGCCCATCACAATCACCGGCGACCTCCGGCTGGTCACCAGGCCGTTGATGCCGGGTGCCGTCCGCAACGGCAGACTCGTGCTGCCCATTGCGGTTCTGGATTCGTGGTACTGGTTCGCCGGCGTGCTGGATCTCCGGAGCGGCCGGCTGACGAGAATGGAGGTCGTCAATCCGACGGACTTCCACTGGATCACCTGGGCGGCCGACGGCAGCGTTCTCGGCTCGGGGATGGCCATCCGGAGCGCGCTGTGGAAGTTCACGCGTGAGGCCGCGCGATGACGATCGGCGGGACCGTCGGCCCGTACACGATCAGCGGCAAGCTCGGGGCGGGCGGCATGGGCGAGGTGTATCGCGCGCGCGACACGCGGCTCGATCGCGACGTCGCGATCAAGATCCTTCCGCCCGCCTTCGCCGCCGACGCGGAGCGGCTGGCGCGCTTCGAGCGCGAAGCGAAGACGCTCGCGTCGCTCAATCATCCGAACATCGCGGCGATCTACGGGATCGAGTCGGCCAAGGCGACCGGGAATATTCAACCGGGAAGAGTTTCCGCGCTGGTCATGGAGCTGGTCGAGGGCGAGGATCTGTCGGCGCGCATCGCCCGCGGCGCCATTCCGGTGACCGAGGCGATGGCCATCGCGCGGCAGATCATCGACGCGCTCGATGCGGCGCACGAGCGCGGCATCATCCATCGCGATCTGAAACCGGCCAACATCAAGGTGCGCGACGACGGCACCGTGAAGGTGCTCGACTTCGGTCTCGCCAAAGCGCTCGCGCCGGAAGGCGCGAACGCGGCGGCCGATCTCATGAACTCGCCGACGATCACGAGCCCCGCGGGCATGACACGCATGGGCGTCATTCTCGGCACGGCGGCGTACATGTCGCCCGAACAGGCCAAGGGCAAAACCGTCGATCGGTCGGCCGACCTGTGGGCGTTCGGCGCGCTGCTGTACGAAATGCTATCCGGGAAGGCGGCATTCGACGGCGAGACGGTCACGGACGTGCTCGCCGCAATCGTCATGCGTGATCCGGACTGGGGCGCGCTGCCGAGTGGCACGCCGCCGACCGTCGCGCGTCTGGTGCGGCGGTGTCTCGACCGCGATCGACGGCGCCGGCTCGCGGACGCGGGCGAGGCGCGGTTCCTCATCGAGGAAGCGGTCGCGGCGCCGGCAGGGGAGGATGCGCCGGCCGGTCGTTCGGTGTTCGGCGCCCGCCGCGCGCACGTTCTGGCGCCCTGGGCCGTCGCGGCCGTGCTGGCCATCGTCGCGCTTGCGGCAATCGCGTGGCCGCGCGCCCCGGCGCCACGGGCGCCGATGACGCACGTCAGCCTCGAGACGCCGCGCGAGATCGCGCTGCGGGGGATCAATCACCCGGCCATCTCGATTGCGCCCGACGGCCGTTCGGTCGCGTTCACCGCGACGGCGAGCGGCATCGATCGCGTCTACATCCGAAGCGGCAGCGACTTCGAGGCCAGAGTGCTCGAAGGCTCGGAAGGCGCGACGCACCCGGAGTTCTCGCCGGACGGCCGCTGGGTCGCGTTCTTCGTCGGCAGCAAACTGGTGAAGATGCCTGTTGCCGGTGGGCCGCTCACGACGCTCGCCGAGGCCAATGCGCCGCGCGGGCTGAGCTGGCCGCTCGATGACGCCCTGCTGATGACGCCGACGACCGTCAGCGGCGTCGTGCGCGTGCCGGCTGCGGGCGGCCCGGTGGAGGCCGTCACGACGCCCGTGCCGGAGGTCGAGCGGACGCACCGGTGGCCCGAGCTCTTGCCAGGCGGCAAGGCGATCCTCTTCACGGTGGGATCGTTCGACAGTCCCGACAATTACTACGCGGCGCGCATCGACGCGCAGGTGCTGGCCACCGGGGAGCGCAAGACGCTCATCGCCGGCGCGGAGATGGCCCGGTACTCGCCGACCGGGCATCTGATCTTCGCCCGCGCCGGATCGCTGTTCGCCGTGACGTTCGACCCTGAGACCCTCACGGTCGGCGATTCGCCGGTGCCCGTGCTGCAAGGGGTCTCGGGCGATGCGACGACTGGCGCGTCGCACTTCGATATCTCTCCGGGGGGAACGCTGGCCTTTCTACCGGCGTCCGGCAATCAGACGCTGACGAGGCCGGCGTGGGTGGCTCCCGGCGGCAGGATCGAGTATCTCGACTTGCCGCCGGGCGCCTACACCGACCCTGCGCTCTCGCCCGACGGCCGCCGGGTTGCTCTGTCGGTGATCGCCGGCGGGGGCCGTGACATCTGGATTTACGACTTCGATCGAAAGCGGCTGACGCGCGCGACCTTCAACGGGCAGAATGCGACACCGCTGTGGTCGCATGACGGCTCGACGATCTATTTCGC
>DATKDT010000071.1:0-19367 GCA_035512575.1 Vicinamibacterales bacterium | reverse complement strand
AGCAGATCGATGACGGCGGCGTTGGCGGCGCTGTCGACGGGTGGGGCGGTGACCTTGATGAGAAGGACGCCGTCGCGCCAGCCGGCAATCATGGTGCGGCTGGCGCGCGGCGTGACGCGGATGTCGAAGCGGGCCTCGACGGGAGTCGATGAGTTGTTCAGCTCTGCGCCTCGGCGGCGCGCTCCTGCGGTTCGTTCGCCGTCTCGTCCGGACGCTCCGGGCGCGGCCGATGGAGCAGGATCTTCTCGTCGGCGGCTTCGCGGGCGTGGCCCTGCTCGCGCACGAACTCGAGCGCGCGGTACAGCGCCTGGATCGACGCCTCGAGCGAGCCCTCGGTGTCGCGGCGGCGCAGGTGCAGCTCGCTGATGTCGCGCTCGATGGACTGCAGGCGGCTCTGCGCGCGCTCGAGCAGCAGCGCCGAGCGCTTCTGCGCCTCGTCGACGATCAGCTTGGCCTCCTTCTGGCCCTGCTCGCGCACCTGCGCGGAGAGCTGCTGCGCGGTGACGAGCGTGTCGCGCAGGCTGGCCTCACGCGAGCGGTGCTCGGCGAGCAGCCCTTCCAGCCGCGCCAGGTCGCTTCGCAGCCGGTCGTTCTCGCGGACCACCAGCTCGTAGTCGTCAGCCGCTTCGGTGAGGAAGGCGACGACTTCCGTGCGGTCGAATCCGCGCATGGCGGACTTGAAGCGCTGCTGCCGCACGTCGAGCGGCGTGATGCGCATGCGGCGCTCGAACTGGCCGCGTTCGGTGCTTGTGTCTTCCATATACCTGCCCATTGAAATGACCTCGGGCGGGGAGGAGCTGCGGGGGGAAGCCGTAGTCTGGCCGCTTCCGCCCGGGAAATCAAGCGGCCGGCGGTTTCGCGCGCCGTCCGAAGATCGCCGTGCCTACCCGCACGATGGTCGACCCCTCCTCGATGGCCGCCTCGAAGTCGTGGCTCATGCCCATCGACAGCTCGGCCAGCGAGGCCGCCGGCACGCCGCCGGCGACGAGTCCGTCCCGCAGCTCCCGCAGCTGGCGGAACCACGGCCGGACGTCTTCAGGGTTTTCGGACCAAGGCGGCACGAGCATCAGTCCCGTGAGGCGGGCGGCCCGGCAGGCGAGGGCCGCCTCGGCGATGGCAGGGATGTCGGCCGCATAGGCGCCGAACTTGGTGGCCTCGCGCGCCAGATCGGCCTGGATCAGGATTTCGGGGGCGGCGCCGGCCTCGGCCGCCGCGGCGTCGATGCGCTGCAGCAGCTCCACGCTGTCGACCGAATGGATGGCCGAGAAGACGGCCGGGGCTTTCTTTGCCTTGTTCGACTGCAGGTGGCCGATCAGGTGCCAGCGGATGCCGCTGCCGGCCAGCTCGGCCGCTTTCGCCAGGCCTTCCTGGACCTTGTTTTCACCGAAGTCGATCTGCCCGGCGGCGTGCGCCTCGCGCACGTGGTCGGCGCTGAAGGTCTTCGAGACGGCGATGAGGCGGATGCTGGAGGCGGGACGGCCGGAGCGCTGCGCCGCCGCGTCGATGCGGCGGCGCACGTCCTGGAGGTTTGCGGCAATCACTTCTTGATTGACGCGAGAATTCCCTTCGCCGTGGCGGCGTGCTGCCCGTCGGGCGCGAGACTCAGGTACTTCTCGAACGACCCCACCGCCTCGGTCAGATTGCCCTCGTTGAGCAGCGCCATGCCGAGCCAGTAGTGCGCGTCGGCGAACTTCGCGTCGATCTTGATCGCCTGTTCGAACTGCGCCTTCGCCTCGGGGATCTTGCTCTGGTTCCAGAAGATGATGCCCTGGTTGAAGACGACCGACGCGTTGCCGCCGCCTTCGGCGGTCGGCGCCGACAGCTCGCTGGCCTTCTTGCTCATCTCGGCGGCCTCGTCGAACTTCTGCTGCTTGTTGTAGAGGCTCGCGAGCGCCGCGTACGCGTCGGGCTGCTTCGGATCGACGGCGATGGCCTTCTTGAACGCCGCCTCGGCGCCGGCCTCGTCGCCCTTCTTCCAGAGCGCCTCGCCGATCTTCGCCTCGCAGACGGCGCACCCGCCGGTTTCGGCGATCAGCGCGTTGAGCCCGGCGATGCCCTCGTCATGGTTGCCGGCCTCGATGAGCGCGACGGCCGCGACGTACTTGCCTTCGAGCTCCTTCCGGAACTCCGCCAGCCGCTTCGCGTCATCGGGCGTCGTGGGGCCGGTGCCGCCGGGGACGAGCGCGAACTCGAGCTCGGTGGTGTTGCCAACGCTGACTCTCGCGGGCTGCATCTGCTTGAGGTCGCCCTTTTCGACGGTGACCTCGTACGGGCCCGACTGCAGCCCGACCTGCATGAACGAGCCCTGGCGGTTCGTCTTCGTTTCGGTGACGCGCGTGATGTTGCCCTTGTAGTCGATGACCACCTTCGCATCGGCCACCGGCTTGCCTTCGGCGTCGACGACCTTGCCGCGGATCTGCCCGCTTTGGGCCGAGGCCGTCGCGGCGATCGCCAGGGCGAACAGCACGCCGGCGGCGACACGGGTAGCGCGGCGGAATCGATCGGGAATCATGCAATCCTCCAAAAAGCTGGTACTGGGTGCTTCCAGTTTAGCATTCGCGCCGAGCTCAGGCGGACGCGAGAGCGCGCGACGGCGGATCCCGGGTGCTACACTCTCGAAACCCGGATGCCGCAGAGAGCTACCACGCCGCGCGCGCGACACGTCCCGGGTTCCGGACCAGCCGCCTTGAAACCGCCTCTGAAATGGGCCGGCGGCAAGCGCTGGCAGGTGCAGCACCTGCTGCAGCACTGGAACGGGGAATCGCACCGGCGGCTCGTCGAGCCGTTCTGCGGTGGCCTCGCGGTCGCGCTGGCGCTGCGGCCGCGGCGCGCGCACCTCAACGACATCAATCCGCATCTGATTAACTTCTATCGGTGGCTCGGGCGCGGTCTCGTTGTCACGCTGGCGATGGCCAACGCCGAGGCGAGGTACTACACGCATCGCCGCCGGTTCAACGAGCTGTTGGCCGAGGGAGAGGCAGAGACCGCGGAAGCCGCGGCGCTCTTCTATTACCTCAATCGCACCGGCTATAACGGTCTTTGCCGATTCAACAAGAGCGGCGGATTCAACGTGCCTTTCGGGCGGTACAAGTCCATCAACTACCGCACGGATTTCCTGGAGTACAAGACGGCCTTCGCGGGCTGGGATTTCACGAGCGCGCATTTCGCGGATCTTGCGCTCGACGCGGATGACTTTGTCTACGCGGACCCTCCCTACGACGTCGAGTTCACGCAGTACTCCAAGGGCGGATTCCCCTGGGAGGAGCAGGTGCGCGCCGCGGAGTGGCTGGCGCAGCATTCGGGTCCCGTCATACTCTCGAACCAGGCCACGCTGCGGATCCTCGAGCTCTATCGCGACCTTGGCTACAACCTGAAGTTCCTCGACGCGCCGCGCCGCATCAGCTGCACCGGCGACCGTACGCCTGCCCGCGAAGTCCTCGCGCTCAGGAATCTGTAGCGGTCCACCAACCGCGCTGTAGAAACCTCAGCGCCGCCTTCCGGCATCTGTGGATGAATTGTGGAAACTGGTCCCGGGACCAGTTTGCACAGGTTTTCAACAGGGCCGGGTCGCAGTTTCTGCCAGGCGCGCTGCGGTGCGGGCCGCTTCAAGCCGCCAGGAACCGCTCGACCAGTGCGAGGTCGTGCGTGATGGGCGCGGGCGGGAAGGACGCGAGGAAGCGGCGGCCGTAGCCCTTCGTGCGAAGGCGCGGATCGAGAATCGCCAGCACGCCGCGATCCTGGCGCGAGCGGATCAGGCGTCCCATCCCCTGCAGCAGCGTGAGCGTCGCCAGCGGCACCTGATAGTCGTCGAACGGCGAGCCGCCGGCGGCGGTGATGGCATCAAGGCGCGCCGCGGTGATTGGATCGCCGGGCGAGGCGAACGGCAGCTTGTCGATGACGACGCAGGAGAGCGCGTCGCCGGGGACATCGACGCCCTGCCAGAAGCTGGCGGTGGCGAAGAGCACCGCGTGCGGCGTGCGGCGGAAGCTGTCGAGCAGCACCGAGCGCGGCGCGTCGCCCTGCATCAGCAGCGGCCACTCGGCATGCGGCGAGATCAAGCCGTAGGCGTGCCGCATGGCGGCATAGCTGGTAAAGAGCAGAAATCCGCGCCCTTCCGTGCGGCGCATCAGCGCGAACATCTCGCGCGCCGCGGCGTCGCCGTACTCCGGCGAGCGCGGATCCGGCATCCTGCGCGGCAGATAGATGATGGCCTGATCGCGGTAATCGAATTCCGACGGCAGACGCAGCTCCTCGGCTTCCTGGATGCCGAGCCGGCCGCGCACGTACGAGAATTTCCCTTCGACCGCCAGCGTGGCTGACGTCAGCACCGTCGCCTGCGCGCGCTCGAGCAGCAGCGTGCGGACGATGGTCGACACGTCGATGGGCGCCGCGCGCAGCGACGCATGGCGCCCGCGCATCTCGACGAAGAAGACGAAGGCCGGATCGTCAGCGTGGGTGAGCAAAGCGGTATCGCCGCGGGCATGATCCGCGCGGCGGGCCACCGCCAGCAGCTCCTCCGACGCGTCTTTCGCAAGCGCGATCGTGCCCTCCAGCGATTCGAGCGCGGCCTTGAGCGCCGCGACCTCGCCCGCAATCGCTGCCGCGTGCTCTTCGGTGAAGCGCACGCGCTCGCTCGATCCCGGCGCGCCCAGCCGGAACGCCGAGGCGTGGAGCGCGGCGAAGAACGCGCGCGAGGCATCGCGCAGGCGCTCGCCGTCGCGCTTGATATCGGCCGTGCGATCCGCATCGGCGCCAGGCACGGCCGCCGCACGCTCCGCGTCGCGCGCCATCGTGTCGAAGCGGTCGTGGCTGATGCCGAAGCCGAAGTACTGCGTCGCGACGTCCTCGAGCTGGTGCGCCTCGTCGATCACGATGACGTCCGTCTCGGGGATGACTTCCGCGAACCCGCTCTGGCGCACCGCTCCGTCGGCGCACAGCAGGTGGTGGTTGACGATCACCAGCTCCGATTCGGCCGCGCGCTGCCGCATCTTCATCACGAAGCAGTCGCCGAACTTCGGGCACTCCGATCCCAGGCACTGCTCGGTCGTCGCCGTCAGCTCGCTCCACACCGGCGTGTCGTCCGGAAGATCGCGTATCTCGGCGCGGTCGCCCGTCTCTGTCTCCTCCGCCCACGCGTCGATGATGCGATACGCCGACACGTCCGCCAGCGTCTTGAACGTCCCCGCCTTCGCATTCTCGAGCCGGTGCAGGCACAGATAGTTCGACCGGCCCTTCATGACGGTCGCGCGCACGGGGCGCCCGATCGCCGCCTCGACCGCCGGAATGTCCTTGGAAAGAATCTGCTCCTGCAGCGTCTTCGTGCCGGTGGAGATCAGCACGCGCCGTCCGCTGAGGAGCGCGGGAATCAGATACGCCAGCGTCTTGCCGGTGCCGGTGCCGGCTTCCACCAGCAGCGTGCCGTTGCTCGTGATGGTCTCGGCAAGCGCGGCCGCCATGCGGCGCTGGCCGTCGCGCGGCTCGAAGCCGTGCATGGACGACGACAGCGCGCCCTCGTCAGCAAAGACGAGCGCGACCAGTTCGCTCAGGCTGCCGGGTAGAGCGGGAACTTCCGGCACAGCGCTTCGACTTCCACTTTCACCGCCGCAATCACCTGCCCATCGTCAGGCGCCGCGAGGACGCGCGCGATCAGATCCGCGATGACGTCCATCTCCGCTTCGCCCATCCCGCGCGACGTGACCGCCGGCGTGCCGATGCGGATGCCGCTGGCCGTCATGGGCGGATTCTTGTCGAACGGAATCGCGTTCTTGTTGACCGTGATGGCCGCGCTGTTGAGCGCGGCTTCGGCCGCCTTGCCGGTGATGCCCTTCGAGAAGACGTCGACCAGCATCAGGTGATTGTCGGTGCCGCCGCTGACGATCCGGAAGCCGGCGTCCGCGAGATTCTTCGCCAGCCGCTTCGCGTTGGCGACAATCTGCTTCTGGTAGGCGCCGAACGTCGGCTCGAGCGCCTCCTTGAAGCACACGGCCTTGGCCGCAATCACGTGCATGAGCGGACCGCCCTGGATGCCGGGGAACACGACGCGGTCGAGGTCCTTCGCGTACTTGGCCTGGCACAGCACGAGGCCGCCGCGCGGCCCGCGCAGCGTCTTGTGCGTGGTCGTCGTGACGAACTCGGCGTGCGGCACGGGGTTCGGATGGATGCCGGCGGCCACGAGGCCGGCGATGTGCGCCATGTCGACCACCATCGGCGCGCCGACCCGGCGCGCCACCTCGGCGATGCGCTCGAACTCGATCGTCCGCGGATACGCGCTCGCGCCCACCATGATCATCTTCGGCTTGTGCTCGTCGGCCAGCCGCGACAGCTCGTCGTAGTCGAGCCGCTCGTCATCGGCGCGCACGCCGTACGGGACGATCGTGTACAGCTTGCCCGAGAAGTTGAGCGGATGGCCGTGCGTCAGGTGGCCGCCGTGCGCCAGGTTCATGCCCAGCACCGTGTCGCCCGGCTTGAGCAGCGTCATGTAGACGGCCATGTTCGCCTGCGCGCCCGAGTGCGGCTGCACGTTGGCATGCTCGGCGCCGAACAGCTGCTTTGCGCGATCGATCGCCAGCGTCTCGGCCACGTCGACGAACTCGCAGCCCCCGTAGTACCGCTTGCCCGGATAGCCCTCGGCGTACTTGTTCGTCATCACCGAGCCCTGGGCTTCCATGACCGCCTGGCTCACGAAGTTTTCCGACGCGATGAGCTCGAGGCCGTCGTTCTGCCGCGTGCGCTCCTCGGCAATGGCCCTGGCGATGTCGGGGTCGGTGTCGGCGAGCGTTCGCCAGCGGGGCAATGCGTTCATGTCTTTCTATCGAGAGCGTTTATCTTATCGACGCGCCGCTGATGCCGGCCGCCCGAAAACGGCGTGTCGAGAAAGAGCTCGACGATGCGGCGGGCGGTGTTGGGGTCGGTCTGTCGCTCGCCGAGCGCCAGGACGTTGATGTCGTTGTGCTCGCGGCTCAGGCGCGCCGAGTCCTCGTCCTGGACGGACGCGGCCCGGATGCCGGCCACTTTGTTGGCGGCGATGGCCATTCCAATGCCGCTGCCGCACGTCAGGATGCCGCGATCGAACTCGCCCGACGCGACTTTGCGTCCGACGGTTTCCGCGAAGTCGGGATAGTCCACCGACTCGGTGGTCAGCGTGCCGACATCCTCGAATGTGATGCCGCGCGACTTGAGCACCTGCTTGACGTGTTCCTTGAGCGCGACACCAGCGTGATCGGCACCGATCGCGATGCGCATAGACGGGCGATTGTACTATAGAGGTTCATGCCGACCGCCACCGTCTCGCGCCGCGCCGAAGAACGCATCCACTATGGCCACCCCTGGATCTATCGCAGCGACGTGGCTGACGTGGACGCAGCCGCCGGCGACGTCGTGGCCGTCAAGGCGTCCAATGGGCGTCCGCTGGGGCATGCGCTCTTCAGCGATCGGTCCCTGATCACGCTGCGGATGATCGCGCGCGGCGATCGCCCCCTGTCCGCCACCTGGCTGCGCGACCGGCTGCGCGCGGCTGTGGCCTACCGCGAGACGCTGGGCATCGACGCCTCCGCGTTCCGCCTCGTCCACGGCGAGGGCGACCTCCTTCCGTCGCTCATCGTCGATCGCTATGACGATGTGCTGGTGATCCAGACGCTGTCGCAGGGCATGGCCCGCCTGCAGGACGAGATCGTGGCGGCGCTGGTGGAGCTGACGTCGCCGCGCGGCATCCTGGCGCGCAACGATCCGAAGGTCCGCGATCTCGAAGGCTTGCCGCGCGTCGTCGAGGCCGTGCACGGCGATGTGCCGGAGAGCCTGATCGTGCGCGAGGGGCGCGTCGAGATGGACGTCGACCTGCGGCACGGGCAGAAGACAGGCCTGTTCCTGGATCAGCGCGAGAATCACGAAGCGGCGGCGGGATACGCCCGCGGGCGCGTGCTCGACTGCTTCAGCTATCAGGGCGGCTTCGCGCTGGCCGCCGCGGCGCGGGCGGATGAGGTGATCGCGCTCGACATCTCGGAGCCGGCCGTCGAGCGCATCAACGCGCACGCGGCGCGCAACGGCATCGCGAACGTGCGCGCGTCGGCCGTCAACGTCTTCGACGAGCTGCGCGACTTCGAGCGCGCGGGCGAGCGCTTCGATCTGGTCGTGCTCGATCCGCCGGCGTTCGCGAAGAACCGCGCGTCGGTGCCGAAAGCGCTTTCGGGCTACAAAGAAATCAACCTGCGCGCCCTGAAGCTGCTCAACCCCGGCGGCTATCTCGTCACGTGCAGCTGTTCGTACAACGTCGATGAGGGCGCCTTCGGCTCGGTCGTCCTCGACGCCGCCATCGACGCGCATGCCGACGTCACCGTCGTCGAAAAGCGCATGCAGAGCCGCGACCATCCCGTCCTGCTCGGCGTCCCCGAGACCTACTACCTGAAGTGCTTCGTGCTGCGCCGGCTGTCCTGACGGCCGCGCCCCCGGCCGCGCGAAAGGGCGCTCGGCCGCGCATGTTCGTGCTCCGGTGCGATGTCCGGCATTCCGCCGCGCCGGCGGGGCGAGTCGGGCCAAAGAGCGGTCCCTCCGCTCTCTTTTTAACGCCGTCGCGGCAGAACGCCGGACACCGCACCTGCGCATGCAATCAGCGGCCGCGCTGAGAGCTCGGGCAGGTCCGGCGCGGCGCCGTGCTTCGGGTTCGGATCGATTTACCATTTACAATCCGCCCCCCGAGCTCCGCGGCGCGGCGACGGACTTGCCCGAGCGCCCTTTCGCGCGGCCAGAGCCCGGCAGCGATCCTGCAGTCTTCCGGCGCGGAGGAAGCTCATGCATCGCGCGGTATTTGGAGTGTTGGTTTTGACCCTGGCGATGGGGCAGGCCGGGTGCGCCGCGCTGGAGGGTCTGCGCGGGCTGGTGCAGGCGCCGCGGTTCTCGGAGGCCGAGGGGCAGCGCGCCGAGATCCGGCTGCTCGGGCCGAGCTTCGAGGCACCGCTTGGCGGCGCGGCGATCCGGCTCTGGACGCGCGTCGAGAACCCGAACGCGTTCGGCCTCACGCTGAGCCGGCTGCAAGGCACCCTCTTTCTGGAGGGCAGCCGCGCGGCCGACGCCGACTTCCCACTGGGCCTGCCATTGACGGCGCGGGGCGAAACCGTGATTCCGCTCGACCTGCGCGTGAGCTTCTCCGACATCCCGGGCCTGGCCGACGCCATCCGCCGCGCGGTCACCGGCGATCCGCTCGCCTATCGGCTGAACGGCACGGTCGGCGTCGACGCGGGCCAGTTCGGCACGCCGACGTTCGGCCCGATGAACCTGCTTACGGGCGAGATCCGAACGCGATGAGGAGTCCGGCGGCGGCCGCGTTGCGATCGAATTCCGCGCTGCGGCGATAGGATCCGCCCTGCTCGATGCTGACCCAGGCGCCTGCTTCGGCCCTGCGGAACAGCCGCGTCAGCGAGACGCGTCCGCTGCCGCTCCACGCCGCGGCCGTGAAGACGATGTCGCGCCCGGGATATTTGTCTGGCAGCTGCACGAGCAGCCGCGCGCGCACCGACGGGTAGAGGCGCGCGACGGCTTCGACCTGCCAGCGCGTGCCAACGCCCGCGCGCACTACGCCTTCGGCGCCCACTTCGAACGTCTGCGACACCGTCCGCTCGCGATCGGTGATGAACTCGCGCGTCTCCGAGGGCGGCTCGGTGTGCGTCACGACGCGATCCGCGGGAAGAAAATCGGCGCGATCCCGCTGCCAGCCCATGACGAGGGCGATCTCGACGTCCTGGCGGGCGAAGACGCCGATGGCGTGATCGAGCCGCACGGTCGCGAGCCGGACATCGCCGGCCGTCCCGCTCTTCGCGATGTCGCCGCCAGGCTGGAAGAACGTGTCGAAGTCGGATCCGAACGCGTCCGATTCCGGCGTGAACGACACGGCGGTGCGCATCGTGTGCGACAGCAGGCGGTAGCGGGCGCGCAGGGCGAGCTGAGGCGCGGTGCGCTCGTACCGCTGTTCGAAGAAATGCGGCACGAGAAACGGCGTGTCGAAGCTGGAGTCGTTGTCGAACCGGTATCGATAGGCCAGCCGCTCGACGCCGGCCGCGACCTCGACAGCCGGCTGCTGCCCCATGGCTGCGCCCGGCCAGACGAGCGACAGCGCCGCCACCAGCACGAGGGCCCTTGTCTTTCGTCTTCCATCTTCAGTCTTTCGTCTTAACAAGCTACGATCCCTGTCATGCCGGCAGCACCATACGTTCCCCTCACCGAGGCTGACTTCGAGTCGGCCTTTCCAAATTCCACCAAAGTGTATGTGGAACAGGACGGCGTGCGGGTGCCGATGCGCGAGATTGCCGTCGGCGGCGGCGAATCGCCCCTGCGCGTCTACGACACGAGCGGGCCGAGGGGCCATGACATCCGCGGAGGCCTGCCGAAACTGCGCGCCGGCTGGATTGCGGCGCGGCGCGGCGCCACAGCCCCGACGCAGCTGCACTTCGCGCGCAAGAGCGAGATCACGCCGGAGATGCGCTTCATCGCAATCCGCGAAGGGCTGCAGCCGGAATTCGTGCGCGACGAGGTCGCGCGCGGCCGCGCCATCATTCCGGCCAACATCAACCATCCCGAGCTCGAGCCGATGATCATCGGCCGCCACTTCCACGTGAAGATCAACGCAAACATCGGCAACTCCGCTGTGTCGTCGTCGATCGAAGAGGAAGTCGACAAGCTGCGCTGGGCGACGCTCTGGGGCGCCGACACGGTGATGGATCTGTCGACCGGCAAGGACATCCACGAGACGCGCGAGTGGATCCTGCGCAACAGTCCGGTGCCGATCGGCACGGTGCCGATCTATCAGGCGCTCGAGAAGGCCGGCGGCCGGCCCGAGGATCTCACCTGGGAGATCTATCGCGACACGCTCGTCGAGCAGGCCGAGCAGGGCGTCGACTACTTCACCGTGCACGCCGGCGTGCTGCTGCGCTATATCCCCATGACCGCGAAGCGCGTCACCGGCATCGTTTCGCGCGGCGGCTCGATCATGGCGAAGTGGTGCCTCGCGCACCACAAGGAGAGCTTCCTTTACACGCGCTTCCGCGAGATCTGCGAGATCATGCGCGCCTACGACGGGTCGTTCTCGCTCGGCGACGGGCTGCGTCCCGGGTCGATTGCCGACGCGAATGACGAGGCACAGTTCGCGGAGCTGAAGACGCAGGGCGAGCTGACGCGCATCGCGTGGGAGTACGACGTCCAGGTGATGAACGAAGGCCCCGGCCACGTGCCCATGCACCTGATTCGCGAGAACATGGAGAAGCAGCTCGAGTGGTGCGACGAGGCGCCGTTCTACACGCTCGGCCCGCTCACCACCGACATCGCGCCCGGCTACGACCACATCACGTCGGCCATCGGCGCCGCGATGATCGGCTGGTACGGCACGGCGATGCTCTGCTACGTAACGCCGAAGGAACACCTCGGCCTGCCGAACAGAGACGATGTGAAGGCCGGCGTCATCACCTACAAGATCGCGGCGCATGCCGCCGATCTCGCCAAGGGGCATCCCCGCGCGCAGTCGCGAGACGATGCGCTGTCGCGTGCGCGGTTCGAGTTCCGGTGGCGCGACCAGTTCAACCTGTCGCTCGACCCCGTCACGGCGCTCTCGTTCCACGACCAGACGCTGCCGGCCGAAGGTGCCAAGGTCGCGCACTTCTGCTCGATGTGCGGGCCGAAGTTCTGTTCGATGGAGCTGACGCAGCAGCTGCGCGAGATGGCGGCTGAAGGGATGGACGAGAAGTCGAGGGAGTTCCGCGAAAAGGGCGGCGAAGTCTACGTCAAGGGCGAGTAGCCTGGCCCCCGAAGTCGGGCGTCGCAAACACCGCGCCTCCGGCCGCGCCCGCGCGCAGGGGCGGTGTCCGGTGTTCGTCAGCGTCGGCGTTAAAAGGACATCGGAGCGACCGCTCTTTGGCGCGACTCGCCCCGCCGGCGCTGAGGAATACCGGACACCGCCCCGAGCAACTGGCGCGTCCGAGCCAGCGAGCCAGCGAGCGCTAGCGCTCCGGTCCGGCAGGCACGACCTGAATGACGGTCGGGTACTTCACGATCTGCCGCCCGGTCACGTGAAGGTAGCCCTCGCGGCCGTTCCAGGTGAAGTCCTTCACCGTCAACGCCGGCTGCAGCATCATCGTCTCGCGGCGGTACCGCCCGAGATCGAATTGATGCATCGGCCCGCCGAACAGCTGCCGCCCGCGGTCCTTCAGCACGCCGCGGTAATACTCGACGACGTTGGTGTAGCCGGAGCTCGTGCCGTAGAGGAACATCTGCTGCCCGGGCCCGGTTTCGTACCTGGAGAGCAGGACGGCGCCCGGATACATGGGCACCCCCAGGGCCGGGTCGGCATCGGCCGGCGTCGTTTGCGCGGGGGGCGGCGTGGCGCCTGGAAACGGGCGCGGGCGCGGCGGATCCTGCCTGCGCGCCGAAGCCGGGGCGAAGGCGTGCGCGGCCACCGTGGCCGAGAACGCGAGCGCGACGACGGCAAGTGCGGCGCTTTTCAACACCCTCCTATTATAGAGAGGCCATGCGGGACCTTCTAACCTTCTGTGAAAACGAGCAGCCGTGGCTGCGCGCCGCCATCGAGTCGCTCGTGCGGATCGAGTCGCCGACACCAGACAAGCGCGCGGTGGATGCGTGCGGGGCGCGCGTCGCCGAGCTCATGCGCGAGATGGGCGGCCGCGTCGACATCATCGAGCAGCCGGAGGCCGGCAATCACGTGCGGGGCGTGTTCGGCTCCGGTCCCGCGCGCGTGCTGCTGATAGGTCACTTCGACACTGTTTGGGATGCCGGCACGATCGAGAGAATGCCCCTGACCGAGAAGGGCGGAACCCTGTCCGGCCCCGGCATCTTCGACATGAAGGGCGGCCTGGCGATTGCGCTGCAGGCCATTCGCGCGCTCAGGCATGCGGGTTGGCCCGGCGGGCTCGAAGTCGTGTGCCTGTGGACGAGCGACGAGGAAACCGGCAGCGCGACGTCGCGCGCGCTGATCGAGCGCGAGGCGCAGGCGTCGAAGGCGGTGCTCGTCTTCGAGCCCGGCCTGTCGAACGGCGAGGTCAAGACCGCGCGCAAGGGGGTCGGCCACTTCGTCGTGACGGTGACGGGCGTGTCGTCGCATTCGGGCATCGATCCCGACGCGGGCGCCAGCGCCGTGCATGCCCTGGCGCGCGTGATCACGTCGCTCGAGGCGCTGAACGATCTTCCGCGCGGCATTTCGGTGAACGCCGGCGTCATCCGCGGCGGCACGCGCTCGAACGTGGTGGCCGAGACGGCCGAGGCCGAAGTCGACGTGCGCGTCGCGCGTGCCGAAGACGCGCCGGCCGTCACGCGCGCGCTGCAGGCGCTGGCCGTCGAGGATCCGCGCATCCAGGTACGCGTGAGCGGCGCCATCAACCGGCCGCCGTTCGAGCGCACCGAAGGCGTGGCGGCCCTGTACGGGACGGCGCGCGACGTCGCGCGCGAGCTCGGCTTCGATCTTGGCGAGGGCGCGACGGGCGGCGCGTCGGACGGGAACTTCACCGGCGCGCTTGGCGTCCCAACGCTCGACGGGCTCGGGGCGATTGGCGGCGGCGCCCACGCCATCGACGAGCACATCGTCACGGCCATGCTGCCGCGGCGCGCGGCGCTGGCCGCAGGGCTGCTGAGGCGCCTGGCCTGATCCAGAGCCGAGCTCGATTCGACCAAGGAGGCTTCGTGGTCGACCAGCTTGATATCCCCAAGGAACGTCTCGGCGAGTCCGCCGATCGCGTGTTGTGAGCGCCGGCGAAGCCGGCCTGCGCGTCAAAGTCGCCACGGAAGACTGGGAATTCCGGGCGATTCATCGCCTCAATCACCAGGCGTTCGCCGAGGAAATCCCACAGCACGCGCCGCAGGCCTCCGGCCGGCTCGTCGATCGCTTCCACGACGACAACACCTATTGCATCGCGCTCCGCGGCGAGGAGGTCATCGGCATGTTGGCCGTCCGCGGCACGCGGCCGTTCTCGCTCGACCAGAAGCTGCCCGGCCTCGACACGTACCTGCCCGAGGCGAGCCGGCCGTGCGAGCTGCGCCTGCTGACGATTGCCAGAGCGGAGCGGCACGGGCGGGTGCTGGCGCGCCTGTTCCAGTGCCTCTGGCGGCACGCGAGCGCCGAAGGCTTCGATCTGGCGGTGATTTCCGGAACGACCGGGCAGTTGAAGATGTACCGCAGCCTGGGCTTCGTGCCCTTCGGGCCGCTGGTCGGATCGCCGGGCGCCTGGTTTCAGCCGATGTTCATCACGCGCGCGGAGGCCGAGGCGCGCCTGGGGGCGCTGCTCGGCAGGCTGTAAGCTGGTGGCCACATGCGCACACTCATCCCGGCAGCGGCTCTGTGTCTCGTCTCGCTTGGCGTCTTCCAAACAGCTCCGTCAGCGCAGGATGCGAGCGCCGACTACACACAGCCCCATCAACGCAAGGCGCTCGAGATCTACCGGACGATCGTCGGGTTTCGCTCCGCTGCCGGCCACGGGCAGGTGCCGGCGCTGGCGACGTACCTCGCGGACGAATTCCGGCAGGGCGGTTTCGACGCGGAGGACGTGCACGTGCTGCCGCTCACGTCGGCGTCCGGCGAGGCGATTGCCGGTCTCGTCGTGCGCTATCGCGGCGACGGGTCGTCGGGCCGGCGGCCCATCCTCCTCATGGCCCACATGGACGTCGTCGACGCACTGCCCGCGGACTGGGAGCGCGATCCCTTCACGCTCATCGAGGAGAACGGGTACTTCTTCGGGCGCGGGACGCTCGACGACAAGTTCGGCGTCGCGTCGCTGACCTCGACGTTCCTGCGTCTCAAGGCCGAGGGCTTCGTGCCTGTCCGCGATCTCATCATCATGTTCACCGGAGACGAGGAGACGGGGATGACGTCGACGCGCGCGATGGTGACCACGCATCGTGCGCTAACCGACGCCGAGTTCGCGCTGAACGACGATGGCGGAGGCGGGGTGCTCGACGAGCAGGGCGAGCCCGTCGCGTTCTTTCTGCAGACCGCCGAGAAGACCTATGCGACGTTCGAGCTCACCGTCACCAATCCCGGCGGACACAGCTCCACGCCGCGCGTCGACAACGCGATCTACGAGCTCGCGGGCGCGCTGAAGCGGATCGAGGCCCACCGCTTTCCGGTGATGACGAACGACGCCACGCGTCTGTATCTGAGAGCGATGGCGGCGATCAGGCCCGGCGACGTGGGGAAGGCGATGGCCGCGCTGGCGGAGAACCCGGCAGACGAGGCCGCGGCGGATGTCCTGTGGACGCAGCCCGAAGTCGTCGGCATCACGCGCACCACGTGCGTCGCGACGATGCTGCGCGGAGGGCATGCCGAGAACGCGCTGCCGCAGTCGGCGACGGCCACGGTCAACTGCCGGATCTTCCCTGGCGTCGACGTCGCGGACGTGCGGGCCGTGCTCGAGAAGACGGCGGCCGTGCCCGGCCTGCAGATGAAGACGCTTGGCGAGCCGATGGCGAGTCCCGCGTCGCCGCTGCGCCCGGACGTGGTCGAGGCCGTGACCGAGGCCGTGCAGGCGCGCTACCCGGGCACGAAAGTAATTCCGTACATGGCGCCGTACGGCACCGACGGGCTGCAGACGCGCAGCGCCGGCATTCCCACCTACGGCGTCATGGGCGTCTTCATCCGGGACAGCGATCAGTTCGCGCACGGGCTCAACGAGCGCGTGCGCGTGCGCGAGTTCTTCGGCGCGCTGGACTACTGGAAGGCGCTGCTCACCCGGCTTGCCGCCCCGGCCGCGGCACGCCTCGCGCCCGCAGCGGGTGCTTTCCAAGGGCAAAGGGCAGAGGGCAAAGGGCAAAATGACGCAAAGGGAACAGGTCTAAGGTGAAGGGCTAAGGCCTTTCCCCTTACCCTTTTCCCTTTTCCCTTTGCGTCCCTGTGCCCTTTGCCCTGTGCCCTTTGCCCTTCTTCTTTAGAGCACGTACGCGAGCGCGAAGCCGACCTGGGCGACGAACATCATGCGGTACATGTGGGCCCACGAGACGTGGTTGGCGTCGACGGCCAGCTCCTCGGGGCGGCGCAGCATCAGGTAGAGCACGTAGGCGCCATACATCGTCATCGTGATGCCGAGCGCGTGCAGCAGCAGCGCGTTGCCGGTGAGGATGCCGGTGAGCACGCCGACGTTGATCAGCATGAACGGCAGGATGAACGACGGCGAGATCATCCATGCCGCGCGGCGCACGCCGTAGATGATCGGCAGCGTACGGCAGCCGTCGGCCCGATCGCCCTCCATGTCCGAAAAGTCCTTCGTCGTCGACGCGCCGAGCAGGAAGAGGCCGAAGATGCCGCCGATGAACCAGGGCTCGACGCCGAAGACGGTCTTCACGGCCGACCATCCCGCGACTTTCAGCAGCAGGCCGCGCGGCACGGCAATCGTGACGTTGGCCCAGAGCCCATGGCGCTTCGTGCGGAAGGGCGGCACCGAATAGACGAACGTCAGGACGGCGGCGGCAAGCACGATCCAGAAGCATTCGCGGCGCCCGCCTGGCGCCACCATCCACGCGAGCCACAAGGCCGCGCCGTAGCAGATCCACGTGAAGGTCCACGCCTGGCGGATCGACAGCCGTCCGCCCGGCAGCGGTCGCGCGGGCTTGTTCACGGCATCGATCGCGAGGTCGTAAATCTGATTGAGCGCGTTGCTGCCGGCGTTGAGCACGGCGGCCATCAGCGCGCCGATCAGCGCGGGCGTGAGCACCTGCATCGACCAGGGCTCGGCCGGATACGCGCCGATGGCCGTGACGGCGCCCGAGAAGAAGCCGAGCGCCGGAGCAATCAGCGTGAACGGGCGGGCGAGCTGAACGTAGTCCTTCATGCGAACAGGCGCCACGCGGCCACGCCGAGCACCGCGGCGACCGACGTGGTGATGAAGTTGAGCAGGTCGTTGTTGAGCAGGCCGCGCGGCTCGAGCGTCGAGCCCAGCACGCTTTCGACCATTGCCGCGACGACTGCCGCGACGCCGATCGGAATGATCAGGCTCGAGGGCACGAGTCCAAGCGCGGCGGCCAGCGCCGCCAGCAGCACCGCGGCGATCGCGCCCGCCGCCGTGCCTTCCGACGACACCGCCCCCGACGTCCCCGCCGCCACTGGCCGCAACGTCGTCACCAGCCACGTGCGGCGGCCGTAGGCTTTGCCAATCTCACTCGACACCGTGTCGCTCGAGCCGGCGACGAGCGCCGCGACGAATGCGGCCATGGCCGGCTCTCTGTACATCGACAGCGCCGCAATGCCGGCGATCCAGCCCGCGACGCCCGTGTTCGCGACCGCGTTGCCGGCGCCGCGCCGCCCGCCGCGCTCCTCGGCGATCCCGAGCAGCGCTTTACGTTTGCCACCCAGCTTCGTCGTGATGACGGCAATCGCGAAGGCGGCAAACAGCAGCACCCAGCCCTGCCAGCCTGTCCCAATCCATACGACCACGCCGATCAGAAAGCCGGCCAGCGCGCCGGGCAGCGTGACGGTGCGCGCGAGCCAGCCGGCGGCGGCAACGGCCGCGTTCGCGACGAACGGCACGGCGAGCGCGGCGCCGCCGAGGGCAACGGCACGGGCGCGATCCGGATCGATCACCGCGGCGCTGCCGAGCACGATTGCGGCGGCCGCCGGCACGCGCAGGTTGTCGTCGAGGCCGACCGGAATCGTCTCGACGAGGCCCGCGACGATCGCGGCGGCGAGCGGCGCGGCCACCAGGAACATGAAGCCCGGCACCGGCGTCACGGCCGGCGCCGTCCACATGGCCAGCGCGATCGCGGCGGCGCCGCCGCACAGCACGAAGGCCAGCAGTCCGCCGTATGACTTGTCGGGATTCCAGGGAAGCCGCGCAATCGGCATCGCGCGGCCGGCGAGCGTGGCCATGCCGTCACCCGCCGCGAGGATCCCCCACGCCGCGGCCACGATGTCGGGCCGCCGCGGAAAGCACATCACGAGCACCAGTACCGCCAGCGGATAGAGGATGATGCCGGCCGCGAAGCGCGCGTCGCTCGGCCGGTACAGGCCTTTGCCGATGTGCGGCAGCACGAACAGGTTGAAGGCCAGTGCCGCCGCGGCAAGCGCGGCCGCCTGCCACCACGTGAGGAACCGCAGGGCCAGGGCGAAGCCGCCCATGGCCATGTGCAGGAACTGGCGCCGGCCCTCGGAAAATGGCCTGACGTTCATCGCGGCGTCTGCGCCCTCCAGTATTCGAGCACGCCGGCCAGCATGTCTTCGACGGAGATCCGCGGCGCCCAGCCAAGCCCGCGCAGGCGGGAGTTGTCGCCGGCGAGCCGCGGCAGCTCCACCGGCCGCAGCCGCGTGCTGTCGACCTCCACACCGATCGGCACGGGCGTCTGCCGCAGCAGCATGTCGAGCAGGTCGCCGATGCGCCAGGCGCGGCCGCTGCAGACGTTGTACGCCGTGCCGGCCTCTCCGCGCGCGGCAATCGCGGCGTAGGCGTCGACGACGTCGCGCACGTCGGTGATGTCGCGCTCGGCCTCGAGGTTGCCGACCTGCAGCACGGGCGCGTCGAGGCCCGCTTCGATGCGCGCGATCTGCCGCGCGAAGCCCGGCACCGAAAACGACGGATCCTGCCGCGCGCCCGTGTGGTTGAACGGCCGGGCGATCACGATGTCGAGGCCGTCGGAGGCGGCAAGGGCCGCGAGCCGGTCCTGCGCGAGCTTGCTCAGGCCGTACGGGCTCGACGGCACGGCGGGCGACGCCTCCGTGTGCGGCTCGTTCGAGCGGCGGTAGATCATCGCGGATGTCACGACGACGACGCGGGCGGCGCGCGCGTGGGCGTCGACGGCGCCGAGCAGGTAGTGCGTGCCCAGGGCGTTGATGGCGAGCGGCTCCACCGGGTTGTCGAACGACGAGCCGACATGAGGGGCGCCGGCAAGGTGATAGATCGTCCGCGGCTGCGTCTGCGCAATCGCGCGCGCGACGGCCGCGCGATCGAGCAGGTCCACGGCGTGCCACTGCACGTGCGGCTGCTCGCGGGGCGGCCGACCGCCGGGGCGCGCCCATGCGGTGACGCGCGTGTCAGGCGGAAGCCTGTCGAGCAGGTGGCTGCCGGCAAACCCCGTGGCGCCGGTGACGAGGATCATCGATTGCCGTACTGGGCTTCGTAGTAGGCGCGGAAGGCTTCGTCCTGTTCCTTGATGGGACGCCACCACCATTCGTTCTCGCGGTACCAGCGCACGGTCTCCGCGAGGCCTTCCTCGAAAGCCACGTCCGGCGCCCAGCCGAGGCCGCGCAGCTTGCCCGTGTCGAGCGCGTAGCGGCGGTCGTGGCCCACGCGGTCGGCCACCGGCTGGATCATGTCGCGGTCGCGGCCGACCAGCTCGAGCAGGCGGTGCGTCAGGTCGACGTTGCGTACTTCGTTGCCGCCGCCGATGTTGTAGACCTC
>DATKDT010000070.1:0-26944 GCA_035512575.1 Vicinamibacterales bacterium | reverse complement strand
TCGCGGTCCCCGTGCCGCGCCAGGCGGGCAAGTCGGGCCGTTTCGGGGTCGGCGACAGTCTCGGGCATCGACCCTAAGGTCTCGACCCCGGCCCTCATGCCCGCTCCGTCCAGCGTCAGCTCACTCACGCTCACACACCATAGACGGGCCATCCTGCCCGAGGTTGGAAAAAGGGATCTAAACTGGCCATTCATGCTCTCCAACGAACAGATTCTCAAGCTGATCCGCGAGAAAGTCGACCACCCCGCGACGGTGCAGGAGCTGCTGCAGAAACTCCGCATCCCGAAGGGGGAGCGGCCGGCCTTCAAGCGGCGGCTCAACGCCCTGGTCGCTTCGGGCGATCTGGTCGAGACGAGCCGCGCCAAACGGTTCGGCCTGCCCGAGCGCATGAACCTGGTCGTCGGGCGGGTTTCGACCTCCCCTCGCGGCTTCGCGTTCGTCACGCCCGACCGCGCGGGGGACGAGTTCCGCGGCGACATCTACATCGCCGGCGCGAATCTCAACGAGGCCGTGCACGGCGATCGCGTGCTCGCGCGCGTCGAGCACGTCCGCGACCGGCGCGCCGAAGGGCGCATCGTCCGCATCGTCGAGCGGGGCACCGAGCAGATCGTCGGACGGTATGACGAGGATGACGCCGGCACGGGATACGTCGCGCCGTTCGACCGGCGCCTGCTGATGGACGTCCAGATTCCGCGCGGGGAAGAGAAGGGCGCGCAGGCCGGCCAGATGGTCACGGTCGCCATCACGCGCTGGCCGACCGACCGCCGGGGCGCGCAGGGACGCGTCATCGACGTGCTCGGCAACATCGAGGACCCCGGCGTCGACACGACGATCATCATCCGCAAGTACGGGATCCGCGACGCGCACGATCCGGCCGCGGTCGAAGAGGCGCGCCGGCTCGGCGGCTCGGTGAAGGAGGCCGATCTCGCGACGCGCACCGACTTCCGCCGCGTGCCGACGGTGACCATCGACGGCGCCGACGCGCGCGACTTCGACGACGCGATCACGATCGAGCGGCTGCCGAACGGCAACTACTGGCTCGGCGTGCACATCGCCGACGTCGCACACTACGTGACCGAGGGCTCGGCGCTCGACGAGGACGCTTACGAGCGCGCGACGTCTGTTTATTTCCCCGAGCGTGCGGTGCACATGTTTCCGTCGGAGCTGTCGACGGGTCTCTGCAGTCTCAATCCAAACGTCGACCGCCTCACGCAGTCGGTGCAGATGGAAATCAATCGCCGCGGCCACGTCGTGAACTACGAGTTCCACGACGGCGTGATCCACAGCGACGCGCAGATGACCTACACGAAGGTGCACGCGATCCTGAAGCAGAAGGACACGCCGGACGGGCGGCAGCTGCGCGAGGAGTACCGCGAGCTCGTGCCGATGTTCGAGATGATGGAGGAGCTGTTCGACGTGCTCTACGCCGCCCGGCGGCGCCGCGGCTCGATCGACTTCGACCTCCGCGAGTCGAAGCTGATGCTCGACGACGAGGGCATGGTCGAGGCCATCATCGCGACCGAGCGCAACGTCGCGCACCGGCTGATCGAGGAGTTCATGCTGCTGGCCAACGAGACGGTGGCCGGCCACCTCGACTCGAACAACGTGCCGTCGCTCTATCGCATCCACGAGGAGCCCGATCCCGCCAAGGTGGAGGCCTTCGAGGAGTTCATCTCGTCGTTCGGGTATTCGCTGACCGCGCCGAGCAACAACCTGCAGCCGAAGCACTTCCAGAAACTGATCGACAAGATGCGGGGCAAGCCCGAGGAGCGGCCCATTGCCTTCCTGATTCTGCGCACGATGCAGAAGGCCCGGTACGATCCCGCCAACCTCGGGCACTTCGGTCTGGCGGCCGACACGTACACGCACTTCACCTCTCCGATCCGCCGCTATCCCGACCTGGTCGTGCACCGATCGCTGCGCGAGGCGCGCCGGCCCATGGCCGAGGAACGGCGCGAAGAGTTGAGCGACGACCTGCCCGAGATCGCGCGCCATACCTCGGAGCGGGAACGGCGCGCGTCCGACGCCGAGCGCGAGCTCGTGCAGTGGAAGAAGGTCCGCTTCATGACCGACAAGGTCGGCGACGAGTTCGACGGTTACATCACCGGCGTCAGCGCGTTCGGTCTGTACGTCGAGCTCATCGAGCACTTCGTCGACGGGCTCGTGCACGTCTCGACGATGGCCGACGACTATTACCGGTTCATCGAGCGGCAGCACGTGCTGCGCGGCGAGAACGCCGGGCGCGTGTTCCGCCTTGGCGACCGCGTGCGCGTGCAGGTGATTCGCGTCGACATGGAGCGGCGCCAGGTCGATCTCGGTATTGCCGACATCCTTAACGCGATCCGCGACAGTGAGCAGAACAGGGGGCCGCGCCGCAGCAAGGCGAAGCCGAAGGACGCCGCCCGCGCGCACGGCGTGCCGGCACGCCCGGGCAAGGGGCAGGGCAAGGGGAAGCCCCGCGCGAAGGGCGGGCGGCCGGGCAAGCGCGAGCGTGCGTTCAAGAAGGCCGTCGGAAAGGGACGGCGCTAGCCGATGCGATCGTGCGCGCGCTCGTAGTCGGTACCGCCGGCCACATCGACCACGGCAAGAGCGCGCTCGTCCAGGCGCTGACCGGCGTCGACCCCGACCGGCTCAAGGAAGAAAAAGCCCGCGGCATCACCATCGACCTTGGTTTCGCGCACTATCGTGACGGCGATCTCGACGTCGCGTTCGTCGACGTGCCCGGTCACGAGCGGTTCGTGCGCAACATGCTCGCCGGGGCGGGCGGGTTCGATGCCGTGCTGCTGGTCGTGGCGGCCGACGAGGGGGTCATGCCGCAGACGCGCGAGCACCTCGCGATTTGCCGCCTGCTGGGGCTGTCGCGCGGCGTCATCGCGCTCACGAAGATCGATCTGGCGGACGCCGACATGCGCGCGGTCGCGGAGCTCGACGCGCGCGAGCTTGCCGCCGGCACTTTTCTCGACGGCGCGGACGTCATTCCGGTGTCGGCGCGCACGGGCGACGGCATCGACGCCCTGCGCGCGTCCATCGCGAGGCTGGCCGAATCCCTTGCCGCGCGTCCCGACACCGGCCCCGTACGGTTTCCCGTCGATCGCGCGTTCACCGTCAAGGGCTTCGGGACGGTCGTCACGGGCACGCTGGTCTCGGGGACGCTGGAGGAAGGGCGCGATTACGCGCTGCTGCCGGCCGGGCGCACGGTGCGTGTGCGCGGGCTGCAGTCGCACGGCGAGCCGCGCGCCGCGGCCGGCGCGGGGCGCAGACTCGCCGTCAACATCGGCGGCCTCGACGTCAGCGAGATTCATCGCGGCGACACGATTGCCGCGCCCGGCGCCTTCACGGTGACGCGCCGGTTCGACGCGGTCATCGAGAACGAGTCGCCGCGGGCGATCCGCAACGGCGCGCGCGTGCGGGTGTATCAGGGCACGAGCGAGCTGATGGCGCGCGTCACGCTCGGCGCGGAATACTCTTCCCGGTTGAGTTTTCCCGGTTCGGATTCTGACCGGGAAAACTCAACCGGGAAGAGTTCTGTGCCCCTGCCGGCGCTCGAGCCGGGACGCCGCGCGTTCGCGCGCGTCAGGCTCGAGGGGCCGGCCGTGCTCACGCGCGGCGACCGGTTCGTCATGCGCAGCTACTCCCCGCTGGCCACGATCGGCGGCGGCATCGTCCTCGACCCCGAGCCGCGCCGCGCGCCGGTGCGCAGCGCGCGCGCCGCGGGCCGCTTCTCGAAGCTCGCGGATGCCGGCCGACCGGGCGACGGCCGCGCCGTGGCCGCGATGATCGAGGAGTCGGGCGTGCGCGGCCTGATGCTCGAGGAACTCACGTCGCGCGCAGGCCTGACGCACGACGAGGTGCAGGCCATCGCGACGTCGCTCGGCGCCGCGGTCACCAGGCTTGGCGCGCGCCTGGTCGGCGCGGTCGTCGCCGGCCAGCTCGAGGCGCGCGTGCTGGCCGCGCTCGCGGCGCATCACGCTGCGGCGCCGCTCTCGGAAGGATTACCGCGCGAAGAGCTGCGCGAGCGCGCCCTGCCCGGCGTGCCGCACGACATCGCCGCCGCCGTGCTGGCGCGGCTCGAGCAGGCCGGCCGCATCACGGGCCGCGAGCGCTTCGCCATCACCGGCCACCGGCTGTCGCTCACCGAGGACGAGGCGCGCGTGAGCGACGCGATCCTGGCCGTCGTGCTCGAGAAGGGGTATCAGGCGCCGGACGCGAAGGACCTGGGCGAAATCGTCCGCGCGCCGGCCGACGTCGTAGGCCGGGTGCTGGCGCTGCTCGCGAGACAGAGAAAGCTCGTCAGGCTCGACACGCTGCTGTACCGGCCCGAGACACTCGAGGAGTTGAAGACCGACGTCAGGACGCTGGCGTCGCTCGACGTCGCGACGTTCAAGACGAGATACGGCCTCACGCGCAAGCACGCGATACCGCTGCTGGAATATCTGGATAGAGAGAGGGTGACCCGCCGCGTGGGCGACAGCCGTGTCGTCATTCGGGCGGAAAGCCCTTGACCAAGGGCTTTCCGCTATTCATGCCCGTCGCGCTTGGCGTCCTCGCTTTCGCGCATCGAATCCTTGAAATTCCTGATCCCCTTGCCCAGCCCGCCGCCGATCTGCGGCAGACGGGTCGCGCCGAAGATCAGGACAATGATGAACAGGATGATCAGTAATTCCCAGATGCCTATTGGACCCATGGCACGATTCTATCATCTGCCTGCGGCATGACCCGTCTCGCCGCCATGGCCGGGCTAATGGCCCTCGCCGTCCCGCAGTTCACGACGTCAGTCAACCAGGTCGAGATCTACGCCAGTGTGACCGACGACACGGGGCGCCCGGTCGAGGGCCTGACGGCCGCCGACTTTGTCGTGACTGAAGACGGCGTCGCGCAGCAGATTTCCGTGTTCGCCGAGGGGAATTTCCCGCTGGCCGCGGCCGTGGCCGTCGACGCGAGCTTCAGCATGGCGGGAGAGCGCCTCGCGGTGGCCAAGTCGGCGGCGCGGCTGTTCCTGGGCGAGCTTCAGCCCGCCGACCAGGCCATGCTGATGGCCATTGTCGGGACGGCCGATGTCATCGCGCCGCTGTCGACGGACCGGGCGGCGCAGTTCCGGGCGCTCGACGGCCTGAGCGTCTGGGGCACGACGAGCCTGCACGACGCCGTGATCGACGCCATCGGCGAGCTGCAGCCGGCCAACGGCCGGCGCGCGCTCGTGCTGCTGTCGGACGGCGACGATCGTTACAGCGAGGCGTCGGCTGAAGACGTGCTCGCGCTCGCGCGGCGGTCCGACGTCATGATTTATCCCGTGGCGCTCGGGCGCGCGATGCCCCCGCTCTTCAGCGACCTGGCCGAGTTGAGCGGCGGCCGCGCGTACCATCAGCGCGACGCGCGCGAGCTGCCTGCGACGCTCCGGGCCATTGCCGCGGAGCTCAGGCGCCAGTATCTGATCGGCTACACGCCCACGCGGCCGTTTACCGCCACCGGCCGGGCCTGGCGCGACATCGAGGTGCGCGCGCGCGGCGACGGCCTCACCGTCCGCGCCAGAGACGGGTATTATTCAGGGAACCCCCGAACCCCGAACCCCCGAACCCCATGACGCATCCCCTTGTGCTCGCCCTCTTCAACTCGCCGGCGGCGGCGGCCGCCGCGGCGACGGCCCTGCACGCGCAGGGCATCGATCGCGCCGACCTGTCGGTGATTGCCCGCAGCCACGCCGAAGAGGTCGAGGCGGCGCGCGCGCTCGACGCGACGCCCGGCGTCGAGATGGAAGATTCGATGCCCGCTGCGCGACTCGGCGAGCTGAGCGCGCATGTGCTGGCCGCCATGGCGCTGGTCATGCCCGGCGTCGGCCCCGTCATTGCCGGAGGCCCGCTGGCCGCCGAGATGGGCGAGGCAGCCGGTCACGTGGCCGGCAGCCTGGCCGATCACCTCGAGCGTGCGGGTCTCGAGCGCCCCGACGCCGACGTCGTGGAGGCGGCCGTCGAGAAGGGCGGCTGGCTGCTGGGCGTCCACGTGCGCAGTGGAGATACGGCCGGCGCCGTGGCCGTGCTGGGCGAGGCCGGCGCGACGCTGATCCATCAGGGGCGCTGGAAGGGCTAGGGTACGGTCTAAAAGGATGGCACCGGCGTCTTAGAGAGGAGACGCCCGGCCGTGCCGATGACGAGGCGCGCGCCTCGTCTGCGAGGCACCTGATTTGCACCCGGGCTTGAGACACCGGCGCGCTCGGGCGACAATGGACCTTATCCCAATGCAGCCAGCGACCCCATCAGGCGTCTCGACGCCGACTCCGCCGCACGCGAGCGTGCATCCGGGGGCCGGCTGGCTGTCCGATCGGCCGTTCGTCCTGCCTGCCAACAACAAGCGGTTCGGCGGCGCGGTTGGCGCGTCGGTCGCCGTCCATGGCGCCATCCTTTTCATCTTCCTTGTGGTGCTGGCCGTGCCCGGCGTCTCCGATCTGATCCAGCAGCCCCAACCCGACGTCGTGTACGTGTTCACGCCCGGTCCGGGCGGCGGCGGTGGCGGCGGCGGCAACGAGTCGCCGGACCCTCCGCAGAAGGCGGAGCTCGAGATGCCGAAGCCGGCCGTGACGCCACCGGCGCCGGTGCCGGCGCCGGTCGTCGAGGCGCCGCCGCAGATCGCGTTGCCGCCGATCACCACGCAGGCGCCGGTGTCGCTGCCGGGCGCCCTGACGGGCCTGTCGCAGCCGTCGCTGGGCTCGGGCACGGGCGGCGGAGGCGGCACGGGCCGCGGCACGGGCACGGGCGAGGGCACCGGATCGGGTGTCGGCCCCGGCTCTGGCGGCGGCACCGGCGGCGGCGTCTATCGTCCCGGCAGCGCCGTCACGAACCCGATTGTCATCTTCGAGAAGAAGCCGGCGTACACCGCCGAAGCCATGCGCGCGAAGATTCAGGGCGCCGTCGAAATCGAGGCCATCGTCCGCGCCGACGGCACGCTCGACAGCGCGCGCATCGTGCGCTCGCTCGATCGGATGTACGGCCTAGACCAGAAGGCGCTCGAGGCCGTGCGCTTGTGGCGGTTCAAGCCCGGCATGCTCAAGGCGACCGGCCAGCCGGTCGACATCATGGTGACGATCGAGCTCACCTTCACGCTCCGCTAATTGGTTCTATCCGACGAGCTTCGGATTGCTCTCAGGCCGCGTGAGGCGTACGCGCGCCTCGAAGCGTCGCCCGGCTACCTCCTCTTCTACATCCCGTTCCTGTCGCTGCTGATTGCCGCGTGCGCGAGCGTCAGCGCGACGGGGCGCGTGACCCTGGCGCTTCTCGCCAGCCTTTCGGTGAGCTGGATGTTCGTGCCGGTGCTGCACGTGCTGCTGGCGGCGGCGCTCGTGCTGTCGGCGCCGGCGCGGCGCGTGAGTGGCATGCGCGCGACGTCGCTGTTGTTGATGGGACACGCGCCGTGGTCGTTGTGGCTCGTCGCGGCTGCGCTGATGACCGCCGGCGGCGGGTACGCGCTGTATCACGAGGCGCTGCTGCTCGCGCTGGTCCCGATCGCGCTGACCGCGCGGCTGGTGCACGCCTTCTGTCTCGAGGTGCTCGGCGCGTCCGCGCGCGGCGCGCTGGCGCGCGTGTTCGCCCATCAGGCCGCGACGTGGGGCGTCGCGGCCATCTATCTCGATCGCGCGGTGGGTCTGCTGCCGCGCCTGCAGGGGTTGTTCGCGTGAGCGCGGGCAAGTGGCTTTCGGCTGCAGTCGCCTTCGCGGGCGCGGCGATGGGCTCGTTCGTCGACACGGAACGCGCCGCGGCGCCGGCCATGGCCGGCGGCTATCACGTCGTCGCGGCGGACTTCCACGTGCATGCCTTTCCCGGCGACGGCGCGTTGCCGCCGTGGGAACTGGCGCGCGAGGCCTCGCGCCGGGGGCTGCATGCGATTGTCGTCTCCAATCACAACCAGACCCTGTCGGCGCGCAGAACTCTTCCCGGTTGGGTTTTCCCGGTTGCCGGCCCGCTCGTCATTCCTGCGCAGGAAGTGACGACGCCGCGGTTCCATCTGATTGCCGCGGGCATCCGCGAGACGATCGACTGGCGCCTGCCGGAGGACGCGATCGTGCGCGCGATTCACGCGCAGGGCGGCGTCATCATCGCGGCGCATCCAGTCGAGCAGTCGTGGCGGGGAAGCGACGCGCTGCTCGCGGCGGTCGACGGCATCGAAGTCGCGCACCCGCTGACCGGCACGCTCGAGGCTGGGCGCGCGGAGCTCGACGCGTTCTACGCGCGCGCGCGGCGCGTCAATCCCGATGTCGCGCCGATCGGGTCGTCGGATTTCCACAGGGTCGCCCCGCTCGGCGCGTGCCGCACGTACGTCTTCGCGGAGGCCGTGACGGCGGAAGGTGTACTCGACGCCATCCGCGCCGGCCGCACGGTGGCCGAGGATCAGGACGGCAGGTTCTACGGCGATCCGGCGCTGGTGTCGCTGGTCAATGAAGCGGGGATCAAGGGCAGGGAAGGGAGGCCGAAGCTCGCGCTGGCATTCGCGCTGGTGGTGCTGATGGGCTTCGCGGGGTTTATGATCGACCCTTAAAGACAAACGGCCCGCAGCTTTCGCCGCGGGCCGCCGTCACAGAAATTCTGAATTCTTAATTCTGAATTCTCAATTTCTCTAGTACATGCCTCCCATGCCGCCGCCGCCGGGCATCGGCGCTTCCTTCTTCTCTTCAGGAATGTCGCAGACCATGGCTTCGGTCGTGAGCAGCAGCGACGCGATCGAGGCCGCGTTCTGGAGCGCCGAGCGCACGACCTTCGTCGGGTCGATGACGCCGGCCTTCACCAGGTCCTCGTACGTGTCGGTCGCCGCGTTGTAGCCGAACTCGACCTTGTCGCTCTCGCGCACCTTCGAGATGACGATGGAGCCTTCCATGCCGGCGTTGTTGGCGATCCAGCGCATCGGCGACTCGATCGCCTTGCGGATGATGTCGACGCCGACTCTCTGGTCGCCGTCGACCTTCAGCCCGTCGAGCACCTTGCTCGCGCGCAGCAGCGCCGTGCCGCCGCCCGGCACGATGCCCTCTTCGACGGCCGCCTTGGTCGCGTGCATCGCGTCTTCGACGCGGGCCTTCTTCTCCTTCATCTCGGTCTCGGTGGCCGCGCCGACCTTGATGACCGCGACGCCGCCCACGAGCTTCGCGAGACGCTCCTGCAGCTTCTCACGGTCGTAGTCGGAGGTGGTCTCTTCGACCTGCGCGCGAATCTGCTTCACGCGGCCCTCGACGGCCGCCGTGCCGCCGTCGCCTTCGACGATCGTCGTGTTGTCCTTGTCGATCGTGACCTTCTTGGCCTTGCCGAGGTCCTCGAGCTTGATGTTCTCGAGCTTGAGGCCGAGGTCTTCCGTGATCGCCTTGCCGCCGGTGAGGATCGCGATGTCCTCGAGCATCGCCTTGCGGCGATCGCCGAAGCCCGGCGCCTTGACGGCCGCCGCCTGCAGCGTGCCGCGCAGCTTGTTGACCACGAGGGTCGCCAGCGCTTCGCCGTCGACGTCTTCCGCGATGATCACGAGCGGCTTGCCCGCGCGCGCCACCTGCTCGAGCAGCGGCAGGAGGTCCTTCATCGAGCTGATCTTCTTCTCGTGGATCAGGATGACCGGGTTCTCGAGCACCACTTCCATGCGCTCCGGATCGGTCACGAAGTAGGGCGAGAGGTAGCCGCGGTCGAACTGCATGCCCTCGACGACCTCGAGCGAGGTCTCCATCGAGCGCGCTTCCTCGACCGTGATGACGCCGTCCTTGCCGACCTTGTCCATCGCTTCCGCGATGATGTTGCCGATGGTCTCGTCGCTGTTGGCCGAGATCGTGCCGACCTGGCCGATCATCTTGCCGCCGACGTCCTTCGACATCTTCTTCAGGTTCTCGACGATGGCCTCGACGGCCTTCTCGATGCCGCGCTTGAGCTCCATCGGGTTCGCGCCGGCCACGACGTTCTTCGCGCCCTCGCGATAGATCGCCTGCGCCAGCACCGTCGCCGTCGTCGTGCCGTCGCCGGCCGTGTCGGACGTCTTGCTCGCGACCTCGCGCACCATCTGCGCGCCCATGTTCTCGAGCGCGTCCTTCAGCTCGATCTCCTTGGCGACGGTGACGCCGTCCTTGGTGATCGTGGGCGAGCCGAACTTCTTGTCGAGGACGACGTTGCGGCCCTTGGGGCCGAGGGTCACCTTGACCGCGTCGGCCAGGGCATTGACGCCGCGCAGGATGGCCTGACGCGACTCTTCACCGTAAATAATCTGCTTAGCCATTACTTCTTCTCCACAACGCCGAGGACTTCTTCCTCACGCATGATGAGGTATTCCTCGCCATCAAGCTTGATCTCCTGGCCGGCGTACTTGCCGAAGAGGATCGTGTCGCCGGCCTTCACGTCGAGCGCGATGACCTTGCCGTCCTTTTCGACGCGGCCCTTGCCGACGGCGATGACTTTGCCCTGCTGGGGCTTTTCCTTGGCGGTGTCGGGAATGATGATGCCGCCGACTTTCTGTTCGCCTTCTTCGAGGCGCTGAACGATGAGGCGGTCGTGAAGCGGTCTGACCTTCATGGGTCCTGGAGTCCTTTCGATCGGATGAAAACTGCCGGCCAGCCCATCCGAGGGCTGGCACTCAGCCGCACTGACTGTTAGCAGTCATGGTGGCCGACTGCTAATTCTATGGGAAGGCGGGGAAACCGGTCAAGGGCGGGGAACGGAGCGGCCTTTCGGCCGCCGCCACAATGTAAATCGTAAATTGTAAATAGCATTGGCCATCGCCTATTGCTCTGGCGCTCCTACCAGCCTCTGGCAATAGCCCAATAGCCAATGCTATCTACAATTTACAATTTACAATTCAAGCGCTCTTCTTCTTGTGCAGGTGCAGTTCGTCAATCTTCCGCGAGAGCGTGTTCCGGTGCATGCCGATGCGCTCGGAGGCCTTGCAGACGTTGCCTTTCGAGTCCTGCAGCGCCCGCGTGAGGAAGACGCGGTCGAACTCGCGGCGGGCGTCGCTGTAGTGCACGCCTTTGGCGATCATGAGATCCACCAGTGCCTCGAGCTGGACCTTCATGCCTCGAACGCCTTTCCGCTGAGGCGCTCGTAGGCCTCGACATACTTGTCGCGCGTGCGCCCGGCCACGTCGGCCGGCAGTGACGGCACCGGCGGCTGCTTGTTCCAGCCGATCGATTCGAGCCAGTCGCGCACGTATTGCTTGTCGAAGCTCGGCTGGCTCTTGCCGGGCTCGTACTTGTCGGCCGGCCAGAAGCGGGACGAGTCAGGCGTCAGCACCTCATCGATCAACACGAGCTCGCTCCCGTCCATTCCGCCCTTCGCGGCTTCGCCGCTTCGGCGGACAAGCCCGAATTCGAACTTCGTGTCCGCAATGATGATGCCGCGCGTACGCGCGTAGTCGGTGCCGCTGCCGTAGATCGCCAGCGTGAGCTCGCGCAGCCGGGCGATCAGATCCCTGCCGACGATCCTGCCGGCTTCTTCTTCCGAGATGTTCTCGTCGTGCCCGGTGTCGGCCTTGGTGGCGGGCGTGAAGATCGGCTCGGGCAGCCGATCCGAGTCGCGGAGCCCCGCCGGCAGCGCCACGCCGCACACCATGCCCGTTTTGTTGTAGTCCTTGAGGCCCGATCCCGACAGATAGCCGCGCGCCACGCACTCGACCGGCAGCGGCTCGGTTTTCCGCACGAGCATCGACCGCCCGCGCAGGACGGCCTCGTGCGTGCGCGCCTCGGCAGGGAAGTCGGCGACATCCACGCTGATCAGGTGATGCGGGACGAGCCCCTCGGCGGCGATGCGGTCGAACCAGAAGGCCGACAGCTCGGTCAGCACCTTCCCCTTGTCGGGGATGCCGGAGCCGAGCACGCAATCGAACGCCGAGATGCGATCGGTCGCGACGATCAGCAGCGTGTCGCCGAGATCGTAGACGTCCCGCACCTTGCCGCGGCGTTGGAGCGTCAGCCCCTCGAGATGAGTTTCAAGAACAGGTGCGGTCACGAGAGAAGGCGAGAGTCTATCACCTGATCATGATCGTTGTGCCAACCCCGCGCACGAAAATCGGCTTGGCGTTCGGCCCGCCCGATTTCATCACCGCCGTGTCGCCGCCCTCGGTGGTTTTCTGCAGCTGATCCGGCACCCGCAGCTCGCCGCCGCTGGCGCGCGCGTCAAGAGTGTAAGTAGCCGCGTCCTTCGGCAGCACCAGCTCGAGGCTGCCGTCGCGCACCTGGATCTTTGCCGCCGCCGCCCTGGCGAACCCCAGCGTCACCGGCGTGGAGCGCCCGTCGATCTCGATCGGGCCGCTGACGTCGTTGAACTCCAGCTCGCCTTCGACCATCTCGGCCCGGACCTCGCCGGCCGATCCGTCGACGCGGACACGCGTGTCGGTGCCGGTGATCGTCACGCGGCCGACGGCCTGCTCGATCCGCGTTGCTCCCGCGCGCACGTTCATCCGCACGTCCCCGCGCACGCCTTTCAGCACCGTCTCGACGTTCGCGGTGGACAGGTCCACGGTTCCGGCGCCCTCGACGGTGACGCGGCCGCGCGATTCGCCCTTGACCACGCCCGCAATCGCCGCCAGCTTCAGCGTGCCGGCCTGCCGCGCCAGTGTCACCGCGTCGACGCCCGAGACATCGGCCGTGCCGCGGCCTTCGAGCTGGATCCGCAGCCGCGACGGCACCCGCAGCGTCAGGGAAGGCTGCTGGCGGCCCGGGTCGGGAAACTGCCACGCCACCACCACGCTGTCGGCGAACCGCGAGACTTTCAGGCCGACCTCGCCCGCCAGTTTCCCGGCCTCGGGCTCGTCGAAGCCGTTCGACACGACCTTCAGCTCCGCCGCCACGTCGGCGCGGTCCTCACCCGTGATGGTCACGTCGCCGCTGAGCGTCAGCCGCAGCTCGTTGACCGACGCGTCGATGGGAATCGCAGGGGTCGTGGTCACCTCGGCCGTGGCATTGCGCCCGCGCATCTCGCGGCGCACCTCGCCGAACCAGTTCCCGAACGAAAATCCGGGTCCCTCCGCTTTCGGGGCCGTGACCTGCCAGACGACGACGCCGGCGACGATGAAGGCGAGGATCAGGCCTAACTCTCTTTTGCCCATAAGGTTGCCGTTATAGTAAGGGCCATGCGCCTCTCGCGCCATACCGTGCTGGTCGCGGTTGCGACCATCGGTTTGCTTGTCTTCTTCTTCAGACAGGCCGATCTGGGCGGTGTATGGCGCGCGCTCATTGCCGCCGATCCCGGTCTGCTGCTGCTGGCTCTGCTCATTACGGGGCAGACCTACATCATCCGCACGTGGCGGTGGCAGATCCTGTTGTCGCCCATCGCACGGCTGCCGTTCATCAAAGTGCTGCGCGCCGTCATCGTGGGCTTCGCCACCATTTTTCTGCTGCCGGCGCGTGCCGGCGAGCTGATTCGCCCGTGGATGCTGTCGCGCGAGACGGGCGTCAGCGCGTCCGCGGCGTTCGCGACGGTCATCGTCGAGCGCCTGTTCGATCTCGTCGCCGTGCTCGCGCTGTTCCTCGTCTGGCGGCTGCTGCCGGCGGCGCCCGGCGCGGTCGAGATGGAGGGCATCAACGCGGCGGCCATTCTTGCCGGCGTCGCGGCCGCGGCGGCGCTTGCCGCGACGTTTCTGCTTGCCGGGCGCGCCGACCGCGTCGGCGCGTTCGCCACGGTGCTGGCGCGCGTGCTGCCGGCGCGGGCCGCGACCGCCGTCATCGGCTTCGTGGAGAAGTTCGCGCGCGGGCTCGCGGTGATGCGCCGTCCGGGCCCGATTGTCGCCGCGCTCGTGCTGTCGCTGGCCCTGTGGACGTCCATCGGCCTGTCGACGTGGGTCACATCGCTGGCATTTGGTATTACGTTTCCCTTTACCGCTTCGTTCCTGTTGTCGATGTTCCTGATCGCCGGCGTGGCCGTTCCCACGCCTGGCGGCATCGGCGGCTTTCACGCGGCCTACGCCTTCGCGGTGACGCGGCTGTTCGGCGCGACGCAGGAACAGGCGGTGGCCTGCGCCATCGTGCTGCACGCCGTCTCGTTCGTGCCGGTGACGCTGGTCGGTCTCGTCATCATGGCCCAGGCGGGACTCACCATCCAGCGCGCCAGGACAGAGAGCGCGCAGATAAGGGCAGAGGGCACAGGGCAAAGGGCACAGGAACAGATAGGGACAAGGGAAGAGGGAAAGGTATGAGGGGAGAGGCGACGCGCGTTCCACCAGGCAACGGCCCAGTGCGGGAGAGCCTTGCCCTTGCCCCTTACCCTTTCCCCTTTTCCCTATCCGTTCCTTTGCCCTTTGCCCTCTGCCCTTTGCCCTTACAGGATCAAGCATGAAGTGTCCGTTCTGTGCCCATTTGGGCGATAAAGTCGTCGACTCCCGTGAGAGCAAGGAAGGCGAGGTGATTCGCCGGCGCCGCGAGTGTCTGGAATGCGGGCGCCGGTTCACCAGCTACGAGCGCATCGACGAGATTCCGTACATGGTCGTCAAGAAGGACGGCAGCCGCGAGCGGTTCGAGCGGCAGAAGCTGATTGCCGGCCTGCTCAAGGCGTGCGAGAAGCGGCCCGTCAGCGTGTCGGCACTCGAGCGCATCGCCGACCGCGTCGAGACGACGCTGCAGGAGAAGCCGGAAAAGGAGATGACCACCGACGAAATCGGCGCGTTCGTGATGGAGGAGCTCAAGGGGCTCGACGCGGTGGCCTACGTGCGCTTCGCGTCGGTGTACCGCCACTTCCGCGACATCGGCGAGTTCATGACCGAGCTCAAGGGCCTGCTCGGCGGCAAGGAATGACCGCGGCGCGCCTGGTTCTCGCGCTCGTGCTGCTGGCGCCCGCCGCCGAGGCTATCCGCGTCACGCCGCTCGTCCGCGACGGCGACGTGCTGTTGTCGTTCTCGGCGCCCGGCGCCGTCACCAGCGAGCTGCGCGAGGCGATCCGCAGCGGCATGGTCGTCACGTTCACCTACGACATCGCCCTCAGGCGGGGCGGCTTCCTGTGGTTCAGCCGAACGCTGGCCGACACCGAGGTGGCCGCGAGCGTGCGCTTCGACAATCTCACGCGCACGTACCACGTCACGCGCATGGTCGACGGCCGCGTCACCTGGAGCGAGAGCAGCGCCAGCGAGGATCAGGTGCGCGGCTGGCTGACCGACTTCGATCGCCTGAAGCTCTTCCCGGACACGACGCTGCAGCCCAACGCCGAATACACTGTCGAGGTCCGCGCGCGCATCAGCCCGCGCCGCGCCTGGGTGCTCTGGCCCTTCGGCCGCGACGACGCGAAGGGCCGCGCGCCGTTCACCTACATCCGCTAGCGACATGGCGCTGGGGCTTCGCGACACACGTCCGGCCGGCGACTCGCCGGAGCCGTACGTGCCGCCTCCGCCCGCCGCGGAGCCGCGCCGCGCGCTCGACAGCCCCCGCTTCCTGCTCGTCATCATCCTCATCCTGATCGCCGGGCTGGCGTTCTTCGTGTGGATGGCGCGGCGCTCGACCGATCTGAGCCCGATGTTCCTGAGCGAGGTCGTGCTCTACGCGCTGACGGCGATCGACCTGACGATGCTGGTGGTGCTGGGCTTCGTGCTCGCGCGCAACATCCTGAAGCTGGTCGTCGAACGGCGGAAGGCGCTGCCCTTCGCGCGCTTCAGGGCGAAACTGGTCGCCGCGCTGCTGGCCATGGCGCTCGTGCCCGCCGTGCTCGTGTCGATCATCGGCAGCGAGATCATCCGCACGAGCGCCGACCGCTGGTTCAGCGCGCCGGTGGACGAGGTCGTGTCGGGCGCCAATCAGATCGCCGGCGACTTCTACGCCGAACGGCGCGGCGACGTCGTCGCGCGCGTCGAGCGGCTGGCAGAGGCGATGCCGCCCGCGATGCTCGCGCCCGGCGAGGACGTGCCGGCGCTGCAGGCGATGCTGGCCCCTGAGCTGCGCACCTCGCGCGCGCGGCTGGTCGAGCTGTACCGGCTGGCGCCCGCGCCGTCGGGCGCGCCCGACGTCGAGCTCGTCGTGGGCGTCGAGACACCGTCGCTGCCGCGCGATCACGTGCGCGCGTCGGCCGCCTGGCTCGCACTGCGCGCCGCGACGAGCGGGCGGACCGAGGCCTCCGAGGATCCGATCGACAGCGGCGGCGTGCTGGTGCGCGCGGCGGCGCCCGTGCGCGACGGCACCGGGCGCGTGACCGGCGCCGTGGTGGCCGGCGAGCATCTCGACGCGGCCGTCGCCGACAACGCGCGGCGCATCACGACGGCCTACGAGCAGTACAACCAGGCGAAGGTGCTGCGCGGCCCGCTGCAGGGCGTCTACCTCTCGTTCTTCCTGATGATGACGCTTGTCATTCTGGTGAGCGCGACGTGGCTCGGGTTGTACGTCGCCAAGCGCATCACCCGGCCGGTGCAGCAGCTCGCCGAGGGCGCGCGCGCGATTGGCGCCGGCCGTCTCGATCACCGCATCGAGCCGCAGTCGGCCGACGAGCTCGGGTCGCTCATCGTCGCGTTCAACACGATGGCGGCGGAGCTGCACGGCAGCCAGCGCCGGCTCGACAAATCGCGCGTCGATCTCGAGCGGAAGCATCTCGAGGTGGAGGAGCGCCGCCGCTACATCGCGACGGTGCTCGACCGCATTGCCACCGGCGTCGTGTCGATGGACGCCGACGGCGCCGTGACCACGATCAACGGCGCCGCCGCGCGCCTGCTCGACGTCACCCCCGACGTCGTGGGCCAGTCGGCGTTCGAGCTGTTCGCGCGCGAGGATCTCAAGCCCCTGCGGCCGCTCGTGGCGGCCACCGTGGATCGGCCGCACGAGCCGACGGCGCAGGAGGTGACCATCGGCCGCGAAGGGCGGGAGATGCATCTCGCCGCCGCGGCCACCGCGCTCGTGGGCGCGAACGGCCTCGTCGAAGGGCGCGTGCTCGTGGTCGACGACGTCACGCCGCTGATCCGGGCGCAGCGGGTGGCGGCCTGGCGCGACGTCGCGCGCCGGCTCGCGCACGAGATCAAGAACCCGCTCACGCCGATCCAGCTGAGCGCCGAGCGGCTGAAGCGCCACTTCCGCGACGCGCCGCCCAACGCGCGCTCGCTCGTCGACGAGTGCACGACCGCGATCGTCACCGAGGTGGAAGCGCTGAAGAACCTGGTCGACGAGTTCGCCCAGTTCGCGCGCATGCCGGCGCCCCGTACGGTGCCGACCGACCTGAACGCCCTGGTCGACGACGCGCTGTCGCTCTATGCCGGCTTGTTCCCGCAGATGGCGATGGAGCGCGCCTTCGACCCGTCGCTGCCGCCGGTGCGCATCGATCCGGAACAGATCCGCCGCGTCGTCATCAACCTGGTCGACAACGCCATCGAGGCGCTCACGTCGAGCGGCACGGTCGATCCGCACGTGCGGCTGTCGACCGCGCACGATGCGAAGAACGGGGTGGCGCGGCTCGTCGTGGCCGACAACGGTCCCGGAATTCCGCCGGCCGATCGCGACAAGCTGTTCATGCCGTACTATTCCACCAAGCTCAGAGGCAGCGGCCTGGGCCTGGCCATCGTGCGCCGCATCGTGGCGGAGCACGGCGGCAGCATCGAGGCGGCCGACGAATCGCCCCGCGGCACGCGGTTCGCGATCGAATTGCCGGTTTAGAACACAGAACGTAGAACACAGAACGCAGAACACAGAACGCAGAATGTCGGTCCCCTCGATCCTGATCGTCGACGATGAAGCGGGCGTGCGCGCGTCGCTGGCGGGCGTGCTGCGCGACGAGGGGTATCAGGTCGATGCGGTCGACTCGGGGGAGGCGTGCCTCGAGCGGGTCACGCGGCGGCCGTACGACGTCATCGTGCTCGACATCTGGCTGCCGGGCATGGACGGTCTGGCCACGCTCGAGCGGCTGGCGCACCGGCGCGTCGACTCGGCGGTCGTGATGATTTCGGGACACGGCAACATCGAGTCGGCGGTGCGCGCGATCAAGATGGGCGCGTTCGATTTCGTCGAGAAGCCGCTGTCGCTCGAGAAGACGGTGCTGGTCGTGCGCAACGCCATCAGGCAGCGCCGGCTCGAGGAAGAGAACCGCCGGCTGCGCGCGAGCATCGACAAGCGGCTGACGATGGTGGGCGAGAGCTACGTCATGGCGCAGCTGCGCGAGCAGGTGGCGATGGCGGCGCCGACGAACGGCCGCGTGCTGATCTACGGCGAGAACGGCACCGGCAAGGAGCTGGTGGCGCGGACAATTCACGGGCTGAGCCGGCGGCGCGCCGGGCCGTTCGTGGAAGTCAACTGCGCCGCGATTCCCGAGGAGCTGATCGAGTCGGAGCTGTTCGGCCACGTCAAGGGCGCGTTCACGGGGGCCGTGGCCGACCGGCGCGGCCGCTTCGAGGCGGCCGACGGCGGCACGCTGTTCCTCGACGAGATTGCCGACATGAGCCTGAAGACGCAGGCCAAGGTGCTGCGCGCGCTGCAGGAGCAGGTCGTCGAGCCGGTCGGAAAGACCTCGGGCGTGAAAGTGGACGTGCGCGTCATTGCGGCCACCAACAAGGACCTGACCGGTGAAATCCGCCAGGGCCGGTTCCGCGAGGATCTGTACTTCCGGCTCAACGTCATCCCGATCTTCGTGCCGCCGCTGCGCGACCGCGAAGCCGACATCCCGCGCCTGGCCGAGCACTTCATCCACGAGTTCGCGCGCGAGTACGGCCGGCGCGCGAAGACGCTCGACCCGTCGGCGCTCGCGGTGCTGACGTCCTACCGCTGGCCGGGCAACGTGCGCGAGCTGCGCAACACGATCGAGCGCCTGATGATCATGGTGCCGGGCGAGGTGATCACGTCGGGCGACATGGCGTTCCTGGAAGGCGCCGCGCAGCCGCTGCCGGCCGACGGGGACGAGGGCGGCGCGATGACGCCGCTGCACCAGGCGCGCGACCGCTTCGAGCGCGAATACATCCTGCGCGCGCTGGCGGCCCAGCAGGGCAACATCTCGCGCACCGCCGACGCCCTCGGCGTCGAGCGCAGCAATCTGTACAGGAAGATGCGAGGCTTCGGGATCGGACCAGACAGACTTAAGACGGAAGACTAAAGACCGAAGACTAAAGATTTTCTTTCGTCTTCAGTCTTCCGTCTTGAGTCTTAACTTGTTCTCCAGCACCTGCTCGGCTCCGAAGCCTTCGAGCTGGAGATAGAATCCCGCCGCGGCCGTCAGGGCGGCCCCGGGCACGAGCCCGACGATCTCGCTTTCGAGCACCATCACGCCGTAGCGCTCGGCCTCGCGCCTGACCATCTCGAACACCCGGAAGATCGGCGTCCTCTCGTAGTTGGTCAGGTTCATCGAGACCTGCACGATGCCCCGGTCCGACAGGTCGACGCCCATGGCTTTCACGAACCGCAGGCCGCCGCTCGAGTGGCGCACGGCCGACGCGATCTTCTTCGCGACGTCGAGCCGGTTGGTGTTGAGGTTGATGTTGTAGGCGATGAGCGGCATCCGCGCGCCGATGACCGTCGCGCCGGCGCCGGCATGCGGCGCCGCCGGCCCGAAGTCGGGCGCCCAGCCGTCCTGCGCCATCTTCGCCGCGAGCCCCTCGAACTCGCCGCGCCGGATGTCCTCGAGGTTCTTCCGCGCCGGGTTGCTGCTGGCTTCCTCGTACAGATAGACGGGCAGCGCGAACCGCTCCGCGACTTCGCGCCCGACCTCCTTCGCCAGCGCCACGCACTCCGCCATCGTCACGCCCTCGATCGGCACGAAGGGGACGACGTCAACGGCGCCGAGGCGGGGGTGCTCCCCCTTGTGCGCGCGCAGGTCGATGGCCGGCACGGCCGCGCCAAACAGCGCGAGCACCGCCTGTTTCACCGGCTCGCGGTCGCCGGCGAAGGTCAGCACGGAGCGGTGGTGGGCGGTGTCGGAGGAGACGTCGAGCAGCCGCGCCCCTGGCACGGCGCGCACCGCCCGGGCGCAGGCCTCGACGACCTCGGAGTTTCGCCCCTCGCTGATGTTCGGAATGCACTCGATGACGGCCATAGCCGAAAGTATAATTCGGTGATTCCCATGCGCGACATGCACGACGAGGCCACCCCGGGTCCGCAGATCGAGGATCTGCTGATTGCGGGCCTCGATCGCTATTTCGCGGGCCGCCACGAAGAAGCCATTCACATCTGGACGCGGGTGCTGTTCATCGACCGCGGCCATCACCGCGCGCGCGCCTACATCGAGCGGGCGCGGCTGGCGCTGGCCGAGCGCCACCGCGAGCAGGAGATCCTGCTGCAGGACGGCGTGGCGGCGATGGGCCGCGGCGACACCGGCGAGGCGCGCAGCCTGCTGTCGCGCTCGATTCGCGACGCGGGACCGGACGATCGCGCCCTGGCCGCGCTCGCGCGGCTCGACCGCCTGCAGCACGCCACGCCGGCCGCCCCGCCGCGCCCGGTGGGGGGCCATCGGCCCGGGCCGGCGCGCCGCCCCGCCGCCGGAGGCGTGCCGTGGACGGCGCTGCTCGTGATTCTCGCGCTGGCCGCGGGCGCCGTCGTCGTGGCGTTTGCCGCGCCGGAATGGTGGGCCGCGGCGCGCGGCGTGCAGACGAGCGACAGCCTGCCCGCGCAGGCGCTGCCGATCATCACCACGAGCGAAGCGGCGCTCGTCCGCGCCCGCACGCTTCACGCGCGCGGCCGGCTGCGCGACGCCGCCGCCGCCCTCGACGTCATCGCCGCCGACGATCCGCTGCGGCGCGAGGCCGACGTGCTGCTCACCGACATCCAGGACGCGCTGCTCGCGTCGCACGGGACGTTGAAGCCACGCCGATGAAGTGCCCGAAGTGCAGCTATCTGAGCTTCGAGGCGGGGGAGCGCTGCCGCAACTGCGGTTACGACTTCTCGATGTCGGCGCCGCCGGCTGACGATCCGGCCGGCGACCTGCCGCTGTTCGAGGACGACCGCCCACTGGTGTCGGTGCCGGCCTCGCCGAGGCCGCCGCTATCGGTGCGCCGGACAGGACCGCGCCCGCACCTCGGCGCGGGCGGACAGGATCCCGCGCGTCTTCGCAGCCGCCATGCGCCGGCGGCGCCGTCGCCTCCCGCGGAGCTCGATCTCGAGTTCGACGCGGAGCCGCCGGCCTGGGACGCAGCGATGGACGAGACGCCGGCGCGCGCCGGCGCACCAGCCGCGTCCGCCGCCGCAGCCTTCGTCGATCCTCGGCATCCCGCCCCCGTGCTGCGCCGGCTGGCCGCCGCCGTGATCGATCTCGCGCTCATCGGCGGCATCGACGCGGCCGTGATCTACTTCACGCTGCAGCTGGCCGGTCTCGACGTCGCCGAGTTCTTCGTGCTGCCGATCGTGCCGCTCGCGGCGTTCCTGCTGCTGCTCAACGCCGGATACCTGGTGATGTTCACCGCCGCGACCGGCCAGACCATCGGCAAGATGGCCGCGGGCATCCGCGTGGTCGGCACCGCGCCGGCCGACGTCCTGCACGATCGCGTGACGTTCGGGCGCGCCGTGCTGCGCACCGCCGGCTACTTTGCGTCGCTGCTGCCGGCGGGCCTGGGCTTCCTTCCCGCGTTCATCGGGCCGCGCGATCACCGCGCGCTGCACGATCGGCTCGCCGAAACGCGCGTCGTCCGCGCATGACGCGCGCCGCGGTGCTGGTCGCCACCGTCGGCTACATCGGCTATGCGCCGATCGCGCCCGGCACGTTCGGAACCGCCGCCGGGCTCGGTCTGTTCTTTCTGCTGCGCGCAACCGGCCTGCCGTGGATCGAACCGGTGGCCATCGTGCTGATCTTCGCGCTGGGCGCCTGGGCGGGCAACGTCGCCGAGCGCTTCTTCGGCGGCATCGATCCGCAGCCCGTCGTGATCGACGAGGTGCTCGGCATGCTGATCACGCTGATGTTCGTGCCGGTGTCGCTGGCGGGCGCGCTGGTCGCGTTCCTCGTCTTCCGCGTGCTCGACGTGGTCAAGCCCTGGCCCGCGCGCCGGATGGAGTCGCTGCACGGCGGCTTCGGCGTGATGGCCGACGATGCGATGGCGGCGGTGTACGGCAACGCGATCATGTGGCTGGCGATCTGGTACGGTCCGTCGTGGCTGCGGCATGGCTGATCGGGCGCTGCCGTCGCTGAGCACCGCCGCGGTGATCGCGGTCGGGTCCGAGCTGCTCACGCCGTTTCGCACCGACACCAACTCGCTCGCCATCACGTCGCGCCTCGACGCCGCCGGCATCCGGCTGCGCTGGAAGGCGGTCACCGGCGACCGCATCGAGGACATCACGCAGGCGATACGCGACGGCGCCGCGCGCGCCGATCTCGTCGTCATCAGCGGCGGCCTCGGGCCGACCGCCGACGACCTCACGCGCGAGGCGATTGCGGCGTTTGCGGGCGCCGGGATGCGCGAGGATCCGACGTTCGTGGCCGCGCTCGAGGCGCGGTTCGCCGCGCGCGGGATGCCGATGCCCACGATCAACCGGCGCCAGGCGCTGGTGCCGGAGGGCGCGCGCGCGCTCGCGAATCCGCTCGGCAGCGCGCCAGGCCTGCTGCTCGAGCGGGCCGACGTCACGATTGCCGCGCTGCCGGGGCCGCCGCGCGAGCTGATCCCGATGCTCGACGCGCTCGTCGCCTCGACGCTGGCGCCGCGCAGCGCCGGCACGCCGCTCGTGCGGCGCGTGCTGAAGGTGAGTGGACGGGCCGAATCGGCGGTGGACGAAATCGCCGCGCCAATCTATCTCACGGGCGAGCGGTCGGATCCGCCGGTCGAGACGACGATCCTCGCGAAGCCCGGGCTCGTGGAACTGCATCTGAGCTGCCGCACGGCCGACGAGGCCGCGGGCGCGCGCGCGGTGGAGGCGATGGCGGCAAGGCTCGACGCGGCGCTCGCGCCCGCATGTTTCAGCTGCGACGGCCTGAATCTCGAGGAGACGGTCGGCGCGCTGCTTGGCGAGCGGACGCTCTGGATGGCCGCCGCCGAATCCTGCACGGGAGGACTGATCGCCGCGCGCATGACCGATGTCGCGGGCAGCTCCGCCTATTTCCGCGGCGGCATCGTCGCGTACGACAACGCGGTGAAGACCTCGGCGCTCGGCGTGCCCGGCGCTCTGCTGCACGCGCATGGCGCGGTCAGCGAGCCGGTGGCGCGCGCGATGGCCGACGGCGCGCGCGCGCGGCTTGGCGCCGATGTGGCGGTGGCCGTCACCGGGATTGCGGGTCCCGGCGGCGGCTCCGACTCGAAGCCCGTCGGCACGGTGGTGATCGCGGCAACCGGCCTCGGGCGCGGGCGCGTACGCACGTTCAGATTCATCGGCGACCGCGCGCTCGTGCGCGAGCAGTCGGTGCAGGCCGCGCTCGACGCGGTGCGCCGCCTCATCCTGGATCTGTGAACCGCACTAAGATCATAGCGATGGTTCTGGACTGGATTCTCGTGGCGGCCGCCTATCTCATCGGCGCCATTCCGTTTGCGTTCCTGGTGCCGCGCGCGCTGGCGGGCATCGACGTGCGCCAGGCGGGCAGCCGCAACGTCGGCGCCGCCAACGTGCTGCGCACGACGCGCGTCGCCATCGCGCTGGCCGTGATGGCACTCGACGTCATGAAAGGCGCGGCCGCCGTCTGGATCGCCCGGGCGTTCGGCGCCGACATCGGCATCCAGGCCGCGGCTGCGGCCGCCGCCATCGTCGGCCACGTCTATCCGTTCTGGCTGCGGCTGCACGGCGGCAAGGGGGTGGCCGTCGCGTGCGGCGCCTTCACCATCCTCGCGCCGTGGGCCGCCGCGCTCTGCCTCGGTGTGTTTGCCGCGGTCGTGTGGGCGTCGGGCTACATTTCGCTCGGCTCGATTCTCGCCACCGCGCTGCTGGCGCCGGCCGTCATCCTGTTCGACAGCGACATCCCCGTCGTCGTCTCCGCGGCCGGCGTGGCGGCGCTGATCCTGTTTCGACATCGCGCGAACATCGCGCGGCTTGCCGCGGGCACGGAACGCCGCATCGGGCAGAAAGCGTGAGCGCGCCGGTGTCGACCGCCGTCTTCGGCGCCGGCAGCTGGGGCACCGCGCTGGCGGTGCACCTGGCGAGCTCCGGCCATCGCGTGCAGCTGTGGGGGCGCGACGCCGACCTCGTCGAGCGCATGCGGCGCGACCGCGTGAACGCCACGTATTTGCCGGGCGTGGAACTGCCGCTGCTCGTTGAGCCGACCGCGTCGTTCGAGGCCGCCGCCCCCGCGCGCTTCGCCGTGTTCGCCGTGCCGTCGCACGGCCTGCGCGCCGTCGCGCAGAGCGCCGCCGCGCATCTGTCGCCGGCCGCTATCGCCATCAGCGCCACGAAAGGGATCGAAGAGGGCAGCCTGTGCCGCATGACGGAAGTGCTCGCGGAGGCGCTGCCCGGCCGTCCGGTCGTCGCGCTCTCGGGGCCGAGCTTCGCGCTCGAAGTCGCGCGGCAGCAGCCCACCGCGATTGTCGCGGCATCCACCGACGGCGACGCCGTGGCCGCGGTGCAGGAGGAATTCCGCGGCAAGTACCTGCGGCTCTACGGCAGCGACGACGTCGTGGGCGTCGAGATGGGCGGCGCGCTGAAGAACGTCATCGCGATTGCCGCGGGCGTGGTGGAGGGCATCGGCCTGGGCCACAACGCGCTGGCCGGCCTGATCACGCGCGGGCTGGCCGAGATGTCGCGCCTGTCGGTGGCGGCCGGCGGCAGACGCGAGACGCTTGCCGGGTTGAGCGGCCTCGGCGACCTGGTCCTGACATGCACGGGCGCGCTCAGCCGCAACCGGCACGTCGGCATCGAGCTCGGGAAGGGCCGTGAGATCGGCGATGTGGTCGGCCACATGAAGATGGTGGCCGAGGGCGTGCGCACGACGAGCGCCGCGCTGGCGCTGGGCGAGCGGCACGGCGTCGAGCTGCCCATCGCGCACCAGATGGCCGACGTGATGGCCGGGCGCCGCACGCCCGCCGAGGCCCTGCAGGAGCTGATGATCCGCCGGCAGCGCCACGAGGACGATCGATGAGCGTCGTCGATCGCATCAAGGCCAGTCTCGCGAAGACGCGGCAGCAGTTCATCGAGGCGCTCGACGAGATCGCGGATCCGTCCGGGACGGCGGAGCAGCGATCGCGTCCGGTGGACGTCGAAACGCTCGACGCGCTCGAGGACGTGCTGATTGGCGCCGACGTGGGCGTGGCCGCGACCGACGCGATTGTCGCGGCGGTGAAAGCGGACCGCACCCCGTCGCCCCTGCGCGACAAGGTGAAGCGCGAGATCGCGCGCCTGCTCGCGGCGACCGGCGCGCCGCCGGCGATGACCGCACGGCCTCACGTGATGCTGATCGTCGGCGTCAACGGCACCGGCAAGACGACGACGGTGGGGAAGCTGGCGGCCTATTGTAAAAATCAGGGACAGACCCCAATTATTTGCGCCGCTGACACATTTCGTGCGGCGGCGGTCGAGCAGCTCGAGGTGTGGGCCACGCGCGCCGGTGTCGATTTCATCCGCGCGAAGTCGGGGTCGGATCCGGCTGCGGTCGTTTATGACGCGGCGGCCGCGGCAAAGGCGCGCGGGCGCGGCGTGCTTCTGGTCGACACGGCGGGCCGGCTGCACACGCGCGCCAACCTGATGGCGGAGCTCGACAAGATTCGCCGCGTCGCCGCGCGCGAGGTGGAGGGCGCGCCGCACGAAGTGCTGCTGGTGCTCGACGCCACGGTGGGCCAGAACGGCATCGTCCAGGCGCGCGAGTTCATGCAGGCGGCCGGCGTGACGGGCATCGTCCTCACGAAACTTGACGGCACGGCGAAGGGCGGCGTCGCCGTGGCGATTGCGCACGACCTGCGGCTGCCGATTCGCTTCGTCGGCGTCGGCGAGGGGATCGACGACCTGGTGCCGTTCACTCCGGACGACTACGTCAACGCGCTGTTCGAAGAGAAGTGGTGAGCGCGCGCGGAGCGTCGAACGGTGTCGCGTTCAGCGAGGCCGACCGCGCGTTCATGCGCCGGGCGCTGTTCACCGCGGAGCGGGGCCGCGGCCGCACGTCGCCCAACCCGATTGTCGGCGCGGTGGTCGTGTCACCGGACGGCATCGTGCTCGGCCAGGGCGCGCACCTGGAGGCGGGCGGACCGCACGCCGAGGTGCACGCGCTGGCCGAGGCGGGTGATCGCGCCCGCGGCGCCACGCTCTACTGCACGCTCGAGCCGTGCGCGCATGTCGGCCGCACGCCGCCCTGCGCGCCGCGGGTCGCGGAGGCCGGCGCCTCGCGGGCCGTCGTGGCGATGACCGATCCGAACCCGCGCGTGGCGGGCGAAGGCATCGCGCTGCTGCGCGCGCGCGGCGTTCGCGTGGATGTCGGACTGTGCGGCGACGAGGCCGCGCGCGCCAATGCCGCGTTCCTCACGTGGATGACGAAGCGGCGCCCGCATGTGACGCTGAAAATCGCGCGCTCGCACGACGGGTTCGTCGGACGGCCGGACATGTCCGTGAAGCTCACGGGCGCGGCCATGGACAGGCTGATGCATCGCCAGCGCGCCGAGGTCGACGCGATCGCGATCGGCGCAGGGACGCTGCTCGCTGACGATCCCGTGCTGACGCCGAGGGGCGCGTTTCGGGCGCGTCCGCTCACGCGCGTCGTGTTCGACTGGCGGCTGCGCGGCGGCGGCGATCGCCGTCTCTATCGCACGCTCGACGCGGGGCCGGTGCTCATCGTCACGACCGAGGCGGCCGCGGCCGCGAACGCGCAGACGGCGCGGGATCTGCAGGATCGCGGCGTCGAGCTGTTCGCATTGCCGCAGCGCGACCTCGCCCGTGCGATGACGGCGCTGGGCGACCTGTCGATCACGTCGCTGCTGGTCGAAGGCGGTCCCGGGCTGCAGGACGCGTTTGCCGCCGCGCATCTCGTCGACCGCGTGCAGACGATTGTCGTCCCGCGCACGCTCGGCGCCGGCGTGGCCGCGCCGCGGCTGCTGGAGCTCGAAGGGAAACTGGCGCCGCCGCGGGAAGAGCACGCGGGCGGCGACACGCTGTTGGAGGCCGATGTTCACGGGCTTGATTGAAGACGTCGGGGAAGTGCTCAGCGCCGACCGCGCCGCCGGGGGGCTGCGT
>DATKDT010000069.1:0-3470 GCA_035512575.1 Vicinamibacterales bacterium | reverse complement strand
CGGGCAAATCGGCGCGCTCGAGATTCATCCGCGCGATCCCGACACCGCGTATGTGGCGGCGCTGGGCTCGCCGTTCGGGCCGGGCGCCGAGCGCGGCGTATTCCGCACGAAGGACGGCGGGCGCACGTGGAAGAAGGTCCTGTATATCAACGACAAGACCGGCGCGGTGGCGCTGGCGATGAATCCCGCGAATCCGCAGGAGATCTACGTCGGCGCGTGGCAGGCCGAGCGCAAGCCGTGGACGATCATGAGCGGCGGTCCCGCCTCGCACACCGGCATCTACAAGACCACCGACGGCGGCGAGACGTGGACGCATCTGCCGACAAAGGCGAAGGGATTGCCGTCGGGAAACATCGGCAAGATCGACATCGACCTGGCGCGATCGCGGCCGTCGACGGTGTACGCGCTGATGGAGGCGGACCGCGGCGAGGGCGGGCTGTATCGATCGGACGACAGCGGCGCGACGTGGACGCGCGTGTCGAACGACAACCGGCTGCTCGGCCGCCCGTTCTATTACATCTATGTCGACGTGGATCCGACGGACGCCGAGACGGTGTGGGTCAACAACCTGTCACTCGTCAAATCGACGGACGGCGGCAAGGCGTGGCAGGTGGTGCGCACGCCGCACGGCGACAACCACGGCATGTGGCTCAACCCGGACGACCCGAACATCCTGATCCAGTCGAATGACGGCGGCGCCAACGTGTCGCTCGACGGCGGCGCGACGTGGTCGACGCAGTGGAACCAGCAGACGTCGGAGCTCTACATGGTGGAGACCGACAACCAGTTCCCGTACCGCGTCTACGCGTCGCAGCAGGACACGGGCTCGCCGCTGATCGTTCCGAGCAAGTCGCCCTATCAGCGCGGGCCGGACGATCCGCGGCAGCTGCTGCTGACGGGAGCGGGCTGCGAGACCGGGCCGGTGAAGCCGAAGATCGACGACCCGAACATCATGTTCGGCGTCTGCAAGGGCGAGTTCTATCGCATGAGTCTCGTGACCGGCCAGCAGCAGAGCAACTGGGTGTATCCGCAGAACCGCTACGGCCATGCGTCGCGCGACATCAAATACCGCTTCCAGCGCGTGTCGCCGTTCGAGATGTCGCCGCACGACGCGAACGTCATCTATCACGGTTCGCATGTGCTGCACGTCACGCGCAACGGCGGGCTCGACTGGGAGATCATCAGCGGCGACCTCACGGCCAACGAGCACGACTATCAGGGCATTTCGGGCGAGCCCATCACGCGCGACATCACTGGTGAAGAGGTCTACTCGACGATCTACGCGATAGACGAGTCGCCGCTCGAGAAGGGCGTGATCTGGGTGGGCGCGAACGACGGGCCGGTGAGTGTGACGCGTGACGAGGGCAAGACGTGGGCGCGCGTGACGCCGAAAGACCTGCCGCCCGGCGGCCGCGTGCAGACGATTGGCGCGTCGCCACATCGGAAGGGCTCGGCGTACATCGCGGTGTATCGCTATCTGCTCGACGACTTCGCGCCGTACATCTATGCGACCGAGGACTATGGCGCGACGTGGCGGAAGCTGACGACCGGCACGAACGGCATTCCTGCCGACTCGCCGACGCGCGTCATTCGCGAGGATCCGAATCGCGCCGGGCTGCTGTATGCGGGCACCGAATTCGGGCTCTACGTGTCGTTCGACAACGGCGCGCGCTGGCAGCCGTTCAACCTGAATCTGCCGGTGACGCCGATCACCGATCTCAAGGTGCACGGGACTGATCTCGTCGTGTCGACGATGGGGCGCGGGTTGTGGATTCTGGATGATGCAAGTAGGTTGCACGACGGGGCTTTCACGGCGTCGGGCAACCGGCTCTTCAACCCGTCGCCTGCGTATCGCACGCGGATGGCCTCGATGAACGGCGGGCCTGGCGAGCCGGAGTATCCGGGGCCGGGCGCGGTGATTGATTATTTCTTAGCCTCGCGGACGGACTCTCGCGAGTCCGTCTCGCTCGAACTTCTCGATGCCGCGGGGGCGGTGATTCGCTCGGTGCGCGGCGGCGGGCCCGGGCAGACGACGCAGGTGACGCAGGGCATGCGCGCGCCGCAGGTGACGCGCGGCGGCCCGGTGCCGCTGACGGCGGACGAGGGCGGCAACCGCTATGTGTGGGATATGCGCAACGACGCCGGGGTGCTCGTGGTGCCGGGTCAGTATCGCGTGCGGCTGACGGCGGGCGCGTGGTCCGGCACGCAGCCGCTGGAAGTGCGCATCGATCCGCGTCTGCCGAAGGACGGCGTGACCGAGGCCGACCTGCGGCAGCAGTACGACTTCAACATGAAGCTGCGCGCGACGATGGATGAGGCGCGTGCGGTGACGGCGGCGGTGACGTCGGCGCTGCTGGGCGCGACGGGCGAGCGGCAGAAGACGCTGGCGGCGGTGCGGAAGGCGCTGGTGACCGACACGGGCTACGCGTATCCGCAGCCGATGCTGAACGATCAGTTGTCGGCGGTGTGGCGTGTGTCGAACGCCGCGGACGCGCGCGTGAACAACGAAGCGATTCGGCGCTACAACGATCTGGTCGCGGAGCTGGCGGCGCTGAAGAAGCAGGCGGGGCTGTAGGGGGGAGGCGCTCGCGCGACTGCCGCGCGCTTCGCGCGCGGCACGCGGCCTGCTCGGCGAGATCTCCGTCATGGCCGCCATCGGCATCGTCATCGGCCTGGGCGCGGCCATCGGCCTCGGATCGCTGGTGCGATCGGCGCTGTTCGGCATGTCGCCGCTCGATCCCGTCGCGCTTGCCGGCGCGGTCGTGCTGCTGACGGCCGTCATCCTGGTGGCGGGATGGATGCCGGCTCGGAGGGCCTCGCGGGTGGAGCCATTGCGCGCACTCAGGATGGAGTAACCGTTACGATGATGTCGTGCGGCTGCGTGAGATCGAGCGCGTTCTAACGGACAGGCTGAAGCAGCCGCTGCCGGGCTCGACCGCGCATCTCAGGCTCGTGCCGCAGCCGCCGCGCGGGGGATGGCAGCCGGGCGTGGTGCCCGAGACGACACGGCCGGCGGCGGCGCTGGCGCTGCTCTACGAGGATGAGGCGGGCACGCTGCGCCTGCCGCTGACGCTGCGCACGTCCACGCTGCCGCATCACGCCGGACAGATCAGCCTGCCGGGCGGCGCGGTGGATGCCGGCGAGACCATCGAAGACGCCGCGCTGCGCGAGGCGCGGGAAGAGATCGGCATCGAGCCGGCCGGCGTGCGGGTGATCGGACGGCTGACGCCGGTGCACGTGCTCGTCAGCAACTTCGGCCTCTATCCGGTGCTGGCCGTGGTGGACGGACGTCCCGACTTCAGCGCGCACGCGCCCGAGGTCGACCGCATCCTCGAGATCAACGTCGAGCACCTCTGCGGAACGGCGTGCCTGCGCACGGGCGTGCGCATGCGCGACGGCACGATCGTGAACTATCCCTATTACGAGCTCGAGGAGGCGCAGGTGTGGGGCGCCACGGCCATGGTGCTCGC
>DATKDT010000068.1:0-4152 GCA_035512575.1 Vicinamibacterales bacterium | reverse complement strand
AGAACCCGCGCCCGGCTTTTTCGCCGGTCGCGCCTTCGCCGACCATCGCCTCCACGAACGGCGGCATGCGGAAGGCTTCTTCCCTCAGGTTCGTCTCGAGATCGCTCGCGACTTTCGCGAGGATGTCGAGCCCCGCGATGTCGGCCGTGCGGAACGTCGCGCTCTTCGGCCGGCCGATTGCCGGCCCGGTGAGCGCGTCGACCTCGTCGATCGTGAAGCGCCCGCCGGCCACCAGCTCCAGCGTGCGCGCCATGCCGTACACGCCGATGCGGTTCGCGATGAATCCCGGCGCGTCCTTCGCCAGCACCACGCCCTTGCCGAGCTTGTAGTCGAGAAACGCGTGTAGCTCGGCGACGATGTTGGGATCGGTTGCGTCGGTCTGAATCAGCTCCACCAACGGTAAATAGCGTGGCGGATTAAAGAAATGTGTCCCGAGGAATCGGGGCGACGTGGAAATGGACCGGATCGGAATGCCGGACGTGTTCGTGCTGACGATGGCCGTGGGCTTCAGGTGCGGCGCGAGCTTCTCGAACAGCGCGTGTTTGGCGTCGAGCTTCTCGACGATGGCTTCGATGATCCAGTCGGCCTGGCCCGCGTCGGCAAGCCGGTCGTCGAAGCCGCCCGTCGTGATGAGCGCGGCCGCCTCCGCCACGAAAAACGGATCAGGCTTCATCTTCCGCGCGCGCTCGAGGCCGGCCTTCGCGGCCTCGGCCGTGACGTCGAGCAGCAGCACCGGCACGCCGGCGTTGGCCAGATGCGCCGCAATCTGCGCGCCCATGGTGCCCGCGCCGAGGACGGCTGCGGACCGAATCATTTGGCGAGGCCTCCCACCATCAGCTCCACCACCTCGTCGGCCTGCTGCGCGAGCGCGTAGCGGCGCCGGCTCAGAATCCAGTTGGTGGCCATCTCGTCGAGCGCGCCGAAGAAGACTTTGGCGGCGGTGCGCGCGCTGATGCCCTTGCGGAACGCGCCGCGCCCCTGGCCGTCGGCAATCGTCTCCTCGATCAACTTCAGATAGTCGCGCAGCCCCGTCGTCGAAAACCGCTCCATGAACTTCGTCGTCTGCCGCAGCTCCACCTGAAAGACGATGGCGAGGCTGCGGTCGCGGCCCATGCGGGTGAGGTGGAGGCGCGCGATGCGGCGCAGGCGCTCGACCGGGTCTTTCTCCTCGGCGAGGGCGGCGCGGCCTTCGGCGATCGCGTCCTTCATGGTGCGATCGAAGATGGTGGTGAGGATTTCGTCCTTGCTGCGGAAGTAGAGATAGACGGTGCCGGCGGCGATGCCGGCGCCGCGCGCGATGTCGGCCACCTGCGCGGCGAAGAAGCCGCGCTCGGCGAAGACCGTGGTGGCGGCGTCGAGGATGGCGGTGCGTTTGTCGACGGCGATGGTGGCCACTGAATGAATGGTCATTCATTCCGGGGCCGCCGTCAAGGGCGTTAAAACCCCGCGCCATGCGCATCTTCTTCGCCTCCCTCATCCTGTTGACCTCAGCCGTTCCCGCATTCGCCCAGGAAGACGCCGAAGGCGCGAAGGACCATCCCGTCCTCGTGCGGATGGCCGGCTTCTACCTGTCGAACGCGGAAGTCCAGGAGTTCGCCGCATACGAGTTCACGGTCGGCGACGACATGAAGACCGTCGAGGGGCGCTACTGGCGGCTCGAGTACTGGCTGAAGGAGGGCGTGAAAAACCCGGGCGCGCGTGCGATTGCCCGCAACTACAGCAACGCGCTCGTGGCAAAGAAAGGCCGCAAGGTCTACGAGGCCGTCGATGCCGGCGGCGGCACCGCCACGGCGACCATGCCGCTCGGCGACGGCCGCACGCTCTGGGTCGAGACGAGCATCGGCAACAGCGGCGAAACCTACTCGCTCACCATCATCGAGGAAGCCGCCATGGCGCAGCAGATCGAGGTGACAGCCGCGTGGCTGGCCGAGCAGCTGGCGAAGACCGGCTCGGTGGCGCTCGAGGGCATCACCTTCGACACGGGCAGGGCGGCCATCCGGCCCGACTCGAAGCCCGTCCTCGATCAGATCGGCGCCCTGTTAAAGGCCGACTCAGGCGCCCCCACCGCCAACCTCACGCTCTCGCAGCAGCGTGCGGAATCGGTCAAAAAATACCTGGTGGATACACATGCCATCGCGGCCGCCCGGCTGGCGACGGCCGGGTTCGGCGACACGAAGCCGGTGGCCGACAACAGCACCGAGGAGGGCCGGGCGAAGAACCGCCGCGTGCAACTGCACCGGAAATGACCGGTAAACGGTCTTGCGAATACGGGAGTATGGCATTACGATTTGCGAACTTCCGTGCTTGACCAAACGCAACAGCAGGCCGTCGTCGCGAAGCTGAGTCGCGTCGAACAACAGGTCCGGGCCATCCGCAAGATGATTCAGGAGCCCGAGTTGTGCGCCGACATCCTGCAGCAGCTCGCCCAGGCCGAGGCCGGCCTCACCAAAGTCAGCGGCGCCATCATCAGGATGCACGTCGAAACGTGCGTGCCGATCGGCGTCAACACCAGCGACGAAGAGGGCCGCACCCGGCTCTCGGAGCTCGTCGACATCTTCGACCGGTTCGCGAAGTAGCCATTTGTCATGCTGACCAAGGAGATACAGCAGTCGATGACGGCGCGGCTCAACCGCATCGAGGGTCAGCTGCGCGGCATCCGGCGCATGGTGGAGGAGCCGCGGCTCTGCATCGAGATCCTGCAGCAGATTGCCGCCGCCGAAGCGGCGCTCAACCGCGTCAGCCTCGAGGTCTTCCGCTTCCACGTCGACACCTGCGTGCCCGCCGACATGGCGAAGGATCCGGCCCTGAAGGAACAGCGGCTTCGGGAGCTGGTGGACATCTTCGACCGGTTCACGAAGGGGAAGAACTAGAAGTTCGGAGGTTCGGAAGTTCGGGGGTTCGCTTGTGGCGCGCTCGCGCCGTAGCGCTCGCGGCCTTGCTCCCTGGCGAGGAACCGGAGGGCGAACCTCCGAACCCCGAACCTCCGAACTTCCGAACGATAGAATGTCCCCTATGCGCTTCTGTGCCGCACTGGCGCTGATTGTCCCGGCGGTTGTCAGCGGACAGCCGGCGCCGCTGCCCGCCCTCGACCGCGTCATCACCGAGGCCATCGCCGAACAGAAGCTGCCGGGCGCCGTCGTGCTCATCGGACGCGGCGACGAGACGCTCGTGCGCAAGGCGTACGGCCATCGCGCGCTCGCGCCCACGCGCGAGCCGATGACCGTCGACACGATGTTCGATCTCGCGTCGCTCACGAAGGCCGTCGCCACCACCACCGCGGTGATGCAGCAGGTGGAGACGGGGCGCATCCGCCTCGACGACCGCGTCAGCGACTACATTCCCGGCTTCGGCAAGTACGGCAAGCAGACCATCACCGTGCGGCAGCTGCTGACGCACATGTCGGGCCTGCGGCCCGATCTCGACCTCAGCGACGAGTTCGAAGGCCGCGACACGGCGATCCGTCTTGCGCTGGAGGAAGTGCCGCAGGCGCCGCCCGGCCGCGCGTTCATCTACAGCGACATCAACTTCTTCCTGCTCGCCGACATCGTCGCCCGCACCAGCGGCATGCCGTTCGAGCGGTACGTGCGCGAGCGGATCTTCCTGCCGCTCGGCATGAAGGAGACGATGTTCCTGCCGCCGGCGTCGATGACGGCGCGCATCGCGCCGACCGAGCCGTGCGAGAAGCTGGCGTGGCCGTGCTCGCCCCACGCCGGAGCGCCAGCGGAGGCGGGTAAAGTCCCCATGCTGCGCGGCGTGGTGCACGATCCCACCGCGCGCCGGATGGACGGCGTTGCCGGCCATGCCGGGCTGTTCAGCACCGCCGACGACCTGGCGCGGTTCGCGCGCATGCTGCTCGGCAAGGGCACGCTCGACGGCGTGCGCGTGTTGTCGCCGCTGAGCGTGGAGCGCATGACGTCGCCGGCGACGCCCGTGGGCGAGCCGAACGTGCGCGGACTCGGGTGGGACATCAGCTCGGCGTTCTCGAGCAATCGCGGCGACCTGCTGCCGCTCGGCTCGTTCGGCCACACCGGCTTTACGGGCACGTCGATCTGGGTCGATCCTGCCTCGAAGCTGTTCGTGATCTTCCTGTCGAATCGCGTGCATCCCGACGGCAAGGGCGACGTCACGCCGCTCCGCTCGCGCGTCGCCACG
>DATKDT010000067.1:0-6031 GCA_035512575.1 Vicinamibacterales bacterium | reverse complement strand
CATGCGCCGATACCTTCGTCCGCTGCTCGTGGCCGTGCTGGTCGCCGTGCCTGCGCCGGCGTTTGCCGATGTCACCGCGTTCCTGGGCCTGCTGAACAAACCGGACCGGCACGGCACGCGCGGCGTGGCCGTCGGCGTCGGGCTGCTCGTCGTGGCGTTCGAATTCGAGTACGCCAATGCCACCGAGGATCTCGAGAAGGGGCGGCCCGGCCTGACAACCGGCATGGGCAACGCGGTCGTCCAGACGCCGTTCAGCCGCCTGCAGTTCTACGCCACCGCCGGCGGCGGCGTGTATCGCGAGCGGCTCGGCGACGCGCAGGAAACCAACGTCGGCACCAACGTCGGCGGCGGCGTGAAGTTCGGCCTGCTCGGCCCGCTGCGCGCGCGCCTCGACTACCGCGTCTTCAACTTCCGCGGCGAGCCCATCCACCCGACGGTGCAGCGGTTCTATGCAGGAGTGAATCTGAAGTTTTAGGCTTAAATGAAAACGGCGGGAGCCGTGGCTCCCGCCGGATTCTGTGTTCTACGTTCTGTATTCTACGTTCTGTATTCTACGTTCTGTATTCTTCCTACTGAATTTCCTTCATCCCCGCCGGACCCATGTCCATGATCTTGGCGAGGCCGGCCTTGTTCAGGCTGGCGTAGGCGAGCGTCAGCTTCTCGTAGAGGGCGTTCACTTCGGTCGGGAACGCCTCGGAGAGAATCTTGACCGGATCGTAATCCGCGTCCTTGACGGCCTGATCGAAGATGAAGAGGTAGAGCACGTTGCCGTCGGGCGACGGGTCGGTCGACTTGTACACCTTCCAGCTGGCGGCCTGCTGCAGGCGCGCCGGGTTCTCGCTCTTCTGCAGCGCCTCTTTCAGGCGTCCGAGCACCATCTCGAAATCGGCCGTGTGCGCCGACTTGATCATGTTGAACATCATGCCGGCATCGCTGGTGAAGGCGATGGCCGGTTCGGTCGGCTGCGCGGGCTCCGCGGGCTGCTGGGCGGCCGGCGGCGTCGGGGGCGGTGGCGGCGGCTCCTGCGCCCCGGCGACGGCGGCCGTGCCGGCGAGGAGCGAGAGACTGAACACGCTGACGAGGATGCGATTCGGCATAAAAGTACCTGGTGTCCTCACTGGGATGTTGCGCTAGCCGCCGAATGCGACGAGCGGCCACGGCTGGATCTGCGCGTAGCAGTCCTTCAACTTCGCGTAGAGCTCGTCGGCTTTCGGCCGCTCGAAGGCACCTGACTCGAAGAGGATCTTGGTCGGGTCGAACGTGGCGTTCGGCACCGGATCCGAATAGAACACGTAAATCCGATCCTGGCCGGCCGGCAGGTCGAGTCCGAGCCTGTACATCTTCAGGCTGGCCGCCTGCTGCTGCAGGTCCGGCTTCTCGCTGGCCTTGAGGCCCGCCTTGATCTCGGTCCACACCGCCTCGAAATCGGCCGTCTTGTCAGCCTTGATCAGGTTGAAGACGATCGCGCTCGGCGTCGTGAACTTCAACGGATCGGGCTGCGCCGGAGCTTCGGCCGCCGGGGGCGGGGTCTGCGGGTCCTGCGCCACCGCAGGGGTGGCGAAGACCACCGTCACCGCCAGGGCCATCGATAGCCGGCTCACCGGCTGCGTCACGAACGAGCGCATCTGCATCTCCTCCTGCGGGGAAAACCGTCAAGAAATCGAACCCTTAGTTTACACGAACACCGACAGTACTTCGTTGGCCATGAGCCGGCCGCGGGCGGTCAGGCTGAGGCGGCCGCCGTCGAAGGGCTCGAGCAGCCCGGCCGTCACATACGGAGCCAGCCGCTCGCCATACCGCGCCGCCAGATCGACACCGTACGCGGCGCCAAGTTCCCGTATGTCGATGCCGCGCCGCATCCGCAAGCCCATAAAGAGGGCTTCCTGCAGCCGCTCCTCGTCGGGCAGCACCCGGGCCTCCGCTTCGGGAAGGGCGCCGGCGGCGACGGCCGCGATGAACGCGCGCGAGTCGGCCACATTCCGCCACCGCCGCGTTCCGACCGTGCCGTGCGCGCCGGCTCCGAGACCGTGCCACGCGCCGCCTGTCCAATATTTGACGTTGTGGCGCGACTCATGGCCGGGACGCGCGACATTGGAAATTTCATACTGCGCATATCCCGCGAGCTCGAGCATTTCCATTCCCCGCTCGTACATCTCCGCCGCCTCATCGTCAGCCGCCACCGACCACTGCTGCCGCGCCATCGCTTCCCTGAGCGGTGCGTTCGGATACACCTCGAGCAGATAGAGCGAGGCATGCTCGGGCGAGACCGCAATCAGCGCCTCGACATTGGCGAGCCATCCGGCAACCGACTGGCCTGGCAGCCACATCATCAGATCGAGGCTGATGTTGTCGAAGCCGGCCGCGCGTGCGTCGCCACACGCCGCGCGCGCCCGCGCGGCATCGTGGCGCCGATCGAGCCGCGCCAGCTCCGCATCGTCGAACGACTGCACGCCGAAGCTGAGACGGTTGATCCCGGCGTCGCGATACGCGGCAAGCTTCGCGCGGTCGACGGTTTCGGGATTGACCTCGAACGTGATCTCGGCGCCGGGCCGCACGTCGAAGGCGGCGCGGCAGGCGGCGATGAGCCGCGCGGCCTCGTCCGGCGACAGCAGCGAAGGCGTGCCGCCCCCGAAATACACCGTGTCGACCGCCTCGCCGGTCGCGCGCAGCTCGATCTCGCGCACCAGGGCCGAGACGTACGACTGCTTCAGCCCCTCATCGAGCAGGCCGCGGTTGAAATTGCAGTAGTTGCAGATCGACGCGCAGAACGGGATGTGAAGATACAGCCCGCTAGGTTCCGGCCTTGCCACCGGTCCACTTTAGCTCTGTCCGGGGATCCTTGTCGGTCGGGATGCGCGACTTGAGCTGCGCGCGCGGCCTGACGTCCTGCACCTTGGTCGAAGGCCTGCGGCCAACCTGCGCGGCCGGAGACTTCGAGTGATATCGGGCAAGCTCGTCGGATGTCGGATGCGGGCCGATCTCCCGGACGTCATGACCCGACATCGGCACCCAGTCGCACATTTCCTTGAGGCGCGAGCGATTGCGGAGCCCGACCCGGAAGGCAATGGAGTTGGGGTCGTCCAACTCAGGCGTATCGACGAGGTTCGTCGTGAAAATCGTGGGCCGGCGGCTGGCGTAGCGCGTGTTGATAACGAGCCCGAGCGTCTCCTGCACCCAGTCCGACGTCTTTTCCTGTCCCAGATCGTCGAGCACGAGCAGGTCGGCCTCCATGACCGGCCGCAGGATGTCCATCTCGTTGACGCGCGTGCCCGTGCCGTAGGTCTCGCGCAGCAGCCGCAGCAGCTCGCTCGTCTCGTAGAACTTGCCGTGCGCGTTCTTGCGGCGGATGCAGTCTTTCAGGATGGCGGTGGCCAGGTGCGTCTTGCCCACGCCGGGCTGGCCGTAGAAGAGGAGCCCGCGATCGACGACCGGAAAGCGCTCCGCGAACTCCGTGGCGCGCCGGTGCGCGTCGCGCAGGCTGTCGAAGTTCGTTTCAAACGTCGAGAAATCGCAGTTACCGTAGCGGGCGGGGATGCGCGCGTCGCTCAGCAGCGTCGCGGCGACGCCCGACTTCCAGCAGTCGCAGCGGACGACGCGGCGCACGCCGCTGACGTCGATCGCCTTCCAGCCGGTGTCGTCGCAAATCGGGCACGCCATCGAGCGCGAATTATAGCGGATCCGACTTTTCCGTTTTTGCGGGCGGCTCGCGCTTGACGAGATCGGCGGGGCGCGCGCGGACGATGGCGGTGTTGAGGCGCTGTTCCCAGTCGCCGAGGCCGCGCGAGAGCTCGTGGCGTACGTATTCCATGAACTCGTTGACCTCGCCCTGCATGCGCTCGATCTTGCGCCGCATGTTCAGGATGATCTCCACGCCGGCGAGATTCACGCCGAGGTCGCGCGTCAGCGACAGGATCGTCTCGAGCTGCTCGAGGTCCTCGTCGGAGTAGAGACGCGTGTTGCCCTCGGTGCGCGACGGCTTGAGCAGGCCCTCGCGCTCGTACAGCCGCAGCGTCTGCGGGTGGATGTTGTACTTCTGCGCCACCACGCTGATCATGTACGACGCGTTGCCGCCGGCCTTCCGCTGCGCTCGTTCGCTCATGCGAACAAATCCTTCCGTACGTCCGCGTTGTTGAGCCGCCCGAACTCCTCGAGCAGGCTCTTCGAGCGCTCGTCGAGGGCGGGCGGCAGCACGAGCGTCACTTCCACGACGAGGTCGCCCGACTCGCCCGACGCCGACGGGATGCCGCGCCCGCGCAGCCGGAAATGCTGACCCGACTGCGTGCCGGCCGGCACCCTGAGCCGCGCCGTGCCCTCGAGCGCCGGGACGTCGATGCGCGCGCCGAGCGCCGCTTCGTGCACCGCGATCGGCACGGTCAGGTGCAGGTCGAGGCCGTCGCGGCGGAATCCGCGGTGCGGCGCCACGCGGATGCGGACGAACAGGTCGCCGTAGCCCGCGCCGCCGACGCCGGCGTGCCCCTTCCGGGGCACGCGCACCGCCTGCCCGTCGGTGGCGCCGGGCGCCACCGTCACCAGGATCGTCTCGCTGCGCGGATGGACGCCGAGCGCGCCGCACGAGGCGCAGGGCTGCTGGCGCAGCCGCCCGGTGCCGCCGCAGCCGACACAGTTCTTCGAGAACACCATGTGGCCGCGCGCCCAGCGCACGGTGCCGGTGCCCTGGCAGCGCGCGCAGCGCGCGTCGGCGCGGCGCCGCATGCCCGATCCGTCGCAGTCGGCGCAGCGCTCCTGCCGCAGCACGCTGACGGGAAACTCGCCGCCCCGCATCGCCTGCTGAAACGTCAGCGGCAGCTCGACGTGCAGCTCCGCGCCGGGCCGCGGCTCCTCCGGCGACGGCGGCGGCTGGAACACCTCGGCGAACAGCTCGCTGAACGTGCCCGCCTCGCGGCCTTCCGCCATGGTCGTGAAGTCGAAGCCCTCGAATTCGATCGAGGCGGACGCGGGGCTGAAGTCCTGCGCCGCTCCGGTCGCGTCGTACTGCCGCCGCCGGCCCGGGTCGCTGAGGATTTCGTACGCTTCCGCGACGCGGCGGAAGACGGCCGCCGCCGTGTCGTCACCCGGATTGATGTCCGGGTGATACCGGCGCGCGAGCCGGCGATACGCCCGCTTCACGTCAGCGAGCGTCGCCTCCCGCGCCACGCCGAGGACGATGTAGAAGTCCATGGCAAGTTCGAAGTTCTACTTCTTCTCTTCCTCCACCACTTCCGCGTCGATCACGTCACCGTCAGGCTTCGCCTCGCGCGGGTCCGACGCTCCGCCGCCGGCCGACGGGCCCGGTTCGGCCGAGGCCTGCGCCTGGGCGTTCTTGTAGAGCATCTCGGCCGCCTTCGACTGCGCGGCGTTGAGCGAATCGAGCGCGCGGCTGATCTGCGCGGCGTCGTTCGAGTCGAGCGCCTTCTTCACCCCTTCGATCGCCGATTCGACCGCCGCCTTCTCGGCCGGGCCGATCTTGTCGCCCGACTCCTGCAGCATCTTCTCGGCCGCATACGCGCCCTGCTCGGCGCGGTTGCGCGTCTCGACCGCCTCGCGCGCCTTCTTGTCGTCCTCGGCGTGCGCGTCGGCGTCGCGCGTCATGCGATCGACCTCGTCCTTGCTGAGGCCGCTCGACGACGTGATCGTGATCTTCTGCTCCTTACCGGTGCCGAGATCCTTCGCCGAGACGTTGACGATGCCGTTGGCGTCGATGTCGAACGTGACTTCGATCTGCGGCACGCCGCGCGGCGCCGGCGGCAGGCCCACCAGGTGGAACCGGCCCAGCGTGCGGTTGTCGCGCGCCATCGAGCGCTCGCCCTGCATGACGTGCACTTCGACGCTCGTCTGGCCATCGGCCGCCGTCGAGAAAATCTCACTCTTGCGGGTCGGGATCGTCGTGTTGCGCGCAATGAGCGCCGTCATGACGCCGCCGAGCGTCTCGATGCCGAGCGACAGCGGCGTGACGTCGAGCAGCAGGAGGTCCTTGACCTCGCCGGCGAGCACGCCCGCCTGCACCGCCGCGCCGACCGCGACGCCCTCATCC
>DATKDT010000066.1:0-4848 GCA_035512575.1 Vicinamibacterales bacterium | reverse complement strand
AGCGTGATGGCCGATCTGCTGCGCAGCATTGTCACCGAGCGCCGTCTGGCGCATCTTCGCGGAGATGCCGGGCCACGAGGGCCCTTCCGCGCCGGTGGAGCAGGGCATGACATTCGCGATGCGTTCAGGCAACTCCGCCGCCATCCAGGCTTTGCGGCGGCCGCGATCGCGACGCTGTCGCTGGCGCTGGGCGGCGTCACCGCGGTGTTCGCCATCGCCGATCCCGTGCTGTTCCGCCCTCTGCCGTATCCTCGGAGCGACCGCCTTGTGCAGCTGGGCGCCGCAAGTGAGCGAGGCGGGGGCGATCTCTTCGGCGCGGAGTACGCGCAACTGCTCGAGGATCACGGCGCGTTTGCGGCGATTGCCACGGCGGGTCTGGAAACACTCGGCATCCTCGATCAGGACGCGGCCGCGCCGCAGTCGGTGTTCCTCACGGGCGTGTCGGAGGAATTCTTCGACGTGTTCGGCATCGAGCCGGTCATGGGACGCCGCTTCACCGCCGATGAACACCGCGGGGCGCGCGTCGCCGTCATCACGCACGCCGCGTGGCAGACGTCCTACGGAGGCCGGCCGGACATCCTCGGTCAGCCGCTCGTGTTTCGGGGATCGCGGCCGGTCACCTTCGAGATCGTCGGGGTGATGCCGGTGGATTTCGTGCTCCCGCGGGTGCTGGTGGCGGTCGACACCGCTTCCGGCGGATGCGTCGGCTTGATGCCTGTTTCGCTCGACCCGCGTGCGCTCACCAACCCCAGGATGTTCAAGGCGCCGTTCGCTCGGCTGCGCGACGGCGCCGGCATCGACGAGGCCGATGCCACCGTGCAGCGGGCGATGGATGTGGTCGCGCGTTCGAACCCGGCGTTCGGTGACGAGCGACGCCTGCCGAACGTCGTGCCGCTCGCCGCGGCCATCCATGCGGGCGCGCGGACGCCGATGTTTATGCTGCTGTCGGTGACGGCGTTCGTCATGCTGCTCGCGTCGGCCAACCTCGCGCACCTGTTCATGGCGCGCATTGCCGGACGCGGACGCGAGCTGGCCACGCGCGCCGCCCTTGGCGCGTCGCGCGCGCGCATCGTCCGTCTGCTGCTCGTCGAGGCGGCGCTGGTCGCCGCGGCCGGCGCCGCAGGCGCACTCCTCCTCGGAGAGCTGTTCAAGGACGCCGCCCTCCGCCTGTTGCCGGCGGGTGGCGGCTTCGATCGACTGGAGGGCAGCGCGTTCGACGCGCGCGTCGTCGTGGTTGTCGGCGCTGTCGCGGCGCTGGCGCTGGCAGGCTTCGGACTGCTTCCAGCGCTGGGCGCCGTGCGCCGCGATCTGCGCGCGTCGATGGCGGCTGCGGCCGCCCCGCGGTCCGGCGTGCTCGCGCGCGGCGCGCTTGTGCTGGCGCAGACCGCGACAGCGGTGTCGGTGCTCGTCACGGCATTGCTCCTGGCCGCGAGCTTCGCGCGGCTCGCGACGCAGGATCTCGGCTTCGATCCGCGCGGCATCCATACGTTGAGGATTGCCTCGCCGGCGAATCTCGGCGCCGACTCGGCCCGCAAGCGGCACACGAATCTCGAAATGCGGCAGCGCGTCGAAGCCGTCATCGGACGGCCCGTCGCGCTGGCGGACGCGATTCCCGGGTTCTCGATTCCGATGCATGTCGGATCGCTCGACGACGATCGCAGCCACTACCGGACGATCGCGTATCCCGTGAGCGCCGAGTTCTTCGACGTATTCCGAATCCGGCTGACACGCGGCCGCCTCATCAGCCCCGTCGAATCGATCTCAGGCGCGCTGGTCATCGTCATCGACGAGCGCGCCGCGATGCTCACATGGCCTGGCGGGGATCCGATCGGCCGGCGCATGCGCGATTCCGCCGGCAATGTGCGTACGGTGATCGGCGTCGTCCGGCCGCTGCAGACGCGTTTCTTCAGCGCGCGCTTCCAGAACGCGACGGCATTCGTCGCCCTGCCCGCCGAGCACACCCGCCCGTACACGCTGGTCTGGCGCGGTCCGGTAACGCCGGCGGCCGGACGCGCGATCCGCGACGAGATGCGGCAGGTCGATGCACAGGCAACGGCGCTGATTAGCCCCTTCACGGTGTTCGACCGGCAGCTCGAAGCGCCGCGATTTCTCGCCGCGCTGCTGGGCGCGCTCGGCCTGCTCGCCATCGCCCTCACCGTCGTCGGGCTCTACGGAGTCGTCAGCCACGGCGTCGCGCAACGCACGCGTGAGATGGGAATTCGCATCGCGCTGGGTGCCGAAGCAGCGCGGATCGCGCGCCTGGTTGTGATGCAGGCGCTGAGGCCCGCCGTCCTCGGCGTCGCGCTCGGCCTCGCCGCCAGTCTCTGGTGGACCGAGACGCTGCGCGCGATGTTGTCCGGCTCCTCGCCGCACGACTGGCGTGTCTTTGCCTGCGCCGGCCTTCTGGTGTTTGGGCTCGTCGCGCTCGCCTGCGTCATGCCCATCCGCCGCGCCACGCGCGTCGATCCGCTGATTGCCTTGAAGGCGGAGTAACGACGCAGGCCTAAAGGCCTTGCCGCTACCGCCCATACGATAAACATATGATACCGTCGTCCTCATCATGAGGAAGCCGGTCTCTGTCACGCTCGACCAGGACAACATCATCTGGCTGAAAGGCCGGGCCCGCGCCTCTGCACGAGGGAGCCTGAGTGAGGTTCTGGACCGGCTGGTGACCCGGGCACGCCTCGAGGGACGCACGGACGACGGCGCGATTCGGTCGGTCGTCGGCACGATCGACTTTCCGGATGACGACGAAAGTCTGGCCGAGATGGATGTGTTCGTCAGATCGTGTTTCGACGAGTCGCTGGAGCGAACGGCGGCGATGTTGCGCGAATCCCCGCCACCGTATCGGACGACACGAAGACAGCGGAAGAAAAAGGCGCGCTGATGAGCGCGGTGGCCGCAGCCGTCGCCGACACTCACGCGCTTATCTTCCACGCGATCCGGAGCCGGCGCCTGGGGCGCAGAGCCGCCGCGCACTTCGACGCGACTGAACTGCGTCAGGCCCTCACGTACGTGCCCGCCGCGGTGATCTGGGAGGTCGCATTTCTGGCAAAGACCGGGCGCGGAGATCTCCGCAGGCCGGCGCGCGAGTTCTTCGCGGATCTGTTCAGCAACCCTTCGTATCAGCCCTATGACATTACGCCCGCGCAGGCATTCACGGCGGCTGAACTCGGGTTTGGCCGCGACCCATTCGACGCACTCGTCTGCGCGGCCGCCATCGGTCTGGAGTTGCCCCTGATCACCCGCGACACGGAGATAGTCGCGTCGCGAGCCGTCCGCGTGATCTGGTAAGCGCCCGGCGCCGCGTGCTATCTTGGCCTGCTGATCATGCCGCCGACACGCAGACTCGACATCGTGCTCGACTCGGTCCGGCGGCTCCAGCGCATGGGGGCCACCGGCAACCTGGTCAACCTGCTGCAGAAGCAGTACCCCGCCGACCTTGCACAGGTTTTCAACGAGCTGCAGAATCGCGAGCGCCAGGCGACGTTCGCCCTGCTCCTCGAGCGCAACTCGCGGCTCGCCGCCGAGACGCTCGCCGAGCTCGGGCCCGAAGTCTCGGCCGAGCTCCTGGCCGACCGCCCCGCCGAAGAAATCGCGCGTCTCGTCCAGGAGCTGCCCTCCGACGACGCGGCGGCCATCATCGACAACCTGCCGGAGGAGCTGTCGAGCGCCGTCATCGAACTGATCAAGCCGAAGCCCGGCGGCGGCGTCGGCGAGCTGCTCGAGTACCCCGAGCAGACCGCCGGCCGCATCATGAACCCGAACGTCTTCGCCCTGGCCGAGGAGCTCACGGCCGGCGAGGCGATCACCACCCTGCAGCAGTCGCGCGAAGTCGAGATGGTCTTCTATCTCTACGTCGTCGACTCGCGCCGCCACCTCGTCGGCGTCGTCTCGCTCCGCCGCCTGCTGCTCGTGCCGCCGTCGACGCCGCTCAAGCGGATCATGACCACCGACCTGATCGCCGTGCGCGACGATGTGGACCAGGAAGAAGTCGCGCGGCAGGTCGCCTCGTACAACCTGCTGGCGGTGCCGGTTGTCGATCTCGAGAACAAGCTGGTCGGCGTCATCACGGTCGACGACGTGATCGACGTCATCAAGGACGAGGCGACGGAGGACGTCTTCCGTCTCGCCGGCGTGTCGATCGACGACGGCGTGCTGACGCCGCCGGGCGAGTCGCTGAAGCGCCGGCTGCCGTGGCTGGGCGTCAACCTGTTCACGGCGTTCGCCGCGGCGGTGGTCGTCAGCAAGTTCGAGGGCACGATCGAGCGCATCACCGCCCTGGCCGTGCTCATGCCCATCGTCGCCGGCATGGGCGGCAACGCGGCCACGCAGACGCTGACCGTCATCGTGCGAGGAATCGCGCTCGGCGAGCTGAGCATCGGCAACGCGCGCAAGGTGCTGCTCAAGGAAACGATCGTGGGCCTCGGCAATGGCGTCGTGCTCGGCATCGCCGCCGGCCTCGTCGCGTGGGCTTGGCAGGGAAGCCCGATGCTGGGCATCATCCTCGGCGCGGCCATGATCATCAACATGTTCGTGGCCGCCACCGCGGGCACGATGATTCCGCTCGGGTTGCGCGCGCTGAAGATCGATCCGGCGCTGGCCTCATCGGTGTTCATCACGACGCTCACCGACGTGTTCGGCTTCCTGGCCTTCCTCGGCCTCGCGACGGCCCTGCTGCGGTTTCTGGGGTAATACACCGCCATGGGAAACATGGAACTGCTCGGCGTTCATCACCTGACGGCCATCTCGGCCGACATTCGCGACAATTACCGCTTCTACACCCAGGTGCTGGGCATGCGGCTGGTGAAGCGGTCGGTGAATCAGGACGACGTCAGCGCGTATCAC
>DATKDT010000065.1:0-11702 GCA_035512575.1 Vicinamibacterales bacterium | reverse complement strand
CGGGCCGCGTTCACGGCGTCGGGCGCGACGGAAGCCGAGATACAGGGCTTCTCGGCGCGCATCCGCCACAAGATTGCCGAGCTGCAGCAGGCCGTGAAATAGCGATCACTGCACGACGACAGCGCCGCGAAGCATGTCCATGCCGCAGACGAACGCGATCTCGCCGGCCTGAGCGGGGATGTCGATTGCTACCGGCGTGTTGAGCGGCAGCGCCCGCTTGATGCCGAGCGACGGGAAGACGACCTCGGTGGCGCACGTGGCCTCCGACGTGCGCGTGAAGGTCACGCGCGCGGTGCCGCCGGCCGGCAGCGTCACACGCGACGGCTCGAATCCCTTGTCGGTAATGGTGACGGCCGCCGTGTGCACCGCCGCGCCGGCCGGCGGCGCGGCGGCGGCGGGCGGCCTCCGCGCGGCCGGCTGAAGCCCCAGCCGCTCGCGCTCGGCGCGAATGAAGAAGCTGCCCTGCGCGACCAGCGCGTCGCCGGCCTTCAGGCCCGCGAGCACCTCCACCGCGCCGTCGACGCGTCCGCCCAGCCGGACCTCGCGCTCGATGAACGTCCCCGGCCGGTTCGGCTCGACGAGATACACCACTTCCCGTCCGCCGAGATTCTGCACGGCGCTCTGGGGAATGAGCAGCACGGACGTGTCGCCCGGCGTCTCGATGGCCGCGTCGACGAACATGCCCAGGCGCAGGCGCTGGCCGGGATTCGCGACCTCGATTCGCGCCTCGGCGGTGCGCGTGCCGGCGCTGACCTGGGGATCGATGTAACTGATGCGGCCGCGCGCGACGAGTCCCGGATAGGCCGGCGACGTCACCGACGCGAAACTGCCCACGCGCGCGCGCGCGAAGTCCATTTCAGCCAGATTCGCGATGACCCAGACCGTCGAGAGGTCGACGACCGTGAACAGCTTCATGGCGGGATCGACGTTGAGGCCGGCGTTCGCGAAGCGCTCGGTGACGATGCCGTCGATCGGCGCGGGCACGGCGGTGCCCGCGCCGACCTGCCGGCCGGCCGCGAGCGCGTCGATCGCGCCGGCCGGCATGCCGAACAGCTGCAGCCGCGAGCGCGCGCTCTGCACGTCGGCTGCCTGCGCGACATGCGCCGCGTGCGCGCGCTCGAGCTCCTCCTGGCTGGCCGCGCCGATGGCGGCCAGCTTCTCGGTGCGCTGCAGCTCGCGGTCGTGGGCCGCGAGCGCCGCGCGCGCCGCCGTGAATCGCGACTGCGCCTCGGCCAGCTCCGGGCTGAACACTTCCGCGAGCGTCTGCCCGCGCCGCACCGCCGCGCCGAGCTCCGCCGACACGCGCGTGACGCGGCCCGCCACCAGCGGCGTGACCACGACCTGCTTGTACGCGTTGGGCATCACGACGCCGGGCAGCCGAATCGCCGACGAGGCCGCGCCGGTGGTCACCGTCGCAATCACCAGCCCGGCGCGATTGACCAGGTCTTCAGGGATCGTGATGACGAGATCCGGAAGCGGCGCGCCTGGTGTGGGGTCCGCGGCCATTGCGGGAGGATGATCCATGGCGGCAGCCTCCCCGCCCGAGGCGGCGCCGCCGTGAGCACCGGACCGCATCACCAGATACGTCACACCGGCGCCCGCGCCGGCCAGGGTCACCGCCGCCACGATGGCCACGAACCACCACGCGCGAGTCGTCAACGCTCTCATAGCACTTCTCCCAGGGCGCGGCGCAGGTCCTGCCGCGCGTCGTACGCCTCTTTCAACGCGCTCGTGTACGCGCGCTCGATGTCGAGGTAACGCTGCTGCTCGGCGATCACGTCGAACACCGTGGCGCGCCCGAGCGCGTAAATCTGCCGGACGACGTCGAGGTTGCGCGCGGCCAGGGCCAGCGCCTCGCCGCTGTAGATCGCGAGCGCGCGGCGCGCGCGCGCCTCGCGCGCCCGCGCCGCCGCCACTTCGGCGCCGGCCGCCAGCCGCACGGCGTCGGCATCGGCCGCGGCGGAGGCCCGCCCGGCCTCCGCCACGGCAATCCCTCCCTGGTTGCGGTTGCGCACCGGCAGCATGACCATCACGCCGGCCGCCGCCTGGTGCGACGGCCCCTCGGGCATGAAGGCGGCATCCATGCGCATGTAGGCGCCGAACAGCGACGCGTCGAAGCGACCCTCGCGCTTTGCGAGATCGACGCGCGCGTCCGCCGCGCCGACACGCGCGTCGGCCGCCAGGATGTCGGCGCGCGGCGCCGCCGCCGCGCTTTCGAGCGGCGAGGCCGCCTCCTTCTGCACGAGCACCTCGAGCGTGTCGCGAATCGCGAGCGGCTCGCTCGCGCGCATCCCGAGCAGGCGTTTCAGCTCGTAGATCTCCTCTTCGACCCGCCCGGCCAGCAATTCGCGCTCGGCCTCGATGCGCCGCAGTTCCACCGTCAGGATGTCGCGATCGAGCGGACGATCGGCGCCCTCGTCGACCCGCGCGCTCAACAGCTGGTGCTGGCGCGAGGTGGCCTCCGCCAGCTCGGTGAGCACCTGCAGCCGGCGGACGGCTTCGGCGGCGTTCCCGTACTGCAGCCGCACCGCGGCGGCCAGCAGACGCTCGGCGTCGGAGACGCCGAAGCGCGTGGCCTCGATCGCGTGCGTCGCGACCGACACGCGTGCGTCCCTGCGGAACAGATCGAGCGGCCACCGCAGCTCCACGCGCGTCTCGGCGCCAGGGCCGCCCTGTTCCTTCTGCTGCATGAACGACGCGGTCGGATTCGGCCGCAGGCCGGCCTGCAGCCGCATGCCGCGCGCCGCGTCGATGCCGGCGCGCGCGCCGCCTAGCGACGGCTCGCGCTCGAGCGCGAGACGCACGGCCTCGTCGACCGTCACGCCCGCAACCGGATCCACGTACGTCCCCGCGGCCGGCGCCGGCCGCTCCGGCGTCTGCGCCTGCAGCGGCGTGACACTCATGGCGGCGACGGCCGCCGCGATCAACACGGTTCGCGTTGTCATTGCACGTTCCCTTCGAAAGTCACCGCCCCGCGGCCCGCCGGCCCATCCCACTCGAGCGCCAGCTGCCAGGCGCCCGCCATGCCGAATTCCGCCGTTGCCGCGTAACGGCCCTTCACGCCCGTCGGCTCCACCTTCATCCCCGACGTCATCACCATGCCCGGCATCGTCATGGTGCCGGTCGCGCGCACGTCGCCGGCGTCGACGAGTCTGCCGTCGGCGGAGCGGAATTCGAACGTGAAGGTGTTCCGCCCGACCCGCAGCACGCCGCCGGGTGACGACAGCACGACCTCGACGCCGTCAGCCTGCACGCGCTGCACGATGGTGCCTTCGGTCGGGGCGGGTCCGCCGCGCGTGGCGCGCCAGACGGCCAGCGACCCGGCAACGAGGACGAGCACCGCGACGGCGGCCAGCAGCGGCCGCCACCTTACGGGCCGCCGCGGCGCGGCGGACGCGGGGGGCCGCAGGCCCAGGCGGCGTTCCTGCAGCCAGAAGAAGATCACCGGCGTGACGATGAGCACGTGCAGCAGCGACGAGACCATGCCGCCTAGCACCGGCGCGGCCAGCGGCTTCATGACTTCCGCACCGACGCGCGTGCTCCACATGATCGGCAGCAGGGCGGCCACGACGGTGCTGACGGTCATGACCTTCGGCCGCAGCCGCAGCAGCGCGCCTTCCATGATCGCGTCGCGAAGGGCGGCGCGCGTCATGCCGGCGCCGAGCTCCGCCTGCTTCCGGTGCACGGCCTCCTCGAGGTAGATCACCATCACCACGCCGGTCTGCACGGCCGTGCCGAACAGCGCGATGAAGCCCACCCAGACCGCGACCGAGAAGTTGTACCCGAGCAGCCACAGCAGATAGACGCCGCCGGTGAGCGCGAACGGCACCGCCAGCAGCACGTGCGCCGCCTCCGCGAGCGAGTGATACGTGAAGTACAGCAGGACGAAAATAATGAGCAGGACGATAGGCACGACGAGGAGCAGCTGCCGGCGGGCGCGTTCCTGATTTTCCCAGCGGCCGCTCCAGTCGATGAAATAGCCCGGCGGCAGCGACACCTCGCGCGCCACCCTCTCCTTCGCCTCCTCGACAAACCCGCCCACGTCGCGGCCCTGCACGTTGAGGAGCACGGTGGCGAGCAGCAGGCCGTTCTCCGACGAGATCATCGCGGGCCCGCGCGCGTGCGCGATGCGCGCCAGCTGCCCGAGCGGCACCTGCGCGCCCTGCGGCGTGGCCACGAGCACGGCGGCCAGCGCGGCGGGGTCGGCCCGGTAGCCGGGCGCGTACCGCACCCGCACCGGAAACCGCGCGCGCCCTTCGATCGTCATCGTCGACGCCGTTTCGCCGATGGCGGACGCAATGACGTCCTGTACCTGGCCGACGCCGACGCCGTGGCGCGCCGCGGCCTCGCGATCGATGTCGATGTTCAGGTACTGGCCGCTGGTCACCTGCTCGGGATAGACGCTGCCGGCGCCGGGCACCTGGCGCACGACCTCGGCGATCCGGCGCGCCGACTGCTCCAGCATGTCGAGATCGGTGCCGAAGATCTTCACGCCGACCTCCGACCGGATGCCGGTCGTCAGCATGTCGATGCGATTGATGATCGGCATCGTCCAGATGTTGGAGACGCCGGGCAGCTGGACGGCCGCGCTCATCTCGGCGCGGAGCCGGTCGATCGTCATCCCGTCTCGCCACTCGCGGCGGGGCTTGAGGTGCACGACGGTCTCCGTCATGTTCAGCGGCGACGGATCGGTGGACGTGTCGGCGCGGCCGACCTTCGCCACCGCCCACGCCACCTCCGGAAAGGCCATGAGCGCCTCGTTCTGCCGTGCCGCGATGCGGGTGTTCTCCTCGAGCGAGATGCTGGGATCGGCGATCGGCATGAACAGCAGATCGCCCTCGTTGAGCGCCGGCATGAACTCGCTGCCGATGCCGCGCGCGAGCCCCACCGCGCCGAAGAAGAGCACCGCGGCGACCGCGACCGTCGCGAGGCGATGCGTCAGCGCCGTGTCGAGCGCCGGCTCGTAAAGCCGCCGCAGCACGCGCATCACGGGGTTGGACTCTTCCGAATGGAACTTCCCCCCGAGCAGCAGCGTGCACAGCACCGGCACCAGCGTCACCGCGATGAACGTCGCGGCAAGCACCGCAAACGTCTTGGTGAACGCCAGCGGGTGAAACAGCTTGCCTTCCTGGCCCGACAGCGCGAAGACCGGAATGAAGGCCAGCAGGATGATGGCCATCGAAAAGAACACCGGCCGCGCCACCAGCCGCGTCGCCTCGAGCACCGTCTCGGCGACGCGCGCCCGATCGCGCGGATCGACCCCCCGTTTCTCGAGCTGCCTGAACGCGTTCTCCGTGACGACGATGCCGGCGTCGACGAGGACGCCGATGGCAATCGCAATGCCGGCCAGGCTCATGATGTTCGACGAGAGGCCGGCGTAGTGCATGCCGAGGAACGCGGCGAGCACGGCGAGCGGCAGCGGAATGGTCACGATGAGAATCGACCGGAAGTGCATCAGGAAGATCACGTGCGCGAAGGTGACCAGCAGGATCTCCTCGATGAGCGCGTAGCGGAGCGTGTCGATCGCCTGTTCGATCAGCTGCGATCGATCGTAGAACGGCACGATGCGAACACCGGCCGGCAGACCGGGCTCGATCTGCGCGATGCGGGCCTTGACGCCGTCGATGACTTCCTTCGTGTTGACCCCGGTGCGCGCCACCACGACGCCGCCGACGGCCTCGCTGCCTCCCTTGACGAGCGACGAGACGCGGAACGCGTTGCCGATCTGCACGTCGGCCACTTGCTCGACGTACACCGGCACGCCGTTCGAGGCGCCGACCACGATGCGCCGCACGTCGTCGACCGAGGTGATCAGGCCGACGCCGCGGACGATCAGCCACGCGCCGTTCGCGTCGAGCACGTTGCCGCCGACGTTGACGTTGCTGGCGGCGACGGCGTTGACGACCGCGCTGAGCGGCAGGTCGAAGGCGCGAAGCCGGTTGGGATCGACGTCGATCTGATACTGCTGCACGTGGCCGCCGACCGACGCGACTTCGGCCACGCCGGGCACCGCGTTGAGCTGATAGCGGATGTACCAGTCCTGGATCGTCCGGAGCTCGCGCAGCGAATGGCCGGGGCTCTCGACCGTGTACCAAAACACGTGTCCAACGCCGGTCGCGTCCGGCCCGAGCGTCGGCACGACGCCTTCGGGCAGGAGCTTCGTGACGAGACTCATCCGCTCGAGGACGCGCGTGCGCGCGAAGTACAGATCGACGTCGTCCTCGAAAATCACGTAGACCATCGAGAAGCCGAAGGCGGACTGCGAGCGGACGACCCGGACGCCCGGCAGGCCCTGCAGGTTCACCGTCAGCGGGTACGTCAGCTGGTCTTCGACCTCCTGCGGGCTGTGCCCCGGCCAGTCGGTGAACACAATCACCTGGTTGTCGGACAGATCCGGAATGGCATCGACCGGCGTCGTGGTCATCGCGCGCCAGCCCCAGATGGCCAGCGCGAGATAGGCCGCGATGACGACGACGCGGTTGCGGAGCGAGAGTTCGAGCAGTCTGTTGATCATGGTCCACGACACTTGTCAGCACGCGCGCGGTCGTGCGCGCGTGAACGGTTTAACCGCTGACGGTCGTGGGGTTAAAGGAGGAAGACGGAGAGGAGGACGTGCTTGGGAACGCGCCCGCGTGGCGGCGGCCCCGTCGAGCGATGGCGCGCGTACGCCGTCGCGGGGGATCCGGCATGGACGGCCGCTGCGGCATCGAGCGCGGCCTCCGCGACCGACGGCGCAAACGTCGCGCCGCGTTCGCCGGAATTCCCGGGCTCCGACATCGCGCAGCACGAATCGGCGTCGGCCTGCGAGTGGTGGCCCCCGTGGCCGTGTCCCACCGTCTGAGGCGGCGGCTCGTGCATGGCGCAGCGCGCCGTCGTCTCGCAGCAGGCCATCCGCGCTTCGGGCGTGCTCTGCCAGCCCTCGCAGACCGCTCCTGCCTGGAGCGATATGAACGCGAAGGCGGCAAGCACCGCGGCGGCGCGGCGGATGACCGGCACGATCCTTAGGATGAGCCTGGAGACCACGCCTGTCAACTGTGAAACACTGAGTTCACGCCATGTATCCCGTCATCGGCCGCATCGGCGGCTTCGAGATCACGAGCTTCGGAGTCATGGTGGCGCTCGGCTTCCTGGCCGGCCTGTGGGCATTCAGGCGCGAGCTGCACGCGCGGGGCCTGCGGCCCGAGCTCGAGAACGCGGCGCTCATCGGCGCGGCGGGCGGCCTGCTGGGCGCGAAGCTGATCTGGGTGCTGGAGTTCTCGGACCAAGCGCCGATCCGCGATCTGTTGTTCAGCCGCGCGGGCCTCAGCTGGTTCGGCGGCTTGATCGGCGGGGTCGGCGCCGGCATCCTCGCGATTCGCTACATGCGCGCGCCGCTGTTGCCGGTGCTGGCCGCGGCCGCGCCCGCACTTGCGGTCGGACACATGCTCGGCCGCATCGGCTGTTTTCTGGTGGGCGACGACTACGGCGTGCCGAGCAGCCTGCCGTGGGCGGTGGCGTTTCCGGAGGGGGCGCCGCCGACCGACGTGCCCGTCCACCCGGCGCAGCTGTACGAGGCCGTCTTCCTCGCGGGACTTGCCTGGTGGCTGATCCGCGCGCGCCGCGAAGGCGTGTCCGACCGCTCGATTCTCGGGCAGTACTTCATGCTCGCCGGCGGCTTCCGTTTTCTGGTCGAGTTCATTCGCGTGAACGAGCCGGTGCTGCTCGGCCTGACGCTGGCCCAGATCTTTTCGTTCCTGCTGGTAGCCGCGGGCATCGCGATGGTGCAGCGGGCGCGGGTGTGAGGCCGGGCCGGAACAGGACACGTAACCTCGGACACGGGCGGCCGGTCCAACAGCATGTGAAGCACCGTCTGTCAGCCGTCCTGTGCGCCGTGGCGGTGTCAGCCGCGTGCGGAGGCAGCCGGAGCCCGGCCGCGCCGTTGCCCGCCGAGACGGCGCCGCCCCTTCAGGGCTGCGGCCGCACGTCAATCGGCGTTCCCGCTCTAACCGACCTCGGCGGCGCCGGCTATCAGGGTCACTCGGGCGGCCTCTATGGAAACGGCGGCAACACGCCTCCGCCCGCTCACCTGGCGGATGGACTTGCCCTTGCCCGGTCCATCAGCCCGATGGACGGGGCGGGACGCCCGGACGCCGGAGGACGCTACGCGTTCGTGTCAATCGGCATGTCGAACACGACGCAGGAATTCAGCGCGTTCAAGCCCATGGCGGATGCGGATGCCAGCCGGCATCCGCGCCTGGTCGTTGTCGACGGCGCGCAGGGCGGTCAGACCGCGGCGGACTGGGCCAACCCCGGCTGCCAGTGCTGGACGGTGCTCGACTCGCGGCTCGCCAACGCCGGCGTCACGGCTGCACAGGTCGCGACGGTCTGGGTCAAGCTCGCCAATCGGCAGCCATCGGGGCCTTTCCTGCCGCACGCCCAGCAGCTTCAGCAGAACACCGCCGCCGTTCTGCAGCGGCTGAAGGCGAGATTCCCGAATCTCCGGCTGGCCTATCTCTCGAGCCGCATCTACGCCGGCTATGCGACGTCAACCCTGAACCCCGAGCCCTACGCGTATGAGAGCGGATTCGCGATGCGCTGGGTGATCGAGGATCAGCTTGAGGGGCGCCTGCCGTTTGGCTCCGGTGCCATCGCACCCTGGCTTGGATGGGGACCGTACCTCTGGGCTGACGGTCTGCGGCCGCGAAGCGACGGGCTGACGTGGGCGTGCGCGGATTTCGCGGCTGACGGTACTCACCCGAGCAGCAGCGGACGCCAGAAAGTCGCCCAGCTGCTGCTGCAATTCGTGCGCACGGACGCCACCGCGCGTGAATGGTACTTGGCCAATCCGTAACTACAGCTGCAGCCGACGCAGCCGCAGCGCGTTGAGAATCACCGACACCGAGCTGAACGTCATCGCCGCGCTCGCCCAGATCGGGCTGATGAGCGTGCCTGTGAACGGATACAGGATGCCCGCGGCCACCGGCACACCCAGCGCGTTGTAGACGAACGCCAGGAACAGGTTCTGGCGGATGTTCTTCATCGTCGCCCGGCTGAGCCGCCGCGCGCGCGCGATGCCGCGCAGATCGCCCTGCACGAGCGTGATGCCCGCGCTTTCCATGGCGACGTCGGTGCCGGTGCCCATCGCGATGCCGACGGTCGCCTCCGCAAGCGCCGGCGCGTCGTTGATGCCGTCGCCCGCCATCGCCACGACCTTGCCCTGCGCCTGCAGCTCGCGGATGACGTCGCGCTTCCCGGCGGGCAGCACCTCGGCGCGCACGTCGTCGAGCCCGAGCGAGCGCGCCACGGCTTCGGCGGTCACGCGGTTGTCGCCCGTCAGCATGACGATGGTGAGGCCCTGCTCGTGCAGCGAACGCAGCGCTTCCTCCGTCGACGCCTTGATGCGATCGGCCACGCCGAGCAGTCCGGCGGATTTGCCGTCGACCCCCACGAACACGACGGTCTGGCCTTCGCGCCGCAGCGCATCCGCCCGCTCGGTGAGCGCGGCCGCGTCGATGCCCTGCTCGCGCAGCAGACCGGCGGTGCCGATGGTCACGTTGCGGCCGCCGACGACGGCCGTCAGGCCCTTGCCGGTGACCGAGTCGAAGCGATCGGCCGTCATCTTCGCGATGCCGCGCTCTTCCGCGCCGCGCACGATCGCGGCCGCCAGCGGATGCTCACTCGAGCGCTCGGCCGCCGCCGCGAGATGCAGCAGCGTCTGCTCGTCGAACCCCTCGGCGGGCTCCACGGTGACCAGGCTCGGCTTCCCTTCCGTGATCGTGCCGGTCTTGTCGACGACGAGCGTGTCGACCTTTTCCATGCGCTCGAGCGCCTCGGCATTCTTGACGAGCACGCCGCCGGTGGCGCCGCGACCGGTGCCGACCATGATGGCCATGGGCGTGGCGAGACCGAGCGCGCACGGGCACGCGATGATCAGCACGGCCACGGCGCTGACGAGGCCGAGCGCGAAGCGCGGCTCCGGCCCCCAGATCGACCAGCCGATGAAGCTGAGCACCGCCACGACCACGACGGCCGGCACGAACCACGCCGCGACGAGATCGGCGAGGCGCTGAATCGGCGCGCGGCTTCGCTGCGCGTCGGCCACCATCTTCACGATCTGGGCGAGCAGCGTGTCGGCGCCGACCCGCTCGGCGCGGAACACGAGGCCGCCGGTACCGTTGATCGTGCCGCCCGTGACCCGATCACCCGGCTCCTTGCCCGCCGGCATCGGCTCGCCGGTGACCATCGACTCGTCGACGGCGCTGCGGCCTTCGGTGACGGTGCCGTCGACGGGAATCTTCTCTCCGGGCCGGACGCGAATCAGGTCGCCGACGACGACACCGGCGAGCGGCACGTCGTGCTCGCCGCCGTCGCGCAGGACGCGCGCGGTTTTCGGCGCCAGGCCGAGCAGGCCCCGAATCGCGGACGATGTCTGACTGCGCGCGCGGAGCTCGAGCACCTGCCCGAGCAGCACGAGCACGGTAATGACGGCCGCGGTGTCGAAGTACGTCTCGACCGTGCCGTGCATCCGAAAGCCTTCGGGGAACACCCCGGGCGTGAGCGTGGCGGCCAGGCTGTAGACGTACGCCGCGCCGACACCCATGCCGATCAGCGTGAACATGTTCGGCGAGCGGTTGACGATCGACGCCCACATGCGCTCGAAGAACGGCCATCCCGCCCACCACACCACCGGCGTCGTCAGGACGAGCGCCAGGATGTTGACCGCGCGCAGATCGAGCCGTCCGCCGAGCCCCGGCCCGAAGAACATGTCGCTCATCGTGAGCACGAACACCGGCACGGTGAGCGCGGCGGCAATCCAGAAGCGCCGCGTCATGTCGGCCAGCTCGGGGTTCGGCAGATCCTCCAGGCTGACCGTGCGCGGCTCGAGCGCCATGCCGCAGATCGGACACGAGCCCGGGCCGATCTGCACGATTTCCGGATGCATCGGGCAGGTGTATTCCACGCCGGGATCCCCCGCAGGCTCGACCTTCCGATCCGGCGCGGGCGCCGGCTGCAGAAAGCGTTCGGGGTCCGCGTCGAACTTCGTCTTGCAGCCCTTGCCGCAGAAGTAATACGTCTCGCCCCGGTAGTCGCTCGATCCGGCTGCGGTAGCCGGGTCGATCGTCATGCCGCAGACGACGTCCTTCACCTTCGTGGGTTCCATGTGTGACGTCACAGCCGGATTTTGACACGGCCGGCGCCGGGAAAAATCCTCGGCGCCGCGACTTATTCCCCGCGCCGCGGGCCTCCGCCACCCTCCACCGGCGCCGGGCCGCGGATTTTCCGGCGCATTTGCGCCCCTCGGCCGTGGCATCCCGCTTGCCCTGCCGGGATCCCGTAAGTCCTCTTCATCCCGGTTCGAATCGGAGGCCAAGTGCTGACTCACGATCGCGTGGAAGCCGTGCTCGCCCGCATCCGGCCGATGCTGCAGGCCGACGGCGGCGACATCGAGCTCGTCGACCTCGAGGGCTGCAACGCGCGCGTGCGCTTCACCGGCGTCTGCGCCAGCTGCCCCAGCGCGCAGCTCACGCTGCACATGGGCGTCGAAACGGCGCTCCGGGCCGACATCGAAAACTTCGGCGAACTGCACCTGGTGTAACCGTCATGCGTGCCGCCCCCACCCGCTTTTCGCCGGACGATGTCATCGGACGCAGCGCGCGAATGCGCACCATCCTGGAGTTCGTCAAGGTGCTCAGCCGCAGCGACAGCAGCGTCATGGTGACCGG
>DATKDT010000064.1:0-25786 GCA_035512575.1 Vicinamibacterales bacterium | reverse complement strand
GTAGGCCGGTCGCTTGCGAAGGATAGTGATCCAGCTGAGCCCGGCCTGCGCGCCCTCGAGGATGAGCATCTCGAACAGCCGCCGGTCGTTGTGCAGCGGCACACCCCACTCCTCGTCGTGGTACTTCACATAGAGCGGATCGGTGCCGGCCCAGGCGCATCGCATAACGGTAGGCCGGGGCTTTAGCCCCGGCACGCTACGATATCTCAATGCCTTCAGCTCTTTTCATCTACGCCCATCCCGACGATGAGACCTTCGGGACGGCGGGGACGATCTGCCTGCTGCGATCGAAGGGATGGCGCGTCGTGCTGGCGTGCGCGACGCTGGGCGAGATGGGGAAGTGTGGCGAGCCGCCGGTTTGCGCGCCCGAGGAGCTGCCGGCGGTGCGCGAGGCTGAGCTGCGCGACGCGGCGTGCGTGCTCGACATCTCCGAGATTCATCTGCTCGGCTACGCGGACCGATCGCTGGCGTCGGCGCCGCCGGACGAGATGCGCCGGAAGCTCGTCGGGATCATTCGGGCCGAGCGTCCGGCGCTGGCCTTCTCGTTCGATCCCAACGGCTTCAACGTGCATCCCGACCACATCGCGATCTCACGCTTCGCGAGCGACGCGATTGCCGCCGCGGCCGACGCCCGCTGGTATCCCGACCTCGGCCCGGCGCACGTCGTGCCCGAGTTGTTGTGGACGCCTCCGGTGGCGCCGTGGGAGCAGGAGCCGGCCCGCCGCGCCGGCGAGCCGGGCGTCGACATCGTCGTCGACGTGTCGGCGTGGGCGGACAAGAAGGAAGCGGCTCTGCGCGCGCACCGGACGCAGCACAAGTCGGTGGAGCACCACTTCTTCTCGAAACCGAACCTGGAACAGCTCCTCGGCGTGGAGACCTGGCGCCGGGCGTGGCCGCACATCGCGCACGAAAGAGCCGATTGGCCGTTCTGATGCGTTCCAGTCCTCCGCGCGCGACACGGCCGACTCGGCGCACAGCAGCGGCAACCGGGACGCGTGGCTCCGTCAAGGCGGCGCTCGCCTGGCTCGAGCGGAACGGCTCCAAACGCAACCGCGACGGCATGGCGCGCTACGCCATCACGGCGCCGAAGGTCTTCGGCGTGTCCGTCGGCGCGCTGCGGAAGTACGCGAAAACACTCGGCCGGGATCACGAGCTGGCCGCGGCGTTGTGGGAGAGCGGCTGGTACGAGGCGCGGATGCTCGCGGTCTTCGTCGACGATCCAAAGCACGTGACGCCGGCGCAGATGGATCGCTGGGCGCGCGACTTCGACAACTGGGCCATCTGCGACACCGCCTGCTTCGACCTCTTCGACAAGACCCCGCACGCATACGGCACGATCGCGAAGTGGGCCCGGCGGCGCGACGAGTTCGTGAAGCGAGCCGCCTTCGCGCTGCTTGCGAGCCTTGCGCTGCACGACAAGAAAGCGCCCGACAGCCGCTTCACGCCTTTCCTGCCCTTGATCGAGCGATCGGCGGACGATGAGCGGAACTTCGTGAAGAAAGGGGTGAGCTGGGCGCTGCGCGGCATCGGCCACCGCGGTCCCGCGCTTCGTGCCGCGGCCCTGCGGTCCGCCGAACGCCTGGCGGCGTCCGGCGATCGCACGGCGCGCTGGGTGGGAAAGGACGCGATCCGCGACCTCAGCCGAGTTCCGGCGGGGCGTCCATGACCTCGCGCACTTCGATCGGCATGTTCAGAGGCTGGTCGAACGGTCCCTGCGGCATTCGACATTAGCGGAGTCATGTCTGGATATAGGATGCGAGGTCGAGAGGCGCCTGGCAACTGTGCGGCGCATGTCGATTTCGAGATGTCCCGTCCGACCAGTTACAGGAGGCTGAGAGAGATGAAGTCGAGACTGATCGCGTTGACTGTAACAACCGTGGTGCTGGCTGCCACCCCGGGCGTCGCCGAGGCACAGGGGACGGCTGCGTCGAAGCCCCTCAGGACCGGGCACGTCGACGCGAACGGGATCCCGTACTACTACGAGGTCCACGGGGCCGGCGAGCCGCTCCTGCTGCTGCACGGAGGCCTCGGATCCATCGACATGTTCGGGCCCAACCTCGCCGCCCTTGCGCGCACGCGTCAAGTGATCGGCGTCGACCTCCACGGCCACGGCCGCACGCTGCTCGGGGCGCGCCCGATCGACCTCGTCGACATCGGCAACGATCTCGCGGTCGTGCTGAAGCAGCTCGGCTACCGCCAGGTCGACGTCATGGGTTACTCGTTTGGCGGCGGCGCCGCGCTGCGGCTTGCCGTGCAGCATCCATCGCTCGTGCGGCGCCTCGTCGTCGCGTCGGCGCCGTTCGCGCAGAACGGCTTTCACGCTGAGATGCTGCCGCAGCAGGCGCAGGTGGGCGCGGCCATGGCGCCCATGATGAAGGACACGCCGATGTATCAGTCGTATGTGAACGTCGCGCCCAGGCCGGAGGACTTCCCGAGGCTGCTCGATCGCATGGGCGAGCTTATGCGCAAGCCGTACGACTGGTCGGCCGACGTGAAGACGCTCACGATGCCCGTCATGCTCGTCTTCGGAGACAGCGACATGATTCGCCCGGCGCACGTCGTGGAGTTCTATGCCCTGCTCGGTGGCGGACTGAAGGACGCCGGGTGGATGCGCGAGCACATGTCCAGGAATCGCCTGGCCATTCTTCCGGACGTGACGCATTACGAGCTGTTCATGGCGCCGCAGCTTCCGGCCACGGTCCTTCCGTTTCTCGACGGGAAGAGCGGCGCCGCCAGCTGGGCGGAACAGGTCAGGCGCTAATGGCGCGATAGTGTGCCGGCGAGAGCGTGAAGACCTACGCGTTCACGACAAAGCTCGAGCGATATCCCGGCAAAGGCGGGTGGACGTTCGCGCCGATCCCCAAGCGTCACGCGCCGCCCGTGACCCGCCCATGGGGCCGCACGCCCGTCCGCGCCCGCGTCGAAAACCACGAGTGGGTGACATCGGTGTGGCGCGACTCGAAGAACGATCGATCCCTCCTGGCCGTGCCGAAGCACGCGCGAGCGGGGAAGGGGCACGGCGATCGCGTGAAGGTGACGCTCGTGGTGCTGGAGGACGAGAACTAGACGCGCGTGATGGTGGTTTCTGCAACGTCATTCGCGCGGAGTTGTGGATAACCTGTGGAAACTTCCCTCAAGGAAAGTTTTCACAGGTCAGGTATGCAGTTTCTGCCGCGCCTGGGGCGCACCGGCAACCGGCAACCGGTTACAGGCAACCGATCGCCTTACTGCCGCCCCAGTGACTTGTCGCGAATCCCTTTGAATTCGTTGCCTTCGCGCCACTCGGGCATGCGCTCCGCGTTCGCCACGCGGTAGCCGATGGCGAAGAAGAACTTCGCGTCTTCGGCGAGGCCGCTCAGGTCCCACGTCTCGAGCACCTGATCCTGCGGCTGGTGATAGCGCGTCGCCGTGTACTCGTCGAGCGTCTTGCGGCCCCAGCCGGCTTCCTTGCCGACGTACTCGATGCCGCCGTCGGCATAAAGCGCCGGCACGCCGACCTTCGCGAAGTTGAAGTGATCCGAGCGGTAGTAATAGCCCTTCTCAGGCTCGGGATCGGCCTTGAGCGTGCGGCCCTGCTCGTCGGCCACCGCCTTCGCGTAGTCGTCGAGCTCCGACGCGCCCATGCCGACCACCACAAGGTCCGACGTGCGGCCGTACGGGTTCAACGCGTCCATGTTGACGTTGGCGACGGTTTTCGTGAGCGGATAGAGCGGGTTCTTTGCGTAGTACTCCGAGCCGAGCAGGCCCTGCTCCTCCGCCGTGACCGCGAGAAAAAGAATCGACCGCTTCGGCGCCGGCTGCACCTGCTTGAAGGCGCGCGCGATCTCGATCATCGCGCCGATGCCCGTCGCGTTGTCGACGGCCCCGTTATAGATGGTGTCGCCGTCGACGGCGGGGCCTACGCCGAGGTGATCCCAGTGGCCGGTATAAACGACGAACTCGTCCTTGAGAGTGGGATCGGAGCCGGTCAGCTTGCCGATGACGTTCTGCGACTCGATGCGCCGCATCGTGTTGGTGATCGACATCGACGCCTTCGTGTTAAGCGGAACCGGCTTGAAGTCGCGCGTCGCCGCGGCCTTCTTCAGCGCGTCGAAGTCCTGGCCCGCGCTCTTGAACAACGCGCGCGCGCGCTCGCTCGAGATCCAGCCCTCCACCGTCGCGCGGCCCATGTTCTTGTCGGGCGTCTCGAGGTCGAAGCGCTCGCCGCCGAAGCCCTGGATGACATTCCAGCCGTAGCCGGCGGGGCCTGTCTCGTGAATCACGAGCACACCCGCCGCGCCTTTCTCGGCGCCTTTCTCGTACTTGTAGGTCCAGCGGCCGTAATAGGTCATGGCTGGACCGCCGAAGACGTTCGGATCGGGCTGGCCGTCGGCGCCGGGCACGAGCGGGTCGTTGACGAGCATGACGAGCGTCTTGCCCTTCGTGTCGACACCCTTGTAGTCGTCCCACTGGAACTCCGGCGCCTCGACGCCGTAGCCGACGAAGATCATGTCGGAGGCGTCGAGCGACACGCGATCGGCGACGTGCCGCGTCCACGCCACCATGTCGGTGCCGTACGCGAGCGTCACCGTCGCGCCGGCCTGCCCTGAGCCTGGCGAAGGGGTCATGCGCAGCGGCGACGGCTTGCCGGTAATGCCGACGAGCGGCACCTTCTGCACCCACGTGCCGTCGGGATTGCCGGGCTCGAGACCCGCGGCCTGGAACTGGTCGCTGATGTACTTCACGCTCAGCTCTTCGCCCTTCGTGCCGGGCAGGCGGCCTTCGTACTCGTCGGACGCGAGCACTTTGATGTGCTCGAACACGCGATTCTGGTCGATACCCGGCAGCTCCGCCACCGGCGTCACCGCCGCCGCGGATGTGGCGGGCGTCGAGCCCGCGGGCGCGCCCTCTTCGCCGCCGCCGCATGCAACCAGCGCGAGCACGCTCACAAAAACAAATGATCGGCCGAACAGCTTCATTCCGTCTTCTCCTTGAGGGCCCGCTTCGCCAGTGCCTGCACGCGCTGCACCATCGACATCAGGCCCATGCCTTTGCCCATCGAAATATTCTGCCGGAAGATCTTCTCGACAATCTCCGGGTCGACCTTCGCGATCTCCTCCGGCGGAAGGCCGCTGAGCGTGCGGTCCAGAATCACCGCCAGCGCCTTCGCCGACACGCCGGACGGATTCTCCACCGCGAAGTGCAGCTTCAGCGTGTCGTCCGCATTCGGCACGACCCAGACATACGCTTCGGACTCGCAGTGCGGCACCAGCGCCGCCTGATCGAACGGCCGCGTCGCGACTTCCGGCGGCACGTCCTTGAACCGATCCGCGTAACCCAGAAGCAGCTGCGTCCGCTCGGCCTGATCGGGGTACTCCGCGAACAGATCGAGCAGCGCCTGGAGTTTGGACGTCACTTCTCAATCGGCAGGCCGACTGAGTTTCCCCACTCCGTCCACGACCCGTCGTAGTTGCGCACGTTGTCGAAGCCGAGCAGGTACTTCAGCGCAAACCAGCTGTGGCTGCTGCGCTCGCCGATCCGGCAGTACGCGATCGTCGGCCTCTTCGGATCGAGCGCGTTTTCCTGGCAGTAGAGCGTCTCGAGTTCGGCAGCCGTCTTGAACGTGCCGTCGTCTGGATTGATGGCCTTCGCCCACGGAATGCTGCGGGCGCCGGGAATGTGCCCGCCGCGCAGCGCCCCCTCGTTCGGATAGTCGGGCATGTGCATCCGCGTGCCCGCATACTCCTCCGGGCTCCGCACATCGACCAGCTGCCCTTGCGCCTCGACGTGCTTGAGCACCTCGTCGCGGAACGCGCGCGCCGATGTGTCATCGCGCTCACGCGCGCGGTACTCCGTCTTCGGGAAGGACGGCACCTCGCGCGTCATCTCGCGTCCTTCCTTCTCCCACTTCAGCCGCCCGCCGTCCATGATCTTGGCGTTCGTGTGGCCGAACAGCTGGAAAACCCACAGCGCGTAGGTCGCCCACCAGTTGTTCTTGTCGCCGTAGAAGACGACCGTCGTATCGGGCGAGGCGCCGATGCGCGACATCAGCGCCTCGAACCCTTCGCGCGCGATGTAGTCGCGCCTGACCTGATCGTTGAGATCCGACGTCCAGTCCACGTGCACGGCGCGCGGGATGTGGCCGGCCGAGTAGAGGAGGGTGTCTTCGTTCGACTCGACGAGCCGGACGTCCGGGTCCTTCAGGTGCGCGGCCACCCAGTCGGTGGACACCAGCACCTCCGGGTGCTTATAGCCGCGTGAAGCAATCTCTGACATCCGGTTATTATCCCCCTATGCGACACCCCCTCCTCGCAGCAGCAGTCGTTCTTTCGGCCGTCACGATCTCCGCGCAGCAGCCGGCTCAGCCGTCTCAGCCAGCCCAGCCCGGTACGCCAGCCGCCATCACCGAAGGCTCGATTCGCGGGCACATGGAGTTTCTGGCGAGCGATGCCCTGAACGGGCGCGGCAGCGGCACACGCGACGAGTGGATTGCGGCCGAATACATCGCGTCGCATCTGCGCCGATGGGGGCTCGAGCCGCTCGGCGACCGCAGCCAGGGCCAGCCGCGCTCGTTCGTCCAGGAAATCGAGCTGCGCGGTGTGGAGTCCACCGCCGCGCCGGTGCTCACCATCGGCGGCTTGACCCTGACGCACGGCAAAGAGATGCTCGTCCAGGCGCTCGGCACCGTCGCGAAGATCGCGGGCCCGCTCGTCGTGTACAAGCCCGGCATCAGCGTCCCCGTCGGCTCCGCCGTGCTCGCGCCGCACGCGACCAGCGCCGACGACCGCGCCGCCATGGCGCCCGCGTCGCTCGTCATCGTCCCCGAGACGCCCAACATCCGCGAGCGATGGGCCGTCACCGCCTCGCGCCTCCCGTCGGCGCCTCCCCGCGCGGTCAACCTGCCCGCCATCGCGGCGCCGCGCGCCACAATGATCGTGCTCGACGATGCGACGTATGCGGCTGTGTCGAAGGTGCCAGCAGGCACGCGCGTGTTCTTCGATCCGCCGCTGAAGTACTCCGACACGCCGGGGCACACGTGGAACGTCGTCGCTCAGCTGACCGGCAGCGACGCGACGCTGCGCCGCGAGATCATCCTGCTGAGCGCGCACCTCGATCACGTCGGCATGCGCCCGAACGCGCCCGGCGACGACAAGATCTTCAACGGGGCGGACGATGACGCCTCGGGCAGCGTCGCGGTGCTGGAGCTCGCGAAAGCGATGATGCAGGGCCCGCGGCCGAAGCGTACGATCGTCTTCGCGTGGTTCGGCAGCGAAGAGCGCGGCGGCCACGGATCGAACTACTTTGCCGAGACCACGCCGCTCGGCGGCGTCATCGCGAATCTGCAGTTCGAGATGATCGGGCGGCCCGATCCGAAGGTGCCGCCGCGGACGCTGTGGCTGACCGGCTACGAGCGCTCGACGCTGGGTCCCGAGCTGGCGAAGCGCGGCGCGCGGCTGGTGCAGGACCCGCATCCCGATCAGAGCTTCTTCACGCGGTCCGACAACATCCGCTTCGCGCGCAAGGGCATCCCCGCCCACACCGTGTCGAGCTTCGGGCTGCACAAGGACTATCACCAGCCGGGCGACGAGGTGTCGACCATCGACTTCCCGCACATGCTGGAGGCGATCCGGTCCATGGTCGAGCCCATCCGGTGGTTGGCAAACAGCGACTTCCGCCCGCAGTGGAACCCCGGCGGGCGGCCCAGATAGTGATTGAGGATTAAGGACCTGCGATTGAGGATTAATCCCTAATCACAGTTCCGTAATCCTTAATCCGCTATACTTATGCAGCAACAGGACGATCCGGCGAGCTGCTTACTGAACTCTGCCGCTGGATCGCGCCTCCCGCGCTGCGGCCATGGACCCCACGGGGCCCCCCGGCCGCTCCTTCGCCGGAGGCCCGAGCCGCACTTCCGCCGCCCGATCGTCTCTGCACAACCCTCCAGAACTGAGAACTGGAACTAGAACTGGACAGATAACGTGCCCGAATCACGACTGCGTCTCGCAGTCTTCATCGATTTCGACAACATCGAGATCGGCGTCAAGAACACCCTCAACACCCAATTCGACGCGGGCCTCGTGCTCGAGGCGCTCAAGGAGCGCGGCGAGGTCGTCTCGAAAACCGCCTACAGCGACTGGCAGCGCGCCGGCGACTACAGCCGGCTGCTCACGCAGCACGCCATCAAGATGGTGCAGCGCAATCTCACGCCGGGCGGCGACAAGAACGGCGCCGACATCAACCTGGCCCTCGACGCGCTCGAGATGGCCTTCACGCACCCGCACATCAACGCCTTCGTCATCGTCGGCGGCGACAGCGACTTCATCAGCCTGCTCGAGAAGCTGAAGCAGTACGACAAGAAAGTGTTCGTCGTCGGCGGCCGGCAGTTCACGAGCAACATCATGCAGAAGAACTGTCATGAGTTCATCGCGTACGAGAACCTGCTTTCGACCTCGCGCCGCCAGCAGGGCGGGCGCCAGCAGAAGAGCGGCGATCGCCAGCCGTCGCTCGATCGCCAGCCAATCGAGCAGTCGCTGGCGCTCGTCAAGCGCGCGCTGAAAGTGCTGTCGGAGCGGGAAGTCTCGCCGCAGCTTGGCCTGCTCAAGAGCACGCTGCTGCAGCTCGACTCCACCTTCTCCGAGCGCACGTACGGGGCCGGATCGTTCCGCGACTTCGTGGAGAAGCTCGAGAAGCTGGGTCTCGTCACCGTGAAGCAGGAAGGCCGCGATCTGCTCGTGGAGCTGCGTGACGGCTTCGAGATGCCGGACGTTCCGGCCGTTGCCGAGAAGCCGGCCGTTCACGAGAAGGCCGCGCCGCACGAGAAGCACGAGCGGCACGCCGCGCCGGCCGCACAGGCCGCCGATCCCGCGAAGGCCGCCGAAGGCGTGTCGGAAGTCCGCCGCATTCTGACGGCCGCGAAGGCCACCATGCGCTGGCCGCTCTACATCCGCCAGATGAAGCAGGTGCTCAAGACCAACGCGCCCGGCTTCGACGAGCGCACGTTCGGGTTCGCGAGCCTGGTCGACCTGCTGCGCGCCGCGCAGAAGGACGGCCTCGTGCGCATGGAGCGCGACCGCCAGGGCGCGGTGCGCCTCTTCCAGGGGCAGGCGCTCCAGGGCGCGCCCGGCTCGGAGCTGACGTCCGGCTATGCCGCCGCCGCGGAAGGCGACACGCGCGTCGAAGACGCGGGGGCCTCGGATCCGCACGATGTGGAGTCGGCGGTGCCGGTCAACCTCATCGATCGCACGGCCGAAGCGCTCGGCATGGGGCACGGCGCGCCGCGCGGCCGCCGCCGCGCGCCGCACGCGGCCCAGGGGAAGGCCGAGGCGGAGCCTGCCGCGAAGGCCGCGAAGAAGCCGGCGCGTGCCGCGAAGCCGAAGGCCGAAAAGGCGCCGAAGGCCGCGAAAGCCGAGGCCAAGCCGAAGGTGGAGCGGCGGCGCTCGCCTCGCAAACCGAAGGATACCGCCGCGGACTCGTCGACCAGCTAGCACGTAGCATCCCAAACGCAGCACGGGTAATCTGAGGTCATGCGCCTCGCATTACTCGTGCTGTTTCTCTTTCAGGCTCAGCCGCAACCCGCCCCGCAACAGGCCGTCGTCGAGACGACGCACGGCACGTTCATCTTCAATCTCCTGGCCGACAAGGCGCCGAACCACGTCGCGCACTTCATCGCGAAGGCGCGCGAGGGCGCGTTCGCCGGCACCATCTTTCATCGCGTCATCACGCTCGGGTTGATCCAGGGCGGCGATCCGCTCAGCCGGGATCCGGCGATGTCGCACCGCTACGGCACGGGCGGCCTCAACGTGCTGAAGGCCGAATTCAGCGACGAGCCGTTCGTCGCGGGCATCGTCGGCGCCGTGCTCGTGCCGGGCAACAAGGACAGCGGGGGCCAGCAGTTCTTCGTCAACGCGAGCGATCAGCTCGCGCTGACCGGCCAGTACACCGCGTTCGGCCGCGTGGTCGAAGGCATGGAGGTCGTGCGGAGAATCTCCGAGCTGCCGGCCAGCTCGCAAGGGCTACCGAACGAGCGCGTCGTCATCAAAAGCGTGACCATTCGCCCGGTGCCACCGCCCGAGCCGGAGCCGTTCGCGGATGTGCCCGACAGCGACCTTGGCGGCTACGTGGCCGAAATCCAGACCACGCGCGGCGCGATGACGGTGGAGATGCTGGCGGAAAAAGCGCCGGGCACGGTGCGCAACTTCCTGCGGCTTGCGTCAGCCGGCGTGTACGACGGCACTCTCTTTCATCGCGTGGTGAAAGGCTTCGTGATTCAGACGGGCGCGCTCACGCACCGCGGCGCGCCGCTCACGGCAAAGCAGCAGACGCTCGTGCCCGCGACGCTCGCGCCCGAATTCAACGACACGCCGCACGTGAAAGGCGTCCTGTCGATGGCGCGCGGCGACGATCCGGCCAGCGCCAGCACGTCGTTCTTCATCTGCACTGACGTGTGTCCGTCGCTCGACGGCAAGTACACCGCGTTCGCGCGCGTCGTCAGCGGGCTGGAGGTCGTGGAGGCGATCGAGGCGGCTCCCGTGAATGGGGAAGAGCCGGTGGAGAAGATTGAAATCCTGAAAATTACACTACGCCGACGTTAGCGAACGCGCCGGCGACGACCGCGTCGCGCATCAGCGCGAGGCCGCGGTCGAGGTGTTGTTCCATCAACTGCCGCGCGGCGTCGGGATTGCGAGCCTCGATGGCGGCGACGATCTCGGAGTGCGCGGCGCCCGAGCCGGTCTTGAACGGCGCGAAGCCCACACCGAGCGTGATGAAGCGATCGATTTGCGCGAGGCACTGCTCGATCTGGTCGGCCGCCAGATAGTTGCCCGCGGCGGCGGCCACCGCCAGGTGGAAGTGGCGGTTGTTGTTGCCCGCCTCTACGCCGCTCACGTCATCGTCCTGCCGCTCGGCGAGCGTGCGCATCCGGGCGACGGCCTCGGGCGTGGCGCGCGCGGCCGCGCGCGCGGCCGCCCATCCCTCGAGCAGGCGGCGCACCTCGAAGGTGTCGTTGATGGCCTGCACGGTGACCCGCGAGACGAAGAAGCCGCGCCCCGACAGGCGCTCCACGTAGCGCTCGTGACACAGGCGCGACAGGGCCTCGCGCACCGGCGTGCGGCTCATGCCGTGCGCGTTGGCGAGCGTGACTTCCGAGAGAGGCTGGCCGGGCTGATACAGGCCGTCGATGATCAGGCGGCGAATCTCGGCGTACGCGCGGTCGACGTGGGACAGGTCCATGGGAATACGTCCGGAATGCGGGGAGTATACACAAAGTCCGGCCCTGTTGCCGGGTCTACTCGAAGGGCAGTTCGAGCTCGGTCTTCGTAAGGACGTCCGAGGGGCCGACAAGGTTGTGGACGCCGGCTCCCAGCAGCCGCACCGGCCGGGAGGCGGCCTCGGTACGGTCGAGCAGGGCGACGGCCCGCGGGGCAATCTGGTCGGGGTCGCGCGTCGGCGCCCGGGTGTCGCTGCGCGTGACGGTCGTGAAGTCGTTGTACCGGACCTTGATGGTCACGGTGCGGGCCAGCAGGCCCTTGCGCTCGAGCCAGGCCGCGCCGTCGCGCGCCATCTCATCGATCTCGAGCCGCATCTGTTCGAGATCGGTGAGATCGTACGGATACGTCGTCTCGCTGCTGCTCGACTTCGCTTCTCCGCCGGTCTCCACTTCGCGATCATCAATGCCCATCGCCAGCTGCCGCAGCCACTCGGCGCCGCTGCCCACCGCCTCGCGCAGCACCTCGTCGCTGGCGGCGCGCACGTCGGGAATCTTTTCTATGCCGCGCTCGCGCAGCCGTTTCGCAGTAACCGGGCCGACGCCCCAGAGCGCGTCCACCGGCAGCTGCAGCAGGAACTGCTCGACACGGTCGGGCGCGATCACGGTCAGGCCGTCTGGCTTGCGCCACGCCGACGCGATCTTCGCCAGGAACTTGTTCGGCGCGACGCCGGCGGACGCCGTGAGGCCGGTGGCCTGCTTGATCTCTTCCTTGATCCGCCGCGCGACATTCATCCCCAGCGGCTCGTTCCAGGCGTTCTCGGTGACGTCGAGATACGCCTCGTCGAGCGACAGGCCCTCGACGAGCGGCGTCACGCTCCTGAAAATCGAGAACACCTGCTGCGAGACGGCCTTGTACTTCGCGAAGTCCGGGCTGATGACAATGAGGTGCGGGCACAAGCGGACGGCGCGCGCCATCGGAATGGCCGACCGCACGCCGAACTGCCGCGCCTCGTAGCTCGCGGCCGCGACGACGCCGCGGCCTTCGGGGCGGCCGCCGACGGCGACGGGCCTGCCTTTCAGCGACGGGTCATCGCGCTGTTCGACCGACGCGTAGAACGCGTCCATGTCGACGTGGATGATGCGGCGCATTGAGCGGTTGCTGGTTGTCGGTTGCTGGTTGCCGGTGCGAGCCGGCCGGGACAATGCCCGGACGGCTTTCACTAGATTAGCCGAAGCGCCCTTGTGCGCTGAGGCTCATACCGACAACCGGCAACCAGCAACCAGCAACCGCTACGCGAGCTGCCGCGCGAATTCGCGGACGAACAGGAATTCGCGATCGGTGAAGGCCGCGCGCCGCACGGGGTGCATCACGGCGTTGCGGATGCGGTTGAGCGTGACGAGGTCGGCCATCAGCTTCTTGCGGTCCGATCGCAGGGCGCGCGGAAACGCCGCGCCCTGCACGTCCCAGCGCTTGTCGAGGATTTCGCGCAGATGGATCAGCGTCGTGTAGGCGAACGCTTCGGGCGCGGGGTCGGGATCGTGTTCGTACAGCGCGGCGCACTCGGCGCGCACGTTCGCCGGCACGCCCTTGCGCCACCACTGCTCCTCGCCGAAGGCCGCGACGAACGCGTCGCGGATGCGGTCGTGCAGCGCCAGCTCGATGTCGCGCACCATCTCGTACATGTCGCCGAGCGCCACGCGCGCGTCGCGCAGCGTCAGGTACACCGCCAGATCCTCGCGCCGGATCTGCACGTCCTGCTTCGCCAGCGCCTTTCGCAGCACGCGCGAGTCGGTCGTCTCGTATTCCTCGATGGCCAGTTCGACGGCGTCGCGGGCGTCCTGATCGAACGAAAAGACGATGTCGGAGCGCTTCAGCGCGCCTTCTCCGACGAGGCCGTACAGGTGGGCCATCACCGTGGCAAAGGGCGTGGCAGCCCGGTCGGCAATGGCGCTCGGGGGCAGGCCTTCGCGCGCCAGCTGCAGGATCTGCTGCTTGCGTCCAATGGACGGGGCGGGCTGCGGCCGCGGCTTACGGCGTCTCTCGCTCATATATGATCTTTCCGGATGTTCCGACCCCTTCTCGCGCTGCTTGCCATGGCCGCGGCAGCCTGTGCCGCCGCCGCGCCGCCCGTGACGGCGCCGGGCGCCGCTGCCGGAGCCCCGCTGCCGGCGGTGCAAGGGGAGCGCCATCTCCGCAACATCCGCCAGCTGACGTTCGGCGGTGAGAACGCCGAGGCCTATTTCTCCTTCGACGGCTCCAAGATCATCTTCCAGAGCACGCGTGACGGCGCCGGCTGCGACCAGCAGTACACGATGAACATCGACGGCTCGAACGTCCGCCGTGTCAGCACCGGCGAGGGCCGCACGACCTGCGGGTTCTTCACGCCGGACGGCCGCGAGATCGTCTATGCGTCGACGCACGGCGCCGGGCCGGCCTGCCCGCCGCGGCCAGACATGTCGCGCGGCTACGTCTGGCCGATTCACGCCGGCTACGACATCTATCGCGCGAACGCCGACGGCTCCGGCCTGCGCAACATCACGAACTCGCCCGGCTATGACGCCGAGCCCACCATCGGCCCCGACGGCCGCATCGTCTTTACCAGCGTCCGCGACGGCGACATGGAGATCTACTCCATGAACGGCGACGGGTCGGACGTGCGCCGGCTCACCAACCGCGTCGGCCCTGACGGCGGCCCGTTCTTCAACAGGGACGGATCGAAGATTGTCTTCCGGGGCCGCACGCTGACGGCCGGCCCCGAGCTCGATCGCTACTCCCTGCTGCTGAAGGACGGCCTCTGGCAGCCGACATCGCTGGAGATTTTCGTGATGAACCGAGACGGCTCGGGGATGCGGCAGGTGACGAATGCCTCGGCGGCAAGCTTCGCACCGTACTTCCATCCCGACGGCAAACGGATTATCTTCTCGACCAACATCACGAGCCAGCAGGGCCGCGGCGAGTTCGACCTCTACATGATCAATGTCGACGGCTCGGGCCTCGAGCGCGTGACGTATGCGGAAGACTTCGACGGGTTTCCGATGTGGAGTCCGGACGGACGGAAGCTGGTGTTCGCCTCGAACCGCCATGGCGCGGCGCCCGGCGACACGAACATCTTTATCGCCGACTGGATCGATTGATCTGTTGATCTGTTGATTTGTTGATTGGAGGCCGAATGCGCGCGCTTGTTGCCGTAACCTTCGCCGTTGCCGTCGTTGCCGTGCCGCGGGCGGCGCAGGATCCAGAGGTGGCCGCGCTGCTGAACGCCGGTAACGAGTACCTGACGTCCTACGCCCGGCGAGCCTCGGGTGTCTCGATGGACGAGACCTACACAATCAGCGAAGTCAGCAGCGGCCGCATGTCGGTGCCGCTGCGCCTGTTCTCGGAAATCGTGCTCGTCAACGTCAATGGGCGCCTGCATCCCCTGCGCGACCTCACCGCGGTGTCGGGCGCGAAGGTGAAGGAGGGCGGCGGGCGCATCGTCCCGCTGCTCGCCAGTCCCACCCAGGCCGGCTGGCAGCAGGCGCAGCAGTACGCGGCGGCCATCTTCCAGTACTACCCGGAGCTGCTCGCCCAGATGAACGATCCGCTCCTGGCCCTCCATCTGATTCAGCCGGCGCAGCACGGCAAGTTCACCTACCGCGTCGACGGCAAGAAGAAGGTGAACAACGTCGCGGTAGTCGGACTGCGCTTCGAGGAGACGCGCGGCGAACTGACCAAGTACATCATGAGCACGCGCGGGAACGGCTATCTGACGGGACGGCTCTGGATGGATCCCGCAACCGGCACGGTGCACCAGAGTGAGATCTGGCTCGAATCGCGGGTCGAGACGGCGCGCAGCAACGTCACCTACGCGTTCCACAAGGATCTCGACCTGTGGCTGCCCTCGAAGACGAGTGAGAACTACGACCAGCGGCCGACGCCGGAAGGGATGATCAACAGGGGCGAGGGCGGCTATGTCGCGCGACAGAGCTTCGAGGTGAACTCGACATACGCCAAACCGCGGCACACGCCGATCGATCTCACGAAGATGCGCTAGCGCACCGCGTAGCCGCGCCGCGCGCGAACCGTCAGCGACCCTTTGCCTTTCACCTTCACGTCCAGCGTGTGGAAGCCTCCGGCTTCCACACCGCGCGGCGTGAAGTGCAGCACATAGCTCGAGCGAAACTCCTCCAGGACGCGGCGGAAGGTGGCCGTCAGGTCCGGCGCAGCCGCGCGGCCGCCGAACGTCGTGACGGTCGTGGTAGTGGTCGTGCCCGGCACCGTGCGACTGATCGGCGCCGAGAACGTGCGGCTTGCCAGCGGCATCGTGATCACCGTGCCGCCTGTCTCGGCGGCCAGCGCACGCATCATGTCCAGGCCTTGACGCGCGGGGGAGCCGGCGCCCCCGGGCTCGGGTATCACGGCGGCAACCGACGCGTTCGTCCGCTGCGCGAGATCGATCAGCGCCTCGGGCGTGGTGATGCTCGTGCTGTCGGCGCCGTCGCTGAACAGCACGATCAACTGGCGCCGCTCGGGCTCGGACGCCGACACGAGCGCGACCGAGAGCGCGTCGCGGATGGACGACCCGCCGCCGGCCGATACCGCGCCGATCGCCGCGTCGATTTTCGCGGGGTCGCTCGTGAAGTCGATCGGGCGGCTGACGCGCATGTTGAAGTCGATCAGCCTGAGCCGATCCTCGGGTCCGAGATCGCGCATCAGCTGCCGCACCGCCGCGCGCAGCCGCTCGAGGAGCGCGCCCGACACGCTGAAGCTCGTGTCGAGCGCGAGCGTGACGTCGATTGGCAGCTTGCCGTAGCTGACGCTGGTGACCTGCTGCGGCACGCCGTTGTCGAGCACCTCGAAATCGGCCACGCCGAGCCCGGTGACCACGCGCGTGCCCCGGCGCACCGACACATCCACGGTCACGGCGTCCACGCCGGATCGGAACGTGGCCTGCTGCGCCAGCAGCACGGCCGCCGCCAGTCCCACCATCAGGCGCATCATCGCGTTTCCTCCCGCAGCCGGGCGACGATCGCGCCGTACTGGCGCGCATCCCCCAGCCAGTAGACCCACCAGGGATCGAAGGCGTGTTTCGGCGCGGTCTCGATTGCCGCGGCCAGCGCGTCGGCGGCCGGCCGATCGCCCGATCGCACGTGAAGCCGCATCAGCGCCACGGCCGGCGACTGCGCGTCCGGCAGAACCGACCGCGCCGACTCGTACGCGGCACGCGCCTCGCCGAAACGCCCGAGCCCTTCGAGCACCCGCCCGCGGATCAGACGGCGGAGGTACCCGATCGTCACGTCGCGATCGGCGGTCCGTCCATCGGCGCCCTCGAGCTCGGCGAGCGCCTCGGCGTGGCGGCCGATGCGGTGCAGGAAGAACGCCTTGCGCACGCGCGCCTCCGCGGCCGTTTCCGGGAATCGGGCGGCGGCGTCATAGCGCGCCGTCACATCGCGCACGTGCGAGGCCTGGCCCGCGCCGTTGCGGCCGCTCGTCTCCGCGAATGCCCGCGTCTGGTCCACCGCGAATGCCTGCGCGAGCAGAAAGCGCGGCTCGTTCGGAAACCGCGTCAGCGCATAGTCGGCGAACTCGCGCGTGAGGTCGGGCAGAATGACGCCCTGCAACGACGCGATCACGCCCCAGAGCCAGTAGCGCTCGAAATCATCGGGCCAGAGGGGATGACGGACGAGCATCCGATAGCTGCGCAGCAGATCGCGCGCCGCGTCGCGGGCCTGAATCCGCCGCGTGGCCATGGCCGCGTCGGCAATCTCGACGACCAGCACCGCCTCGCGCTTCGGATTCGCCGGCCATAGGTTGCCGGCCTCGCGGAACGCAGTCACGAGCGCCGCGCCGTCGCTGATTCCCGCAAGCTCCTGCTCCAGACGCCGGTAGTCGGCCCGCCCGTAGGCGTCGATCACGGCGTGCAGGGGCGTGCCGGCCGGGACTCCGGAAAAGAACGCGCCGGAGGCGCCGGGCGTGCCGCCGTCAGGGCCGGCCGCCTCCACCCCGTAGCCGCGCCGCGCGTGCACCGTGTACGACGGATACGCGGGCACGGTGACCACGACGTCGTGCCATCCTTCGCGCGGCACGCCCTCTGGCGTGTAGCGCAGCAGGTAGCTGCGCCGGTAGTCTTCGAACACCTTCCTGAAAATGGACGACGCGCTGTTGAAGAGGCCCGGCACGTGCAGGGCTCCGCCCGTCGCTTCCGCGGCCTCGCGCAGCACGTCGAACTCCTTCTGATCGTACGGCCGCCACGGACTGCGCGCCGGTCCGCACAAGCCCCGCATGCGGCACTGCGCGGTTTCTCCCCGGCGGTCGCGCCCGCTTTCCCAGAGCAGGTCGGGCAGCGTGTCGGACGGAAGCAGCGGCCGTCGCGCAATATCGACCTGCACGATGTGCAGCACCGCGGGCGACCGCCGTGCGATGCCGGCGACAGCCTGGACGGCGAGCGTGCTCGCGGCATCGATGCCGTTGGTGATCGCGACGATGATGTGGCGTCGAGAAGAGTCGACCGGCCGCAGCAGCGCGGCAGCGAGTCCGTCGTAGGCGGCCGACATGCCGTCCGCCTCCAAAGCGGGCGCAGACGCCAGTGGGCCGCCGGCCGGCTGCAGCCGCAGCGCGTCGGAGACATGGCCGCTGATCGAGGTCACACGCAGGCGGTCCCCCTGGCGGAGCAGCGCCGCGATGGCCGGAACCTGACGGTTCATCGACGCGACGCTGAGATCGACGTCGACGTTCGCGTCGACCAGGATGGAGACGTCGATCGGCACCGCCTCCATCTCCACGCTCTCGATCGTCTGGGGCACGCCGTTGTCGAGCAGCACGAAGTCCTTCGCGGTGAGTCCGCCGACCGGCGTGCCGCCGCTGCGAACGGCGACGTCGATGGTCACGACATCCAGCGCCGAGCGGAATACGGGCTGCTGCAATGCCTGCCCGGCGCCGGGCAGGGCGACGGCCGACGAGACGAGCAGCGCGGCGAGAAGTGGCCGCGTCGTCACGGGCGAATCTCCCCGCGCAGCCGCGCGATCAGCTCAGGCCAGAATCTCGCGTCGCCGGCCGCATACGCGCGCCACGGATCCAGCGGCTGCGGACGCGTCGACAGCTGCGTCTCGATCAGCGCCCCTGCCTCCCGCCTCTGATCCTGCTTCGCCAGCAGCGCCGCAAGCGCCATCGTCGCCGACTGTGCATGCGGAATCGCGGCCAAAGCACCGCGATAAGCGGCCTCGGCGTCGGCCGTCTGACCGGCTTTCTCGAGCCCGATGCCTTTTAAATACCGCGCGAGATAAATGAGATAGGTGTCGCGCGTCATGGCTTCGACACGCTCGAGGACGTTCAACGCATCTTTCAGGCGCCCCGTGCGGACGTGAAGCGATCCCAGCCGCACGGCCGCTTCCGCGCCGACGGCTTCATCGCGGACCAGTTCCGCGAATCGCGGAGCCACGAACGAGTGGTTCGGCACGTGGGGCACGCCGCGGCGCACTGGCCACGTCCGCATTTCCAGCGCGATGGCCGCCGCCAGTCGCAGGCGCGGCTCGGTCTTGAATCGATCCTGCGCGTGCCAGAGATGCGTGATTTCGTCAGGCACATTCATGCGCGCTTCGAACGGCGTGCCGACCAGAAACTCCATGTCGCCGGCGCCCTGCGCAACGGCCACCGATGCCAGGTGCCAGATGCGCTCGATGGGCGGCGGCTTTGGATCCTGCCGCAGCAGCGCACAGCCCCACTCCACGAGCAGCGGCGGCGCGTTCCAGAAAACTCTGTCGGCGCCTTCCTTTGCGGTTACGCCCTCCTTCTCGTCCACCCAGGCATCGAGCCGGATCACTCTCTTCCAGTCGGTGTATTCCGCCGCGCGCGCCGCTTCCAGCGCAAACGTCGCGGCCGCGAGCCGGCGCCGCGCGCGCTCCGGTTCCGGGCCCGCGTCCACCCATGCCTGGCCGCCGAGGCGCAACTCCTCGAGCACGCCGTCGAATTGTGTCAAGGCCTTCAGCTCGGCCACGACCGCGTCGAACTCGCCGTGCGCGTACCGATCGAGCTGCATGATGACGCCGGGGGCCTGGGCGGAAGGCTGATCGGACGCGAGGAACGCGCCGGCAAGAGCGAGCGGCAACAGCAGGCAGACGCTGCGCACGGGGAGTCCTTCGGGGACAGAACGCTGGCGACCGCAGTATAGCGGCACGCGCGGGGCTTGGCGGATTCCACGCGCTGGATTAGGCTTCCGCGCATGGCACGCACCTGTATCCGTCTTGCCCGCTTCGCCGTCGCCCTCGCCGTGCTCCTGGCCGCCGGCACACCCGCGAACGCACAGCGCAGAGGCGGCGGTGGCCCGCAGCCCCCGCAGCCCGTCGGTCCTCCGCGGTTCGAATATGTGGGCCCGACCAACGCGGGCCGCATCGCCGCCGCGGCGGCCGTGGCGGGCAAACCCGGCGTCTATTTCGCCGGCGCCGCGTCCGGCGGCGTGTGGAAGACCACCGACGGCGGCGCCACATGGAAACCCACGTTCGACAACGAATCGTCGCAGGCGATCGGCGCCCTCGCCGTCGCGCCGGCCAATCCCGACGTCGTCTGGGCCGGCACCGGCGAAGGCTGGGCCGTCCGCGACATGGACATGATGGGCGACGGCATCTACAAATCCACAGATGCCGGCGAGACCTGGACGCGGATGGGGCTCGTCGAGACCGGCCGCATCGGCACCATCGTCATCCATCCCGCCAACGAGAACATCGTCATGGCGTGCGCCCTGGGGCGCGGCACGGGACCGCAGCGCGAGCGCGGCGTGTTCCGCACCGAGGACGGCGGCAGGACGTGGCAGCACGTGTTGTTCGTCGACGAGAAGACCGGCTGCTCGGGCCTGCAGTTCGCGCACGGCAATCCGGACGTCGTGCTGGCGAGCACGTGGGAGATGTACCTGCAGACGCACGTGCTCGAGAGCGGCGGGCCGGGCAGCGGCCTGTACATCTCGCGCGATGGCGGGAAGACGTTCGCCAGGGTCACCGCGGCGGGCCTGCCGAAGGCGCCGTACGGCAAGACGGACGTCGCGATCGCGCCGTCCGATCCGAATCGCATGTACCTGCTGGCGCAGACCGGCGCCGACGGCGTCGTGCCCTGGGGCGCCACGGAGCGTCTGAAATCCGAAGCGCAGGGCTCGATGTGGCGATCCGACGATGGCGGGAAGACGTGGAAGAACGTCAGCTGGGATCGCCGGTTGATCGGGCGAGCGGGCTATTACATCCGCGTTCGCGTGTCGCCCGACGATCCCGATCACCTGCTCGTCGCCAACAGCACGCTGTGGCGATCGCGCGACGGCGGCAGGATTTGGGAGAGCGGCGGCGGCGGGTGCGGCGACTGCCACGACATCTGGTGGGACACCACGCCGTCGATGGCCGGGCACTACATCGTGACGGGCGACGGCGGGATGGGCATCTTCGGGTCGCCCCGCAATCCGACCGGCAACACGAGTGTGTCGCTGCCGATTGGCCAGATGTACCGCGTGACGGTGGATCAGCGCAGCCCGTACTGGGTCTACAGCGATCGCCAGGACAACGGCAGCATGCGGATTGCGAGCAGCCGGCCGATCGTGCCGGCCAACGTGCCGTCGTATGCGCCGCCCGAGGCCGCGGCGCCGGCGCCGGGCGGGCGCGGCGGCGGGCGTGGCGGTGGCCGTGGCGGTGGAGCGCCCGCCGGTCCCGCGCAGGAGAGCATGCCGTCGTGCGAATCGGGCTACACCTACCCCGAGCCGAACAACTCGAAGTTCGTGTGGGGCACCTGCTATGCCGCGCATGTCGCGACGTTCGACGAGAACAGCGGGCTGCGGCGGTCGGTGAGTCCCTGGATGCACACGCTCGACAGCGATCCAGTGGGCCTGAAATATCGCTGTCAGTGGTCGCCGCCGCTTGCCATCGACTGGTTCGACAACTCGGTCTATTTCGGCTGCCAGGCGCTGTTCCGTACGCGCGATCGCGGCCAGACCTGGGAAGAGCTCCATCCGGATCTCTCGACCGGCGATCCGAATCTCGTCCTGTTTTCCGGTGGTGTGATCGGCGACAACCTGGGACAGTTCTACGGCGCGACTATTTCGGCGATCGCGCCGTCGCGCACCGAGAAGGGGGTCGTCTGGGTCGGCACCAATGACGGCAAGGTGTGGATCTCGCGCGACGCGGGCAAGACCTTCACCGACCTTTCGACGAACGTCGGCATGCCGCCGCTCGGCCTCGTGCGGCGGATCGATTCATCGCACTTCGAGCCGGGCACCGCCTACATGGCCGTCGACTATCACCTGATGGACGTGCGCGATCCGTATCTCTACAAGACGACGGACTTCGGACGGACGTGGACGAACATCACCGGCAACCTGCCGAAGGGCCATCCCCTCGACTACACGCTCGCGATTGCCGAGAACCCGCGCCGCAAGGGCATGGTATTCGCGGGCACGGGCCACGGCTTTTTCTATTCGCTCGATGACGGGAAGACGTGGAAGCAATTCAAGGACAGGCTGCCGGCCGCGCCGGTCAACTGGATCGAGGTGCCGAAGAATGCGCCGGAGGTCGCCGTGGCGACGTACGGGCGCGGCCTGTGGATTCTGCGCGACGTCTGGGCGCTCGAGAACGAGGACACGCTCGAGGCGCAGGCGGAGTTCCAGCTGCTGAAGCCGGTGCCGGCCACGCGCGTGGCGGCCGGCGGCAACGCGGACTTCGTCTTCGCGCTGGCCGCCGATCCGACGTCGCCGATTACGCTCGAGGTGATCGACGAGAGGGGCGCCACGGTCAACACCATGCCGATCAACGGCGCGAAGAAGGGGCTCAATCGCGTGTCGTGGGCGATGACGTATCCCTCGGCCAGTCAGCCAGTGCTCCGCTCGATTCCGCCCGACAACCCGTACATCTGGGAAGCGGGGCGCTGGACGGCCCGCGAGCGGCCGGTCACGCACTGGGGAATCGGATCGGCGCGGTGGCAGCCGCGCGTCGCGCCTGGCAAGTACACGGCGCGCATGACGTACAACGGCCGGCAGTACTCGCAGCCCTTCGACGTGTGGCGCGACGTCACGCTGCCCTCGACCGACGAGGACCTGCTGGCGAGCACGGATCTGCAGCGGCAAATCGTCGGCGCGCTGAACGAGGCGGTCGACAAGATCAACCGCATCGAGATCATGCGCATGCAGGTGGAGGATCTGCGCAAGCAGCACGCGTCGAACCGCCAGCTCGATCAGCAGCTCGCCGCCATCTACAAGCGGATGTACGACACCGAGCTGCACTACCTGTCGCGCACCGAGATGCACAGCGACGACAAGTGGTACGTCGAGAAATACAAGCTGTATCTGAATCTCGTCTGGCTGCTCGGCGAGGTAGGCGGGCAGGCGAGCGACGTGGCCGGCGGCGTGGGCTATCGGCCGACGGCGGCGTCGCAGAACGTCTTCCGCGATCTCTCGCAGCAGCTCGAGACGGCGGGGACGGATTTCAACAAGCTGATGCAGGGCGTCGAGGCGTTCAACAAGGCGCACGCGGGCCGCGTGGCGCCGATCACCGACACGCTACCGTCCGGCCGGTAGCGTGCGCGCGACGATCAGCTTTTCGACGTTGCCGCTGACGCCGTCCGACTGCCAGATCGCCGCGTTGAGGCGACAAGCCGACAGGGTGCGCGAGTCGCCTGACCAGCGCAGCGATCCGGAATCGTACGCGTCGCCGTTCGTGCCGTCAGTGGTGAGCACTGTCGCGGCGCCGCCGCCGGCGGGACGGACGGCGACATTGTGATTCTCGACGAAGGCTTCGAGCGCGCCGTCGGGTGAGACCAGCGGATTCGCCGCGGTTCCGGCGGCGACCGCCGCCGGCGCCGTCCCGGCCTGGCCCCTCGGCAGGCATTCGTAGTCGGTCGGCGGCACCTTGTTCCAGTCCCACTTGATCTGCAGCTCGCAGCGCCACTGGCGGCCGTCGAGGACGAATTCCACCGCCATCGCGCCTTCCTGGATGTACGCGTTCGCCCCGTCGTACTTCACGGCGAAGCGCGCGGCGGGATCGGCGAACGGCAGCGTCAGCGGCGTGTAGTCGTAGCCCGTGCGCAGATTGAGCTCGATGGCCAGCCGCTGGTGATCGAAAAGCGGCGACTTCGCCCCGTGCTTCGCATCGACGGTCAGCCAGAGATGCCCGCCGGGCACCGTCCTGCGGTACCAGAAATGATCCGGCTTCGCCCACACACGCTCGCTGATCGCGGGCACATCCGCCGCGGGCGTCTGAGGCGCGAGGACGAGCGCGGCGGCAAGCAGTCCGGCCAGCATCGGCATCGACCCCACTATCGCACGATCCGGTAGACGCGCCCCTCGTCCTCGGCGTGCGCGAGCCGCAGCCAGCCCTCCTGCACCAGCCGCGAGAGACCGGCCTCGACGACCGCGCGATCTTCGGGACCATACGAATCCATATGCACCGCGGCGTACGTCACGCCAAGATCCGCCAGCGCCCTCACGCTCTCATCGTCGGGAAACCGCATCAGCTTTCTTTGCAGCTCCGGGTATCCAGGCGGCTCGGTGCCGCTGTAGCCCTGCACCAGCGGCTGGAAGTGCGCCATCGAATAGAGCATGTACAGCGTGTTGCGCCGCGCGACGATGGCGTCGAGCGACGTGCGCGGAATCGGAATCACGACAACGGAGAAGGGCTTCGGCTGGGTGCCGAGCCAGCGATCGATCGCGGGCGTGACGACGGGGTAGGGGCGCACGTCGACGGGTATCGCGGCGAACTCCGCGGCGAGCAGCGCCGTCACGAGACCCGCGGCGGCCAGCTGCCCTGCCGGCCGAAGGCGCGACGTCAGACGCGCGAAGCCGTACGCCGCCAGGACGCCGAGCGCGAGCATGCCGAGCAGCATGAACCGCGACGGCACGCGGATGAAGCTCAGGCCCGGCATCCAGTACACCCACTGCCACACGCCAAGAGGAGGGCCGATCGTCATCCAGATCGTCACCAGCAGCATGGCGAGATACAGGCCGCGCCTGCCGCTGGTCCGCGCGGCGCGCCAGACGCGCGCGAGCGACGCCGCCGGCGCGAATGGCACGCGCCGCAGCAGCGCCGCGCGCAGCGCGATGGCCACGGCGGCATAGATCCACGGCGTCAGACCGTGCGCACGCAGAATCGTCGTTCCCCCGACGCGCAGGCGGACGCCGCCGTCGATCAATACGAAGATGCCGATCACGATCTGTGAGAGCGCGAGGATCGAGACCGCCAGCGCCGCGCGCCGCCACCAGCGGTGCTCATCAACGGCTGCGCCGGGGTGAGGCTCGCCGCCTGGATCCGCAACCAGGAACGCGGCAGCGGCCAGCAGCAGCGGAAGCATGCCGGGAAACAGGTAGACGTCGGGCTCCGCCTGCAGCCACTGCCAGTCGGGCAGACGCGACAGCAGCCACGTGTCGACGTGTGACGACGATGTCACCCAGCTCACCGCCGTCACGCCCTCATCGTCCAGGCCCCGCACGAGGCCGACGTCAGCTCGCGCGCGAAGATAGGGAATCAGCATCAGGCCGACAGGCGCGAGCAGCAGAAGTCCCCGGATGCCGACGTCGCGGATGCGCTTCGCGAGCGCGATCGGCTCACCGATCAGGAACCGGTGCGCGATGACGAGCGCCGCCCCGAGCATCAGCATGGCCGTGCCGTGGCCCGACGTCAGCGCCTGCAGAGAAAAGAACGCCGCCGCCCAGCGAAGGTCGCGGGCGCGCCCGGTCTCGAAGTATCCGTGCAGATACGCGAGCGCGAACGGGATCCATTGGATCGTCGTGAGGTGCAGCTGGTCGATCCGCTCGAGCCGCGGCGGGGTGAAGGCGAACACCACGCCCGCGAGAAAGGCCGCCGCGGCCGGCAGTCCAAGACGCCGGCCGAGCACGTACGCGCCCACGGCGCTGAGGAACACCGATAAGAGCGCAACGATGTTGGTGGCGAGCAGCTGGCTGCCCGTGATCCACACCACTGGGGCCGCGAAGAGCACCGTGCCGATCAGGTGCTCGCTGTACGCGAGTGTGTTGGGATGCGGGTAGAAGATGTTCGCGTCGAAGATTGCCCACGGCGCGGTGGTCAGGGCATGGACGTTCCAGCCGATCGTCCAGATGAACAGCCAGGGATCGGTGCCGCCGCCGAGCTGATGGTCGGCGGCCTTGAACCAGGCCGGCCACGTCAGAATCAGGGTGAGCGCCGCATATCCGAGCAGCGCCCACCCATGACGCCGGATCATCGTCAGCGCAGCGTGACCGTCGCCGTCGCGCGCCCGCCTTTGACCGAGTCGTACGTCACGGTCATCGGGCCGCTGCCCCTGACGATGTACTCGATGACGCGCGTGGTGCGCCCGGGATGCCCGCTGCGCACGAGGATGCGCGAGAGATCCGCCTGGTCGATCAGCTGCGTGGCGCCGGGCCGGAAGCGATCGCGCACCCAGCCGGCCGACAACACTTCGATGCCGCGGCCGCCCACGGTCAGCAGATCCGGGCGGACGACGTTGTTCTCGGCCGCCTTGGCCAGGATGGTGGGCGTGAGCTTCGCGTTGGTCAGCTCCACGCGCACGCGGTACACGCCGCCGCCGAGCGGCTCCACCGACGTCTCGCCCGCTGTCATCCGCGGCATCTCATCGGCCTGATAGAGCGTGAACGCCATGTTGCGGTG
>DATKDT010000063.1:0-25944 GCA_035512575.1 Vicinamibacterales bacterium | reverse complement strand
GAACGATTGAAACGGGTCCCCCGCGCTGGCGGGGATGCCGCCGCACTCGTCCTCCACCTCTATCAGGAACCGTTCGTCTTCGTTTGCCCGTGCTCTCAACACGATGCGCCCGCCAGCAGGTGTGAATTTGAAGGCGTTGTTGAGCAGATTCGTCACCGCTGATGCCAGGACCTGCGGGTCTGCGGTGACCGCCCACGCCGAATCGCCCGGCTCGATCACCAGTTGGAGCCCCCGGGACTCGGCGTTGAGCCTCCCGGTCGCGGCGATGTCATTCAGGAACGGCATCACTGAAACCCGCTCGCGCCGCTGCAGATTGGCTGCAAGACGAACTTCTGAAAGCGTGCTGTTCACCAGGTCGCGCAGGCCCAGGAGGCTTCGGCCCAGCACCGCCCCTGTGCTGCCGTTGATGGCAACAGCGCCCCGCTTCAGGGCCGCATAGGCGAGGAGTGCGGTATCGAGCAGGTCGCGAGTCTCGTGAGCCACAAGTCCCGATCGCTCGGATTCTTCATTCGACCTCGATTCCGCCGTGATGCGCGCGTGCTCAGTCACCGCCTCCGCGATGGCGGTGTCAAGACAGCCATTCAGGGTCTTGAATTCGTCGGTGGTGATCGGGGCGTTCTGTTCGATGGCGAGTTCGGTTATGGCCTGGCAGATGTCGCCGTAGTCGTGAACGACCTGGGAGACGGTGAACCCCAGGGCCAGCAGATCCCGCCCGTGCGCCGTCGCGCCGGCGCCGATAGCGCCCGGAGAATGCGCCTCGCCGGTCGATTCCGATCGCAGCTTCTCCGACAGCTGAGTCAGGAAGAGCGGTACGCCGTTCTCGAGTTCCTCCGGTGATGCTGACGGCCACGGCCGCGCGGTGAGCTTCTGCCGCGCGCGATCAATGATCGCATCGCGATACGTGGTGACGAACTCATACAGCATGGCAACCCCAGGATGAATTGTACTACTCGAACGTCGTTCAGCTGGACGAACGCGTGCGTCTCTCCGGCCGCCTCACGGATGAGCCAGTTACAAAAATCGTCCAGTGCCTGTCGGCGCATCGTGAACGGCGTGAAGACGGCCGAGTTGACGTCGTGCTCCTGGCGTTGCCGATCGATCTCGCGCGTGAGCTCCCGAATCGCGCGGTCGGCTTGCCGCTTGAGCGCCCAGGCGATGGCCGTTGCCACCAGTGCGCGACGGCCATCGGGCTCGCCCCACACACGGCGCACGTAGGCAGGAAGCTCCCGCATCCGGCGGACAGTCATGGCTCCTCCGATGGGCTGCGCTGGAGCCGCTATCTTACCGCCTCGGACCTGCACGGCAACTGCAGAGGCGGCCTGCTCGCGCGGAGCTTGCAGTGCGGTATCCCGGGTGGTAAAATGCCCTACATAAGGTGGCATGGTTCAGCCGCCTGGGAGCGAACGATGGGAACGATCAAGACGTCGGTCAATCTGCCGGAAGAGACGGTGGACGCACTTCGCGAGATCTCGGAAGAGAGCGGGTCTTCGATGGCGGAGGTCCTGCGCCGGGCGATCTCCACCGAGAAGTACTTGTACGACACCGTCCGCGAGGGCGGCAAAATCCTGATTCAGGACAAGAACAAGAACATGAAAGAGCTCCTGATCAGGTCCTCGCTCGGCGGCCGCCGGTCGAAGTAGACTCTGCGGGTTTGGAGACGAGCCCATGAGTCCCGACCCTCTCGACCCTCAGCCCGACGCCTCCGCGCCTGCCGACACGCTCGATCTCACCAAGGACGACGCGACCCGGTCGGCGGGCGCGCCGCCCCCGCCGGCGACCACGCCCTACGACCTCGCGCAGGATCAGGAAACGGCGCGCGCGACCATTGCCTACATCCTGCTCTCGCTGCTCGGTCTCGTGATTGTCGTCTCGTTCTGGCTGCTCTGGGCCAAACCCGACCACGCCGGCAAGCTTCACGAGCTGCTGCAGCTGGTGTTCGCGCCGCTCGTGGCGCTCGTCGGCGCCGCGACCGGCTATTACTTCGGCGCCGCGTCCGCCCAGCAGGCCAGGAAATAGCGGACCGATCAGCCCGGATCCGCCACGAACCGGTACCCGACGCCGCGCACCGTGAGCAGATGCGTCGGCTTCGACGGATCCGCTTCGATGTGACGCCGCAGCCGCACGATGAAGTTGTCGATCGCGCGCGTGTCGGTGTCTTCGTGCAGGCCCCAGACGTCCTCGAGCATCGAGCGGCGTGAGACGGCCTTGCCTTCGTGCTGAATGAGGTAGCGCAGCAGGTTTGCCTCCATCAGCGTGAGCGGCAGCACCGTGTCGCCGGCGCGCAGCTCGAGGCGGTCGAAGTCGATCGTGCGATCCGCGAAGGTGTACTGGTCCGCCACCCGCTTCACCCACCCGCTGCGGCGAAGCAGGCTGTTCACCCGGGCGATCAGGATGGCCAGATCCGTCTCCTTCGGCAGGTAGTCGTCTGCGCCGGCCTCGAAGCCCTTGAGCACATCGTCGGGCCTCCCGAGCGCCGTCAGGATCAGCACCGGCACGAACTGCTTCGCGGCGCGCAGCTCCGAGACGACGGCGAAGCCGTCCTTGCCGGGCAGCATGACGTCGAGCACCACCAGGTCGTACGGCCCGCCGCCGTTCGCGGTGAGCCGTTCGATCGCGGCCTCGCCCGTGTCGACGACATCGACGCGGTGTCCCTCGGCCTCGAGATTGAAGCGCAGGCCGTCGGCGAGATGCCGCTCGTCTTCCACGACGAGGACCTTCGGAGGCGCGCTCATGCCGCGTCGGATCCTTTCGGCAGCAGCAGCGTGAACGTGCTGCCGCGGCCGGCGCCTTCGCTTTCCGCGTAGGCCTTGCCGCCGTGGCGGCGCGCGACCGATCGGACGATGAACAGGCCGAGGCCGCTGCCCTTGGCGCGCGCCGACATGCCGTGAATGCGGTAGAAGCGGCCGAACACGCGCTTCAACTCGTCGGGCGAGATGCCGGCGCCGCGGTCCGCGACCTTCAGCGCGTAGCGCGTGTGGTCCGCGGTCTCCTCGAGCGTGAGGCTGATGTACGGATCGGCGGCGGAGTACTTCACGGCGTTGTCGATCAGATTCCAGACCGCGGCCTTCAGTTCGTCCGCGTCGCCGAGGACGATCGCGGGGCCCGCCGTCCGGTCCTTCAGCGACACCGAGGTGTCGGGAAGCCGATAGCGCGTGCGCGCCAGCGTGACGCAGTCGCGCGCGATCGCGCCGAGGTCCACGCGGTCCTGCGCGAGGCGGCGGAACTGCGACAGCGTGCTGCCCGCGCGCAGCACCTGGTCGATCGTGTGCAGCAGCCGGTCGCTGTCCTCGAGCATGATCCCGTAGAACTCGCGCCGCTTCGCCTCGTCGACCTCGCGCGTCTGCAGCGTCTGCAGGTACAGCCGCATCGACGCGACCGGCGTCTTCAGCTCGTGGGTGACCGCGTTGATGAACGCGTCATGCTGCTCGTTGCGGCGGATTTCGCGAACCAGAAAGATGGTGTTGAGGACGAGGCCCGCGATGATGATGAGGAAGAAGACGAGGCCGAAGACGGCAAGCAGACCCCGCCGCCAGTTGATCACGAGCCAGCCGACATTCAGCGTGACCGCGATGGCGACGAGGCAGATGCCGAGAACCGTGAAAAAGATGACGGAGCGGCGCCGCCCGGAAATCATGCTTCCGGAAGGATACCGCCCCTCGGGGGCCGGCGTCCGCTAGGCGGCTTCTTCGGCCGGCATCGGCTGGCGGATCTTCGCCACCTTCAGGTCGCGGACGATGCCCACGGCGTTGAGGGCCTTGAGCGTGATCCAGGAGACGTCGAACTCGTACCAGGCCAGGCCGTGGCGCGCCGACACCGGGTGGGCGTGGTGGTTGTTGTGCCAGCCCTCGCCGAACGTGAGCAGCGCCACCCACCAGCTGTTGCGCGAGTCGTCGCGCGTCTGGAAGCGGCGGCTGCCCCACATGTGCGTGGCGGAGTTGACGAGCCACGTCGCGTGGAGCCCGAACACGGTGCGGAAGAACACGCCCCACAGCACGAGCGGCCAACCGCCGACGGCCAGCAGGATCAGGCCGAGCACGATGACCGGCACGAAGTGCCAGGTGTTGAGCCAGCGATAGAACGGATCGGCCGCCAGGTCTGGCGCGTACTTCGCCATCAGCGCCGTGTTGTTGTGGTTCGAGTCGCCGAACAGAATCCAGCCCACGTGCGACCAGAAGCCGCCGTCGTGCGGCGTGTGCGGATCGCCTTCATGGTCCGAGTGCTTGTGATGCACGCGATGCGTGGCGACCCAGAAGATGGGCCCGCCCTCGAGCGTCAGCGTGCCGCAGACGGCGAGGAAATACTCGAACGGCTTCGACGTCTTGTAGCCGCGGTGCGTGTGCAGGCGGTGATAGCCGAGGCTGATGCCGAAGCCCACCGCGAACCAGTGCAGCACGAGTGCGACGAGCACGTTGGTCCACGAGAAGAAGAAGAGCGCCGCGATCGCGCCGACGTGGAACAACCCCATGGCAACCGCCGTGACCACGTTCATCGTGGACAGGTTATAGGGAAGGCGCTTCGACGTGTACTGGACGGCGGCTGTGCTCACAGAAGGGCTCCTCGGAAAAGGTACGTCCCTCTAGGGTAGCGGCTATCCGGGACGCCGTTTGTAAGACTTCTGTACGTTCTTCACTTCATCCCAGATGCGCGTCTGGTGCGTATCGCGCAGCAGCAGCGAGCCGACGATGAACGTCAGCGCGGCAATCGCGATCGGGTAGTACAGCCCGGCGTTGATGTTGCCCGTGGCGGCAATCACCGAGAGCCCGATGAGCGGAAGGAGCCCGCCGAACACGCCGTTGCCGATGTGATACGGCAGCGACAGCGCCGTGTAGCGGATGCGGGCGGGGAAGGCCTCGACGAGGTATGCGGCAATCGGCCCGTACACCATGGCGACGAACACGAGCTGGATGAAGACCAGGCCAATCAGCTGCCACGCCGCCGGCTGGGCGAGCAGGTCGGCCAGTCCCCGGTACACGAGCACTTCCGCTGCCGGCCGCAGCGCGCCGTCGACCGACGTCTGCGGCGTCAGCGAGATGGCGCCCGTGACCGCGCTCCGCTCGGACACCGCGGTCACGACGTTCGATCCCGCCGCCACGCGCATGGCTTCGTAGATCGGCAGGTACGACAGCGCGGCGAGCAGGCAGCCGGCCATCATGATGCGCTTGCGGCCCAGGCGATCCGACAGCGCGCCGAACGCGACGAAGAGCGGCATCCCCAGGAGCAGCGCCGCCGCCACGATGCAGGCGGCCGACGTCACGTGCACCTTGAGGATCGTCTGCAGGTAGAAGAGCGCGTAGAACTGGCCGGTGTACCAGACGACGCCCTGGCCGGCCGTGGCGCCGAACAGCGACACGAGCACCTGGCGCAGGTGCACGCGGTTCGTGAAGGCTTCCTTCAGCGGCGCCGCCGACGTCATGCCCGCCGTCTTCAGCTGCGCGAAGATCGGCGATTCCTGCATCCGCAGGCGGATGTAGAGCGAGACGCCGACCAGCACGATGGAGATCAGGAACGGCACCCGCCAGCCCCACGCGCGGAACGCCTCGGCGCTCATCGACCCCTGCACGATCAGGATGACGATGAGCGACAGGAACAGGCCGAGCGTGGCGGTGATCTGGATGAAGCTCGTATAGAAGCCGCGGCGGTGATCCGGCGCATGCTCGGCCACGTACACCGCCGCGCCGCCGTACTCGCCGCCCAGCGCGAGTCCCTGCAGCACGCGGATCAGGAGCAGCGCGATCGGCGCGAACAGGCCGGCCGTCGCGTAGGTCGGCAGCACGCCGATGGCCGCCGTGGCCACGCCCATAATGATCAGCGTGAGCAGGAACGCGTACTTCCGGCCCACCAGATCGCCGATGCGCCCGAAGAACAGCGCGCCGAACGGGCGCACCACGAAGCCCACCGCGAATGTCGACAGATACGCGATCAGCGCGAGCGTGTTGTTGCCCGGTGGATAGAAGAGCGGGGCGATGACCGCGGCCAGGCTGCCGAAAATGTAGAAGTCGTACCACTCGATCATCGTCCCCACGGCGGAAGCAGAGATGACCTTCCAGATGCCGCGGTCGGCTGGCTGCATGGCGGGCGATTATGTCAGAGCCGGGCCCGCCTGGTTCGAAGAGACGCGTAACGCTCCATCAGCGGCGTTACCGACACGCCGTGGAGCACGATCGACCCCGCCACGACCACGAGCGCGATGTCTGCCAGCGCGCGCGCCTCGCCCGCAGGCACGCCGTGCGCAATCGCGTACGACAGGTAGTAGATCGAGCCGACGCCCCGCACGCCGAACCAGGCGATGAACGCGCGCTGCGGCGGCGTCAGCGGCGAGCGAACGAGCGTGAGCAGCGTGGCCGCCGGCCTGATCGCGAAAAAGAGGAGCAGCGCGACCACGACGCCCGGCCACGCCGTCTCGATGCCGGCCAGCAGGGCGCCGACGACCAGGACGACCGCGAACTCGCCGAGCCGTTCCAGCTGTTCGTTGAAACTGAGGACGTCGCGCGCCATACGGGCGGGGGTCTCGTCGGCGCGGCCGGCGCCCTCGCTGTGCTTCCGCTCGATGCGGCGCATCGACAGGCCCGCCGCGAACACGGCCAGGAAGCCGTAGGCGCCGGCCACCAGCGCGAGGCCGTACGACAGCGCAATGAGGCCGAGCGCCAGGAACTCGTCCAGGCCGACGGCCTCGCGGTGCGCGCGGCGCAGATAGAGCACCAGCCTGCCGACGCCCGCGCCGCACAGCGCGCCGATGGCGAGACCCGCGGCCACCGCCCAGGCGAGATCGACCGTCACCCAGCGCCATCCGGACGCGCCGAGCTCGTGGGCCCCGACGAGACCGAGCCCCAGCATCACGAAGGGGAACGCCGTGCCGTCGTTCAGGCCCGCTTCGCCCGTCAGGCTGAAGCGCACGGGCTCGACGTCGTGCTCGTGGGCGACCTGCACATCGGACGCGAGCACGGGATCGGTTGGCGCCAGCACCGCGCCCAGCAGGACGGCGGCGCCGATTGGCAGTCCGATCGCGGCCACCGCGACGGCGCTGACGCCCCCGATCGTCAGGACCATGGCCACCGCGGCCAGCAGCACCGCGGTGCGCCACCGCCGGTCGGACACCGGCAGCCGCAGCTTCAGGCCGGCCGTGAACAGCGAGATGATGATGGCGATTTCCGTCAGCAGCTCCAGCATCGCCGCGTCGCCGACCGCGTCGACGTCGAGCAGCCCCGCGCCCCACGGCCCGAGGCAGGCGCCGGCGGCGAGATAGAACATCGAGGCGGTCAGCGGCAGGCGCTTGAGCACCGAGCCGGCCAGCGCCATGCCGATCAGCAGCGCGCCGGTGATGACGAACCAGACGGTGGGCATCCGTGGCTCTGCCGTTTGCAAGATTCCGGCCCCTGCGGCAGCCACGATCCCGGTTGGCACGGGATGTGAGTGCGACAAAGCGTTCGGTTTATGAAAGGGACCTTATGAACGCGTTCAAGAGTTATGCAGCGGTTCTGGCGCTTGCGGCCGTCGCGGGCGCGGGGTGTGCGACGAGGGAGAGAACGGGCGCGGTCGTCGGCGCGGCCGGCGGCGCGGTGGCCGGGGGCCTGATCGGCAAGGCGGCCGGCTCGACCGCAAAGGGCGCCATCATCGGTGCGGCGGTTGGCGGCGCGGCCGGCGCGGTCATCGGCGCGCGGATGGACAAGCAGGCCGCGGAGCTCGAGAAGGAGATTGCGGGCGCCGAGGTCGAACGCGTCGGCGAGGGCATCCTCGTGACGTTCGACAGCGGCATTCTGTTCGACTACGACTCGGCCACGGTCAAGCTGGCGGCGCGCGACAACCTGCGCAACCTGGCGGCCAGCCTGCAGAAGTATCCGGGCAGCAACGTCATGCTCGTCGGCCACACGGACGCCGACGGCGCCGACGCCTACAACCAGGCGCTGTCGGAGCGCCGCGCGGCCGCGGCCGCCGCGTACCTGGCGTCGCAGGGCGTCCCGCGCTCGAGCATCGACGCGACCGGCCGGGGCGAAATCGAGCCTGTCGCCTCGAACGACACGGCGTCCGGCAAGGCGCAGAACCGCCGCGTCGAGGTTGCCATCTTCGCCAGCGAGGCCTATCGGGCCGAGATCGCCAAGCGCGGCGGAGCGCCCCTGCCGTAAAACTGATTGCGCATCGAGGAGGGCGGCCAGTACCCTGTTCGCCGTGAGCAGCCTGTCCGTCCTCTTCGACAACAACCGCAGCTGGGCGCGCCGGATCACCGAGCGCGATCCCGGTTTCTTCACCTCGCTCTCCGAGCAGCAGTCGCCCAGGTACCTCTGGATCGGCTGTTCCGACAGCCGCGTGCCGGCCAACGAGATCGTCGGCCTGCGCCCGGGCGAGCTCTTCGTCCACCGCAACGTCGCCAACGTGGTCGTCCACACCGATCTGAACTATCTGTCGGTGCTCCAGTACGCGGTCGACGTGCTGAAGGTCGAGCACGTCATCGTGTGCGGCCATTACGGCTGCGGCGGCGTCACGGCCGCCTATCTGAAATCATCGTTCGGCCTGGTCGACAACTGGCTACGCCACGTGCAGGACGTGCGCGAGCGGCACGAGGCGCTCATCGCTGCGGCCGGAAGCGAGGCCGCGGCGATCGACAGGCTCTGCGAGCTGAACGTGATCGAGCAGGTGCGCGATGTCTGCCAGGCCACCATCGTGCAGGACGCCTGGCGCCGCGCGCAGCCGCTCGCCGTGCACGGGTGGATTTACGACCTGCACGACGGCCTGCTGCGCGATCTGCAGTGCACCGCGGCCGCGGAATCGGACGTCGCCGGGGCGCACGACCGCGCGATCGCGCACGTCACGGCCGGTCAGAGATAGCGGAGTATCACGTCATGGAATTCGTGAAACTGGGCACGACCGGGGCGGACGTGTCGCGGCTGTGCCTGGGCTGCATGACGTACGGCGACGCCTCGAAAGGCTCGCATCCCTGGACGCTGCCGGAGGAGGCCAGCCGCCCGCTGATCAGGCAGGCAATCGATCTCGGCATCAACTTCTTCGACACGGCCAACATGTATTCCGGCGGCACCAGCGAGGAGTTCCTCGGCCGCGCGCTCCGCGAGTTCGCGCGCCGCGACGAGGTCGTCGTCGCCACCAAGATCTATTTCCCGATCCGCAAGAACGTGCCGAATTCGGCCGGCCTGTCGCGCAAGGCCATCATGGCCGGCATCGACGCGAGCCTGACGCGACTGGGCATGGACTATGTCGACCTGTACCAGATTCACCGCTGGGACTACGCCACGCCGATCGAGGAAACGCTCGAGGCGCTGCACGATGTCGTGAAGGCCGGCAAGGCGCGCTACATCGGCGCCTCGTCCATGCACGCGTGGCAGTTCTGCAAGGCGCTGTATGTCTCGAGGCTGCACGGCTGGACGCGGTTCGTGTCGATGCAGAACCACTACAACCTGATGTACCGGGAAGAGGAGCGCGAGATGATGCCGCTCTGCGCCGGCGAGGGCATCGGCGTCATTCCGTGGAGCCCGCTCGCCCGCGGCCGGCTCACGCGCGACTGGGACGAGGCCACCGAACGCGCGCGCACCGATCAGTACAGCCGGACGCTGTACGACGCGACCGTTGACGCCGACCGTCGCGTGGCCGCCGCCGTGGCGCAACTCGCGGAGGCGCGCGGCCTGCCGCGCGCGCAGGTCGCGCTCGCGTGGCTGCTGCACAAACCGGCCGTCACCGCGCCCATCATCGGCGCGTCGAAGCCCGGGCATCTCGACGATGCCGTCGCGGCGCTGTCGGTGAAGCTGTCGGCTGACGAGATCACGGCACTCGAGGCGCCGTACATTCCGCACCCGATCGCCGGATTCTCGTGAACCTGGCTACTCGCGCCAGCCGCTGAAGGGTCCGTCGACGTGCACCGCCGGCACCCCGCGCGCCGCGAGGTACGCCGCTGACACCGCCGAGCGCACCCCCGCCGCGCAGTGCACGTATACGGGCCCGTTCGAGGGGAACACCGGCTGCGCCGCGCGCAGCCGCGTGTGCGCCACGTTGATCGACCCCGGCACGCTCCGTGTCTCGTACTCCGCCGCGCCTCGCACGTCGAGCACGGTGATCGGCCCGGCCTGCCGGCGCCGCTCGAATTCGTCGAAGTCGATCGACTCGATCGTCTCGACCCGGCCCCCCGCATCCTCGAAGTGCGCCAGGCTCTCGATCGGCGCCCACCCGCGCACATCGTCATACCCGATGCGCACCAGGTCGCGCACGGCGGCGCCGACGCTGGCCTCGTCGATCAGCAGCAGGATGGGCCGCTCGGGATCGAGAAGAGACCCGACGACGGTGGGGAAGGTCTTGTCGAAGGGGGCGTAAAACGAGCCGGCGGCATGCCGGCGCATGAAGGCGGTGCGGTCTGTGCGCGTGTCGATGACCTGGGCCTTCCTCGACGTTTCGGCGAGCGCGCGCGCGTCGAGGCGAGGCGGCGAGGGCAGCGTGCCGAGCACGGGCGGGCCTTCGAGATTCAGGCGCTTCATCCGCGCGAAATAGGCCGGCGGCTCGGGCTGGCCGCTGAGAATGAAGTCGACGAACGGCTGCGTGCCGCGCACCGCCTGGGCGATGGCCGGCGAAAACCGCCGTTCGTAGCCGACCGTGGTCGTGGGAATCGCGCCGAGCGCCTTGCCGCACGCGCTGCCGGCGCCGTGGCCCGGCCAGACCTGCAGGAAGTCGGGCAGCTTCAGGAACTCACCGGCCGATTCGTGGAGGCGGCGGGCCGACGGTTCGCGATTGCCCTGCACGCCGGCCGCGGTTTCCAGCAGGTCGGGACGTCCGAGGTCGCCTACGAACACGAAGTCGCCCGACGCCACGCCCATCGGCTCCGAGGCGCCGCCGCCGTGATCGGTGACCACGAACGACACGTGCTCCGGCGTGTGTCCGGGCGTGTGCCACGCGCGCAGCTCGATGTTCCCGATCCTGAAGCTGTCGCCGTCGCTGAGCAGCGTGACGTCGCGGCCGTCGGCCGCGGGCCATGTGTACTGCCAGTCGGGCCCGCCTTCGGACGAGAGAAACACGCGAAGTCCTGGCAGCCGCGCGGCCAGCTCGCGCACGCCCGAGAGGAAATCGGCGTGCACGTGCGTCTCGGTGGCCGCCACCAGCCGCAGGTTCTCTTTCGCCGCCGCCTCGATGTAGCGCTCCACGTCGCGCTCGGGATCGATGATGATGGCCTCGCCTGTCTGCTGACAGCCAATCAGGTAGGCATTCTGCGCCAGGTGGTCGTCGGTGATTTGGCGGACGAGCATGCGGTAAAGAATACAGAATATAGAACGCAGAATACAGAACGCAGAATGCAGAATGGGCCTGGACGGAGGGCGGGGATGAGAGTGAAAGCATTGGCGCTTGCCGCGCTGCTGGCCTCGGCGGGCGCGGGGCAGGGGTTTCAGGTCGAAGAGGCGACGATTGCCGGCGTGCACGCCGCGTTCAGGGACGGCACGCTGACGTGCCGCGCGCTCGTCGACGCGTACCTGCAGCGCATCGAGCGGCACGACAGGCAGGGCGCGGCAATCAACGCGATCGTCGAGATCAATCCGAAGGCCCGCGACGAGGCCGACGCGCTCGACCGCCGGTTCACGGCGTCGGGGATGGCCGGCCCCCTCCACTGCGTCCCCGCCATCGTCAAGGACAACTTCGAGACCATCGGCCTGCAGTCGGCCGCCGGGTCGCTGGCCTTCAAGGGATTCGTGTCGCCGAAAGATGCGTTTCAGGTGCGGCGCATCAAGGAGGCGGGCGCGATCGTCATCGCCAAGTCGAACATGGCGGAGTTTGCCTTCACGCCCTACGAAACCGTGAGCTCGATCCTTCCGGGCTACACGCGCAACCCCTACGCGCTGAACCGCGTGACGGCCGGATCGAGCGGGGGAACCGCGGCGGCCATTGCGGCCAACTTCGGGTTGATCGGGTTCGGATCGGATACCGGCAACTCCATCCGCGGGCCGTCATCGCATCAGGCGCTCGCGGGCATCCGGTCGACGATGGGCCTGACGAGCCGCGCCGGCGTGGTGCCGCTCAATCTGCGCGCCGACGTTGCCGGGCCGATGACGCGCACGCTTGCCGACGCGGTGGCCGTGCTGCAGGTGATCGCGGGACACGATCCGGACGATCCCGCCACCGAAGCGGCGCGAGACCGCGCGATTCCGCGCTATGCCGGCGCGCTGGATGCCGCGGGACTGAAGGGCGCCAGGATAGGCGTGCTGCGGCAGGCCTACGAGCGCGACACGCTCGACCCGGAGATCAAGGCCGTGTTCGAGGCGGCACTCGACGACTTGCGCAAGGCGGGCGCCGTGATCGTGGATCCGGCGCGCGTCGATCTGTCGGGCGTCAGGCGCGCGCAGGGCGCCGGTCCGTGCGGCGGCTTCAAGTACGACATGAACCGCTACCTTGCCGGCCTCGGCGAGGCCGCGCCGCGCAAGGACCTCGAAGCGATCCTCCGCTCGCGCCAGTTCCATCCAACAGTCCAGCGCCGGATCGAGCTCGCGCAGGAAGGACCCGAGAACGGACCCGACTCAGAAGCGTGCAAGGCCGACGATGCGTACCGCGAGGCGTTTCGCGCGGCGGTCGACGCCGCGATGGTGGAAGGGAAACTCGATGCGTGGGTCTATCCGACGTGGAGCAACCCGCCGCGCCTGATTGGCGATCTCAACACCCCGCACGGCGACAACAGCCAGGTGTTCGCGCCCGTCACCGGATATCCGGCGATGAACGTGCCGATGGGCTACACGCGCGGGCACACGCTGCCGGCCGGCATCACGTTCTTCGGAAGGGCGTGGGACGAGGCCGTCCTGATTAGGCTCGCTTTTGCTTATGAGCAAACGACGGGACACCGGCGGAAGCCAGAACTCCGTTAAGACTAAAGACTGAAGACTAAAGACTAAAGAAAGAGCTGGCACGCGGGTCGCAGGTGGGCCGAGCCGTGCCCAAGTGCCAAACGGACCTGCGGCAGCGCGCCAGACTGTTTGCTGTCGCGGCGTATCGGCTGTCGCGCGAGATTCGGCAGTCGTATCCGGCGCTGCGGAACCATGCCGATCAAATGGCTGATGCGGCGGGCAGCATCGGTGCGAATCTGGATGAAAGCGAAGGACTTAGCTCCCGCCGCGAGATGGCGGCTAGAGCGTCAAACCTTGCCGCTCCTGGCCGAGTGCAAAGAATTCTAGTCTTCAGTCTTTCGTCTTAACTGTTCTATTTTTCTTTCCTCATCATCCCGAATCCTCGCGATGTCGCGCCGGTGATTCTCGGCGAGCTCTTCGAGCTGGGCGGGATCGAAGACGCCGGCGACCTTTGACTTGTGCAGGATTTCGGCTTCGGCGATCTTCGCCGCGTAGAGCGACCGCGCATCCGCAATGGCGGCGCGCTGGTCCTCGGTCAGCGGCGTTTCGACGCGGCCTTCCTCCTCGTCCTTCTTTCGCAGCCGTTCCATGGCGAGTTCGTAGGCGGACTTCATTCTGCAAGAATACAGGAGACAGGAGACAGAATAGGGAGAATGAACGAGGGGAATGTTTTCGACAGGATAGGCGAGGAAGGGTTCGAGCGGCTGGTGGCGGCGTTCTATCGGCAGATTCCCGGCGACGATATCCTCGGCCCGATGTACCGCGCGTCGGCGCGCGAGGGCGCCGAGTCGGAGGCGGAGCACATGGCGGCCGCCGAGGCGCGGCTGCGCGACTTTCTGGTCTTCAGGTTCGGCGGGCCCGAGCGCTACATCCAGCGGCGCGGCCATCCGGCCCTGCGCAAGCGGCATTTTCCGTTTCAGGTGAATCAGGCCGCGCGCGATCGCTGGGTGCGCCTGATGGACAACGCGCTCGACGAGGCCGCGCTGCCCGCCGACGTCACGGCGGCGCTGCGCGAGTTCCTCGGCAGCGTCGCCACGTTTTTGATCAATAGTCCGGAGGCGGGATGAGATTCTCGGGTGTGTTCTCGGTGCTGCCCACGCCGTTCCTGCAGAACGGCGACGTCGACCACGACAGCCTGCGCCGCATCGTCGATCAGGCGGTGGCCGCCGGCGTCGACGGCGTGACCGTGCTCGGCGTCACGAGTGAAGTGGCGCGTCTCGACGAGCGCGAGCGGCGCGACGTGCTCACCACCATCGCGAAGCGGGTGGAGAAGGCCGCGCGGCCGGTGCACATCGTGGCCGGCGCCACCGCCGACGGCCTGCGCACCTGCATCGGCTACGCGCGCGAGGCGCAGTCGCTCGGTGCGGCCGCCGTGATGATCAGCCCGCCGCGCCTGGCCAAGCTCAACTCCGAGGCCGTGGTCGCGCATTTCGCCGAGGTCTCGGCAGCGGTGGACATGCCGATCGTCGTCCAGGACTATCCGCCGATCTCTGGCTTCGCGATGGAACCGCCGCTGCTGGTGCGCATCGCGCGCGAAGTGCCGCAGGCGCGGACGATCAAGCTCGAGGATCCGCCGACGCCGTCCAAGATCACGAAAATCCTCGCGCAGGCGAACGGGATCGAAATCGATATTTTTGGAGGCCTCGGCGGCGTGTTCCTGCTCGAAGAGCTGATGAACGGCGCCGCCGGCGCCATGACGGGCTTCGCGTATCCCGAAGCGCTGGTGGAGATCGTGGGCCTGTATGCGAGCGGCAACGTCGACGAGGCGGCCGAGGTCTTCTATGACTTCGTGCCGTTGATGCGCTTCGAATTCCAGGAGGGCATCGGCATGGCGATCCGGAAGGAAGTGCTGCGGCGGCGGGGCGTGCTCGCGCATCCGGGCGTGAGGCCTCCGGGGCCCGGCCTGGACCCCGCCACCGGGGCTGCACTGGATCGACTGCTGAGGTGGACGAAGGCCCGGCGCCAGGCACCGTGGATCTCTGTGTAGGGATGTGCCGAATAATCCCCGGAAACGGCCAAGGTCGAATCAGGCCATCTATACAAGTCCTTATTAGAGATGGACTTACATAATCGTCTGGGACGGCACGACGTTTGGAGTTGTCATAGTCACTGGGCGCTTTTGCCCCGGTGATTATGATGGCTGAAAAAAATCGACGAGGACTTCTTGACGCGCTGACCGGGCCCTTCGGGCCGGGACGCCGCCGCTCCGACCGCCGGGATCCGAGCCATCCGTCCACCTATTCGGGGCCGGATCGCCGCCATGGCGATCGTCGCCGCCGCGCCACCCGGGGTCTGCTGTTTGCCGCATTCACGCTGGCCGGCGCCGGCACGCCCTGGACGATCAGCACGCTGACCCAACCGGTAGGCAGCGTCGTGGTCACCACGGCGGACTTCCGCCTGGTGCCGCGCGAGAACCGTTTCGATCACCTGATCGCCGAGGCCGCCACGAAGTACGGCGTCGATGCGGATCTGATCCGCGCGGTCATCCGCGCCGAGTCCAACTTCAACCCGATGGCGAAGTCGCCCGTCGGCGCGCAGGGCCTGATGCAGCTGATGCCGGCGCTGCAGCAGGACTTCGACATCGAAAATCCGTTCGACCCGCGCGAGAACGTGATGGGCGGCGTGCGCTATCTGCGCAAGCTGCTCGACATGCACGGCAACAACTACGCGCTGGCCCTCGCCAGCTACAACGCGGGCCCAGGCAACGTGGCCCGCTATGGCGGCATTCCGCCGTTCCGCGAAACGCGCAACTACGTCAAGAAGATTACGGGTTTCCTGGCGCAGGCCGCAGCCGACGATCCAACCCCGAACGAGTAAGATCGCCCGCGTGAAGATCGTCGTCGCCGATGACATGCCCGCGGCAGCCCTCGAGCCGCTGACCGGCCAGGGCTGGACCATCACCACCACCGCCGGCCGCCCGCGCGAGGAGCTGATCGCGGCCCTCGCCGACGCCGACGCCCTCATCGTCCGCAGCGCCACCAAAGTCACCGCCGGCCTGCTCGACGCCGCCCCCCGGCTGCGCATCGTCGCGCGCGCGGGCACCGGCGTCGACACCATCGACGTGCCCGCGGCCACCGCGCGCGGCGTGCTCGTGGTCAACGCGCCGGGCGCCAACAGCGTCAGCGTGGCGGAGCTCGCCATGGCGATGATGCTGTCGCTCGCGCGGCACACGCCGGCCGCCGATCGCGCGATGAAGGACGGACGCTGGGAGAAGAAGGCCTTCGCCGGCATCGAGCTGCGCGGCAAGACGCTCGGGCTCGTGGGCTTCGGCCGCATCGGGCAGGAAGTGGCGCGCCGCGCGCAGGCGTTCGAGATGCGCATCGTCGCGCACGATCCGTTTCTGTCGCAGGACGTCGCCGAGGAAGCGGGCGTCGAGCTCGTCACGCTCGACGAGCTGTGCCGCAAGGCCGACTGGATTTCGCTGCACCTGCCGTCGACGCCCGCGACGCGGCATCTCTTCGATCGCGCGCGCATCGAGTCGTGCCGGAAGGGCGTGCGCATCATCAACACGGCGCGCGGAGAGTTGATCGATCCGGAGGCCCTGGCCGACCTGATCGAATCGGGGCATGTGGCCGGCGCGGGCATCGATGTCTACGAGACCGAGCCGCCGACGGACTTCAGGCTGCCGCGGCTGCCGCAGGTCGTCGCGGCGCCGCACCTGGGCGCGTCGACGATGGAAGGCCAGCAGGCGGCGGCCATCGACACGGTGGCGGCGGTGGAGGCGTTCCTCTCCCGCGGCGACGTGCTCAACGCCGTCAACCTCGCGTCGCCGTCGAAGGCCGCTGCGGCGATGCTCCAGCCGTATCTCGTGGTCGCCGAGCGCCTCGGCAAACTGGCGGGACAGCTGGCCACCGGCCGGATCGACGCCGTCGGCGTCCGCACCTACGGCGAGGTCGCCGATTCGCCGCATCCCATCGTCGCCACCTCCGCGCTCGCGGGCCTGCTGTCGTCGATCCTGTCGGAAGGCGTGTCGGTGGTGAACGCGCGTCAGCTGGCCGCGGCGCGCCGCATCGAAGTGGCCGAAACCGTCAGCGCGCGTCCGCGCCGCTTCGTCGGCCTGATCTCGCTGCAAGTCCATCTGTCCCACACCAGCAAGGGTGCGCAGGGAGCGGAGCGGGGCGTTGGGGCCCCGCGAGCGACCGAGCCAGGCGGGGTGCAGGGGTCCCCGCCGATCCTGCATTTAGAAGGTGTCGTCGCGCACGGGCGCGAGCCGCGGCTCGTGCTCGTCGACGGCATCGAAGTGGACGCGCCGCTCGAAGGCACGGTGCTGGTGGTGTGCAACGACGATCGGCCGGGCGTGGTGGGCGGGGTCGGCACGGTGCTGGGCGAGCACGGGATCAACATCGCCAGCCTGTCGCTCGGGCGCAAGGACGGTGTGGCGGTGGCGGTGGCGGCGCTCGATCGGGATGCCGCGCTGGCCGATCGCGACGCGCTCGAGCGCGCGCTGCGCGCGGTGCCGTCGATCAAGGCGGTGTGGATCGCTGAACTGAGCTGAACGCGCGCTTGCGCAGTGTGGCGGCCGGCCGCCGATCGGCCAGCGCGGCCACCACGGCCATCAGCTCCGCGGGCTCGACGGGCTTCGGCACGTGCGTGTCGAAGCCGGCGAGCAGCGCGCGCCCGCGATCGGTCGGCGACACGAACGCCGTCAGCGCCGCCGCCGGGATGCGCGACCATTCGTCCTTCTCGCGCACCTGCCGGATCAGCTCGTAGCCGTCCATCCCCGGCATGGCGATGTCGCTGAGCAGCACGTCGGGCACTTCGGCCTCGAGCGCCGCGAGCGCCTCGCTCGCCGTGCTGGCGGCCGTCACGCGCGCCCCCTGCCGCTCGAGCAGCGTCGTCGTCAGCGTGCGCGCGTCCTGCTCGTCTTCCACCAGCAGCACGTGTACGCCTTCGAGCGACGGCAGGTCGTCGAGCACGGCCGACGCCGTCGCGGCGTAGTTCTTGGCGAGCGCGGACGTCTCGGCCAGCGGCAGCGCCACCGCGAAGGTCGAGCCCTGGCCCTCGCCTTCGCTTTCCGCCGTCGCCCGTCCGCCGTGCAGTTCCACGAGGTGGCGCACGATCGACAGCCCGAGGCCGAGGCCGCCGTGCGCGCGCGTGGTCGCCGCGTCTTCCTGCCGGAAGCGGTCGAAGACGAACGGCAGGAATTCCGGATTGATCCCCACACCCGTGTCGGTCACGCGCAGCGACAGCGTCGAGTCCTGCGCCGACAGGGCAATCGTGACGCGGCCGTGCTCGGGCGTGAACTTCAACGCGTTGCTCAGCAGGTTCCACACCACCTGCTGCATGCGGCCGTGGTCGATCAGCACGTTGTCGCTGGCGGCCGTGGCGTGGAACTCCATCGTGATGTGCTTGGCGTCGGCGGTCGGCCGCACCGCCTCGATGGCCGCTTCGACGACCGACGACAGCGCCGCGGGTCGCAGGTCGAGCCGCAGTTTGCCGCTGATGATGCGCGACACGTCGAGCAGATCCTCGATCAGCTGTGCCTGCAGGCGCGTGTTGCGCTCGATGATCTCGAGCGCGCGCTGCATGGTCTGCTGATCCAGGTTGCCGCTGCCCATCAGCCGCACCCAGCCCAGAATCGCGTTGAGCGGCGTGCGCAGCTCGTGCGACAGCGTCGCCAGGAATTCGTCCTTCACGTTGCTCATGCGCTCGACCTCGCCGCGCGCGAGCCGCTCGCTGTCGAGCAGCACCTGGCGCTCCTCGGCAGCTTGCTGCGCCGCTTCGAACAGGCGCGCCGTGTCGAACGCGATTCCCGCCTGCGCCGCGAGACCGACGATGAGACGCTCGGACCGCGCGGTGAAGACGCCGGGCTGCGGATGCCCGAAGAACAGGCCGCCGATCACGTCACCCGATCGCGCGCGGACCGGCACGGCCAGGAAGCTGCGGATGGGCGGATGCCCTTCCGGCATGCCGTGATGCGGCGCCATGGTGCTGTAGCGCGAATCGGCCAGCACGTCGTCGACGCGGATCGGCGACTCGCCGTTGTCGTCGACGGTGTTGTAGGAGAAGGCGCCCATGGCCGCGCCGCTCAGGTCGCGGCCGGCGTCGGTGACCGCCTGGATGACCGCCTCGAGATCCAGCTGCGAGGCGAGTGTCTTGCCGGTCTCGTTGAGCAGCTCGAGCACGCGCGTTTCCTCGCGCAGGGCCGTCTCGGCTTCGATTCTGGCGGTGATGTCTTCGATGACGCCGATGAGCTGCTGCGGCCGCCCGCTCTCGTCCCTGAGCACCGTGACGGTCGTGAGGCTCCAGACGATCGATCCGTCTCGGCGCACGTACCGTTTTTCCATCGACGACGCGGCCGCGGTCCCGGCAAGCAGCGCCTGCATCGCCTCGCGGGTGTCCGTGACGTCGTCGGGATGCGTGATGTCGAGAAAGGTCCGCTGCCGGAGCTCCGCCTCGGAGTAGCCGGCGATCTCGGCGAACTTGGCGTTGACGTCGGCCAGCCGGCCGTCGAGCTCCGCGATCGCAATGCCCACGGCCGCCTGGTTGAACATGGCGCGAAGCCGCTCTTCGTTCCTGCGCTGCGCTTCGGCCGCTTCGCGGCGGCTGGTGACGTCGGCGCACGCGCCGGTCATGTAGGCAGGCTCGTCCCGTTCGTCGCGGCACGTCCGCGCCTTGTCGTGGATCCAATGCACCGAGCCGTCTGGCCAGACCACACGGAACTCCATGTCGAAGTCAGCGCCGTCGCGCTGCGCCCTGCCGGCAGCCTCGGCGACCGCCGCGCGATCGTCGGGATGCACGGCGTTGATGAACGTGTCGAAGGAACGGGGGCTGGGCCCGCCCTCGAGCCCGAAGAGCCGATCGAGATTGCCGTCCCACTGCACCTCGCCGCTCGCGAAGTCCCACCGGAAGGTGCCGGTGCCGGCCGCGCTGAGCGCGGCCTTCAGCCGCTCCTCCGACTGGCGCAGCGCCTCGCGCGTGCGCAGCAGCTCCTCTTCGGCGCGCTGGCGCGCGCGCAGGATGCTCTGCGCGGTCTGCAGTGCGACGGATCGCAGCCGGGCGTCTTCGTTGGGGAGCGTCGACATCACGCGAGTCCGAGTGCCGCACTCGCCAGCGCCGTGCCGTCCACGCGCGCCTTGATCTTCGCGAACGCCGTGTCGCGCGTCGTCGACACGTCGTCGCAGAAGGGCGAGAAGCCGCAGTCGTCGGTGGTGCCGAGCCGATCGGGCGGAATGTGCTCGGCCGCCTCGAGCGTGCGGTCGCGGACCTCCTCGGGCGTTTCGATGCGCGGATCGATGGGCGCCACGACGCCGGCAAAGACCGTGTGCCCGGGCTTCATGTACTTGCGGATGATCTGCAGCACGCGGGGGCGATCCTGTTCACCCGCGAGGGCGATGTAGAAGTTGTCGACCTTCAGCTCGAAGAGGCTCGGCAGCAGCTCCGCGTAGTCGACATCGGCGCTGTGGGTGGAGTCACGGTCGCCGCCGGGACACGTGTGCACGCCGGTGCGGGCCCGCTCCTCCGCCGACAGCTGCGAAAGCGCGAGGTTGTTGAGATCGATGAAGCTGTGCAGCAGCGCCCCGGAGGGATCGATCTTCATCGCGAGCCGTCCTTCGGTGAAGTCGATCTGGACCTTGTACGCGCCCTTGGCGAAGCAGCGCCGGATCTCGCCGAGGTGCTCGGCCAGCAGGTCCTCGAGGAACTGCTGGCGCGAATAGCCCGGAATGCCCTCGGACGGATACATCAGGCTGAGCGCCGATGGCGAGATCACCGCCTGCTTCATCGGCCGCGCGGCGTGCGGCTGCGCCTCGGCCAGATAGGCGTCCGCGTAGCGCTGGTACCGGAACGGCCCGCTCGTGAGCCTGGGCATGCGCCGCACGTGACCGGCCGAAAACGGGATCTTGAAGCCGTCGGGCGAGGTATTCGAGAGGCCGTGAACGCAGTAGGTCCAGAAGTTGTGGTACTTGCGCTGCTCACCATCGGTGATGACCGGGGAACCGGTGGCCTCGAAGCGCGCGACGGTGTCGCGAATGGCGTCGCGATAGAGCGGCTCGAGCGCGGGATCGTCGCTTCCGGTGCGCTCGATTGCCTCGAGAAGAGGCGCCGGGCGGGGAATGCTGCCGATGGGCTCGGTGGGAATCATCAGGCTCTGTCACCGGCGTACTGCAACAGTTGGGCCCGGACGAGGTCCGTGCGGATGGGCTGGGGCCCTATTCGAACAGCTCGGCGAACTTCGTCCGCTGCTCCATGCTCCCCAGCATGATGAGCGACGCGTCTTTCGGCAGGGTCATCCCGGCGCTCAGCGACGTCACGAGCTCGCCGTCGCGATCGAGCGCGACGACGCTCAACCCCGTGTTCGACCCGATGCCCGACTCGGCCAGCTTCTTCCCGCCGAGCGCCTTTGGCATCGGAATCGAGAACATCTGCACGCCTTCGCCGAGCACCACCAGCTCGTAGCCGCGCAGCAGCGACATCACCGACTCCACGCCGAGCGTCGTGTAGCTCAGCACGAAATCGGCGCCCGCGCGGTGAATCGCCTCGACGTTGCGCTCGTGCGTGATGCGGCTGACGATCCGCACGGAGGGATTGAGCCGGCGGCAGTACACCGCCAGGTAGATGTTCATCGCATCGTCGTTGGTGGTGAGGAGCACCGACGACGCCGCGTCGATGCCGGCCTGGTGGAGCAGACGGCGATCGGCCGCGTCGCCCGGGAACAGCGCGACGCCGTCCTCGCGCATGGGCTCGAGCGCGTGCGCGCTACGATCGATGGCGTGCACGGCGGCGCCCTTGCGCCGCAGCGCGCGCGCCGCGGCCTGGCCGACCTTGCCGGCGCCGATGATCAGGACGGGCGCGCCGGCCTCATGGAGCGCGGGCATCGCCGCGTTGAGCGCCGCGATCTGCGCCTCCGTGCCGGCGAGCACGAGCACGCTGTCGGGCGCGATCGTCGAGAGCGGAAAGGCCGGCTTCAGCTTGCCGCGCTCCCAGAGGCCGACGACGCTGATGCCGTGCCGTTCGCGCAGGCGCGTGCCGCGCACGGTCTCGCCCGCGAGGATCGTATCGCGCGCCGGCAGCTCCGCGATCTGCAGCCCGCGGTACGCGCCGATGACGTGCGCGTCGCTGTCGCCGGTGTCGACGCGGTTGGCCAGGTACTCGCCCAGCCGGTGCTTGAGCGGCAGCACGGTCGTCGCGCCGCTCAGCTCGAGGACGTCGATCGAGTCTTCCTCCTCCGCGATGGCGACAATCGGCAGCGTGTGCGACGCCTCGCGCGCGGTGAGGGTGATGTTCGAGTTGACGGTGTCCTCGCAGTTGGCCAGCAGCAGCCGCGCGCGGTCCGCGTGCATGTTGCGATAGGTGGCGCTGGCGTCGTTGTCGCCGGCGACGACCGAGATGCCCTCGCCGATCATCGCGGCGGCCTTCGTGGGATCCGGCTCGATGACGTAGTAGGGGATCTGCTCGGCGCGCAGCCGCTCGACCAGCCCGGTGGCGATCGCGTCGTACTCGGTGAGGATGACGTGGCCGCTGATGTCGTCGGGAAGCTGGCGCGGCGCCCGCAGCCGCACGCGCGCCTCGAGCCAGGGCGCATAGAACAGGCTGATGAACATGAACGGCAGCATGACCAGCAGGAAGAACACGCCGGAGAGCAGCACGACGACGGTGAACAGCCGCCCGATGTCGCTCGTGAAGTTGATGTCGCCGAAGCCGGTCGTGGTCATCACGACGAGCGTCCAGTAGAACCCGGTGATCCAGGAGTACTGCTCGCCCTCGACACGGGCCTTGATGACGTGAAAGAGCACGGCGTAGAGCGTGACCATCGCCGCGAGCAGCAGGAGGTATTTCAGCAGCGCGCGCAGGTTGCCGCGCGTTTCGCGGTTGCGCAGCAGATAGCCGAGCTGGCTGCCCGAGAACTTCATGCGGAGGCGGCTCGCATCATCGGAGGGAGTCTACGCGACCGCGGCGGTCGTGCCAACGCCGCGGCGGTCATGCCAACGCCGCGGCTGCAAAGCCGAGGAACGTGCCCAGCGCGTTCCCGAGCGCGCCGAGCAGAATGCCGGGCAGCAGCAGATCCTCGCGTCCGAGACTCTTGGCCAGCGCAAGCGCGCTCGTGCTGCCGCCGACGTTGGCCTGCGAGGCGACCGCGGCGGCGGCGAGATCCATGCGGAAGATCCATGCGGCGCCGAAGATGACCAGCCCGTGAATGGCGACGGTCAGGGTGGCGAAGGCCAGCAGCGCCACACCGAGGAGGCCGAGCCCGCCCATCGCGCGCACGTCGCAGAAGACGCCGACGACCGCGAGAAACAGGTACACGGCCCACATCCCGAGGACGCGCGGCCCCGGCAGGCTGCTGGCGGCCGGCACCTGCGCGAGGACGAGCGCGAGCGTCGTGATGATCAGAATCATCGGCACCGGCACACCCGCGGCCGCGAACGCGGAGGCGGCCAGCATCGACACCCACAGCGCGGCGGCGCCCAGCGCGAGCACAACCGCCAGCTTCAGCGGGTCGAGCGTTTCGCGCTCGGCCTCGAGGTTGACGATCGGCGCCGCCGTCTCGCGCGCCGCGGCGCGCGCGCGGCGCTGCCACGCGGCCGCGAACAGGCGCGGCACCGCCAGCGTCGCCACGATCCAGATCGTGGTGACGATGTTGTCGACCACCGTGGCGCCGGCGAACAGCGCGCCTTCGCGCACGACGCCGTAGTGGAGCGCAATCGCGTTGAAGTTGATGCCGCCGCCGGTGTACGTGCCGGTGAACATCCCGGCGACCGGTCCGGCAAACGGCCCGATGACCTCGCCCAGGTTCACGAGCCGCATGGCCGCGACGGCCCCGAGCAGCGTGCCCGCCGATCCGGCCAGGAACAGCGCGATGATCGGCAGGCCGACCGAGAGGAGGCTGCGCAGGTTGACGTGCAGCAGCAGCCAGAACAGCGCGAGCGGCGCGACATACGCGAAGATCGCGTCGTAGACGGGCACCGGCGCGTCGGGCGGCGATCCAGCGGGAATCACGCCGAGGTTGGCGACGAGCGCGCCCAGCAGGATGACGATCAGGGCCGAGCCCAGATGGCGGAAGCCCTTCCGCCGCGCCAGCCATTCGGAGGCGACGATGAGCAGGCAGAGGACGGCGAAGATGTAGAGCGGGTCGCGCGGCATGGATGGCCGGGCGGCATCATATAGTTTCAGGAGCGACATGGGCCGAAAGAAACAGGCATCCTGCCGCCCGGCGCCGCTCCCGCCAGTTGACGGCCTGACGGACTCGGCGTAGGGTTGCCACGCGACCCCTGCGTGCCACGATGAATTCAGGCGACTCGATCGGTCCCTATCTGATTCAGAGCCCGCTTGGCGCGGGCGGCATGGGACGCGTCTATCTGGCCCGCGACACGCGGCTCAACCGCGAGGTCGCGCTCAAGCAGCTGTCCGATCCGTCGCTCGCGAGCGACGTCGCGCGCGGCCGCGTCCTGCAGGAAGCTCGCGCCGCCGCCGGCTTCTCGCATCCCAACATCGCGACCATCTACGACGTCCTCGACACGCCGGACGGGCCGACCATCGTCATGGAATACGTGCCGGGCGAGAGCCTCGCGCGGCACATCGCCCGCGGATCGCTGCCGCCGGCGCGCGCGCTCGAAATCGGCGCGCAGGTTGCCGAAGGCCTCGCCGAAGCGCACACTCGCGGCATCGTCCATCGCGACCTGAAGCCGGCCAACATCCAGATCACGCCGGAGGGCAAGGCCAAGATCCTGGACTTCGGCATCGCGCAGCCCGCGGCGCGCGACCAGGACCAGGGGGCGACGCCGACCGTGACGTCGCACGCGGACGCGGGACGGCTGGCGGGCACGCCCGGATACATGGCGCCCGAGCAGCTGGGCGGCGGACGGGCCGACGAGCGCACCGACATCTACGCGCTGGGCGTGCTGCTCTACGAAATGGTGACCGGACGCCCGCCGTATCCGACGGGCGATTTGCTCAGCACGGCGATGGCGGTGCTGAAGGGCGACGCGCGGCCGGTGGCCGAGCTCGTGCCGGCCACACCGCCGGTCGTCAGCGCGATTGTCGCGCGGGCGATGGCGCGCGAGCCCGCGGATCGTTTTCAGCGTGCGGGCGAGCTCGCGCGCGATCTGCGGCAGGCGCGCAAGGCCATCGCACGCGGGCGGGGGGACGTGACGCCGGCGCGCGTGGCGGGCCGGCCGCCGGCGCCGAGGATCGCGCTCATCGCGCTTGCGGCCGTCATCCTGGCCGTCGCCGGCTGGCAGTGGCTGCGCGACTCGAACGGCGCGGTCGTGTCGGCGCGCGGCTCCGTGCTGGCCGTGCTGCCGTTCACGAATGCGACCGGCGACGCGCTGAACGATCCGATTGCGGTGGGCCTGACCGACGGCGTCGCCAACCTGTTGTCGTCGCTGCAGTCGGTGCGCCTGCTGTCGCTGGATCAGACGCGCGAAGCCGCCGGCACCGCGGCCAGCGCCGCGGCCGCCGCCAAAACCCTCGGCGCCGGCTTCGTCGTCGAAGGCCATCTGCGCCGGACAGGCCAGACACTGGACGTCGATGTGTCGCTCGTCACCGCCGATGGTGAGAAGCGGCCGGCGGGAAGCTATGCGGGCGACCTCGCGCAGATCTTCGATCTGCATCAACGAATTGCGCAGGGCGTGATTGCGGCGCTGACGGCGGAGAATGCGGTCTCTTCCGGCGCCGCGCAGAATCCGGCGGCCACGATGAATCAGGAGGCCTACGCGGACTATGCGCAGGCCCGTCACTTCCTCGAGCGGCCCGACGATGTCGATCACGCGGTGCGGCTGTTCGAAAGCGCCATCGCGAAAGACGACCGGTTCACGCTCGCGTACGCCGGCCTTGGACAAGCGTACTGGTCGAAGTACCGGCAGACGCAGGATCCCGTGTGGACCACGAAGGCGACAAAAGCCATCCTCGATGGCCTCCTGATCGATCCGGAGCAGCCCGAGGTGCGACTGTCGCTGGCCGTCATGCACCAGGGAGTCGGTGACCTGAAAGCCGCCGAAGAAGAGCTTCGCCGCGTGATGGCGATGCGGCCATGGAACGACGATGCGTACCGGCTGATGGCCGGTGTCTACATCGAGCGCAGCGAGCTGGAGAAGGCCGTCGTGGAGCTCGAACGCGCGATAGAGCGGCGGCCGGGATATTGGCGTAACCACAGCGAGCTCGGATACACGCACTATCAGGCCGGCCGCTA
>DATKDT010000062.1:0-11599 GCA_035512575.1 Vicinamibacterales bacterium | reverse complement strand
GCCTGGCCGGCGAGATGCTGGAGGCCCAGTACAAAAGCTGGATCGTCCGCAAGGACGGCTGCGAAGTGCCCGTCGAAGTCGCGGTGCGCCTCGCGAATCCGGAAGAGAGCCGCATCCTCGTCTTCGTGCGCGATCTGTCGCACCGCCATGCGACTGACGATTTCGAAGATCTGTTCATGCGCGCGCCGGTCGGATATCACGAGATTGATGCCGAGGGCCGCGTCACGCGCGTCAACGACACCGAGCTCGCGCTGTTCGGCTACGCGCGTCACGAGATGCTCGGCCGCCACGTGTGGACCATCGCCCAGGACCCGGAGCTCGTGCGGCTGTCGGTACTGAGACGGCTGCAATCGACGTCGCCGCCGGAGCCGATCGAACGCGCCTTCCGGCGCAAGAGCGGTGACGTGGTCTGGATGCTCGTCAGCTCGCGCCACAAGCGCGACGAAGACGGCGCCGTCGCCGGCATGCGGGTGATCCTCCTCGACATCACCGATCGCAAGGAAGCGGATGCCCGCCGCCTGCAGACGCAGAAGCTCGAAGCCGTCTCGCGGCTGGCGGGCGGCATCGCGCACGACTTCAACAACCTGTTGACGATCATCATGGGCTACGCGCAGTCGCTGACCGAGGCGCTGCCCGCCCAGTCGGCGGAGGCGGGGGACGCGCGCGAGATCGTGGGCGCCGCGGAGCGCGCCGCCCTTTTGACGACGCAGCTGCTGGCGTTCAGCCGGCAGCAGGCGCTGCCGGGCGCCACGATCGACTTGAACAGGTTCGTCGAGGCCGCCGCGCCGGCGCTCGCGAGGCACATGAAAGGCGGCATCACCCTGCGAACGCTGCCGAGCCCGGCGTCCGTGCTCGTGACGGCGGACGAGCCGCTGCTGCACCAGGCGCTGCTCAACATCGTCCTGAACGCGCGCGACGCGCTGGGCGGCGAGGGCGTGATTGCGATTCGCGTGCTGGCCGACAGCCCGCTGCCACCGGGCGAAAAAGCGGCGGGCCGGTTCCATCGCGTGGATGTCAAGGACAGCGGCGCGGGGATGAGCCCCGACGTGCGCGCGCACGCGCTCGATCCGTTCTTCAGCACGAAGGAGATCGGACAGGGATCCGGGCTGGGGCTGTCGGCCGCGTACGGCCTCATCCGACAGATGGGCGGCTTTCTGGCCGTGCACAGCGAGCCCGGCACGGGCTCGACAGTGTCTATCCTGCTGCCGGCCGCGGATCCGGAGAAGCCGGCACCGGCGTTCTGAGCCGAAGCGCGGTGCCGCCGCGGTAGGCCTCCTCGAAGCCGAAGCGCTGCATCATGCTGACGAAGCGCGGGTCGTCGTGAAGCCAGTCGTAGTTGGGCTCGAAGGCCACGCGCGGGAGAAAACCGGAGTGGGCCTCCCACGCGCGCTCGATCCACTGCAGGGTTTCGCCGGCGTCGCCGAGCGCCGAGTAGAAGTCCGCGATCAGCAGCGGCGGCACGTACTCATGCCGGCTTCGCTCCAGCAGACCAGCCAGGGCCTCTCTGCCCTCGCCAATGCGGCCGGTGCTGGCGCGAATGGTGCCCCTGATGGCCCCGATCATCACGCTGTCGGGTGAAAGCTCCGCGCACCGCTCCGCGACGACGAGCGCGGCGTCGTGCCGTCCGGCCCAGAGCAGCGCCCCGGCTTTGATCCAGAGCGCGAGCGTGAAGTCGGGGTGCAGCGCGAGCACCCGATCGCATTCGGCGACCGCCTCGTCGAAGGCGCGCACGAAGCCAAGGCCGGCCGCGTAATAGAAGCCGAGGACGGGCGACAGCGGCTCCGCGCGCGCTGCTTCCTGTTCGAGCGCGAGGCCCTCCTCGAAGCGCCCGAGGTAGACGAGCACCGTACCGAGCTGGCCGCGCGCGGAATTGTCGTGCGGATTGAGCTCGAGCGCGCGTTCGTAGAGCGCCACGGCGCCCACCCAATCGCGGTTCTGGCTCCACGTCGCCAGCGCCATCGAAGCGACGGCCTCGCTCAGATCGGGATCGAGCGCTATCGCCCGCTCGGCGGATGCGATGGCCTTCGCCCGCGTGTGCGACACCGGCACGAAGCCATACAGACTGAGAATCGAATAGGCGTCGGCGAGTCCGGCATGCGCGAGCGCGTAGTCGGGATCCAGCGCCACCGCTTCCGAGAAGCATTCAATGGCTTTCTGGAAGGCGCCGGTGTGGCGCCGGGTCCAGTAGTAGCGCCCCTCCAGATACTTCTGGTACGCCTCGGGCTTTGCCGTGTAGCGCTTGACCAGCGGCTCGGCCGTCTCGTCGCCCGTCAACCTGACGCGCAGCTTGTCGACGACGGCTCTGGCGATGTCGTCCTGCACGGCGAACACGTCGTCCATGTCGCGGTCGTACCGCTCGGACCAGAGGTGGTAGCCGGTCGAGACGTCGATCAGCTGCACGGTGATGCGCAGCCGCTTGCCCGCTTTGCGCACGCTGCCTTCGAGCACGGTCTGCGTGTCGAGTTTCTCGCCGATGGCGCGCACGTCGAGAGACTGATCCTTGAACTGGAAGGATGAGGTCCGCGCGGCGACACGCACGTTCTGCAGCGACGCGAGCGCGTTGATCAGCTCCTCGGCGATGCCTTCGCAGAACCAGTCCTGATCCTTCGCCGGACTCATATCGACGAACGGCAGCACGGCAATCGACGGCACGCGCCGCGCCGCCGGCGCGCGCGATCCGGTGTCGCTCTCGCGCATCGCCGCGCGCAGGTCGGCAAGCATGTCGTCGATGCGCGCGTAGCGCGCCCCGGGCGACGGCGCGAGCGCGCGCGTGACGATCGCGGTCACCGGCGCGGGCAGGCCGGGCACGAGCTGTGCGACGGGGCGCGGAGATGCCCTGAGGATCGCGGCGAGCAGCGCGCTGGCCGTCTCGCCCTGGAACGGCGCGACGCCGGCCAGCATCTCGTAGAGCATGACGCCGAGGCCCCACATGTCGGCGCCCGCATCGATCGGCTCGCCCGACACCTGCTCGGGAGACATGTACGCGAGCGTGCCGGCGGTGGCCTGCGCCTGCAGCATCGTGACGTTGGGATCCAGCGCCAGCCCGAAATCGAGGATCTTCGGCACACCGTCGTCGGTCACGATGATGTTGGCGGGCTTGATGTCGCGGTGCACGATGCCGGCCGCGTGCGCGCGCGACAGGCCTTCCGCAATCTGCCCCGCAATCTTCAGCGCCTCGCCGGGCGCAAGCGCGCCGGCACGATCGAGCTTTGTCTTGAGCGTCTCGCCCGAGTACGCGGGCATGACGATGAAAACCTCGGCCTCGGGGGTCTCCTCGATGGCGTACACGGTGCAGATGTTGGCGTGATCGAGCGCCGACGCGGCGCGGGCCTCGGCGAACATCCGGTCGCGCGACCCCTCGTCGCGGCGTGCGTCGCCCGGCAGGAATTTGAGCGCGACGCGCCGCTGCAGCCGCGTGTCTTCCGCGCTGAACACCACGCCCATCCCGCCCGCCCCGATGCGATCGAGGATGCGGTAGTGGCCGACGACCCGTCCAGTCATGTGTGTAGGAAGTATATGCGCGCAGAGTTCCGCATCAGGGTCCAAAGCGCCTGTACGTGCTCGCGCTCGGTCGCGATGGCGCCGATCGACACGCGGCACATCCAGCGATCGTCGAGCAGGGCGGGCGTGAGATAGGCGGCGCCGGATCGGTTGATGCGCTCGACCCATGCGAGCGTGTGGCGATCGAGCGCGTCGCCTGCGAGTCCCGGCGGCTCGTGGCGCACGCACAGCGTCTGTAGCGGCACCGGCGCGAGCAGCCGCCACTCGTCCGCCGCCTCGATTTCGCGGGCCAGCCACTGCGCGTTCTCCAGATCGCGCCGCAGCCGGGCCTGCAGGCCCTCGACGCCCGCTTCCCTGATCAGAAACCACAGCTTCAGCGCGCGGAACCGGCGGCCGAGCGGAATGCCCCAGTCGCGGTAGTTCTTCACCTCGGCGTCGGCCGCCGTCCGCAGGTAGCTCGGGTTGGTCGACATCACGCGCACGAGATGCTGCGGATCGCGCACGTAATAGACAGAACAGTCGAACGCCGCGCCGAGCCACTTGTGCGGATTGATCACCAGCGAGTCGGCCTGCTCGATGCCGTCCCACATCCACCGGCACTCGGGCAGCACCATCCCCGATCCCGCCATCGCGGCGTCGACGTGCAGCCAAACGCCTTCGCGGCCCGCGATCGCGCCAATCTCTTTCAGCGGATCCAGGGCCGTCGTCGTCGTGCTGCCGCAGGTCGCGACTATCGCGCAGGGCTGCCGGCCGCGCGCGCGATCGGCGGCAATTGCGCCGGCGAGCGCAGCCGGATCCATCGCGCACTTCCCGTCGTGGGCGACGACGTGGATGTTCTCGCGGCCGAAGCCGGCAAGCAGCGCCGCCTTCTCGACCGAGCTGTGGCTGTGGCGCGACGTGTAGATCACGAGGGGCACGGCTTCCGCCTGCAGCCCGCCGCGCGTGAGGCTGAAGCCGGTCGCGCGCTCGCGCGCGCAGATCAGCGCGACCAGCGTGCTCGTCGAGGCGGTGTCCTGAATGACGCCGCTCCATGCGGCGCTGAGACCGGTCATCTGGCGCAGCCAGTCGCAGACGACCTCCTCGAGCTCGGTGAGCGCGGGGCTGCTCTGCCACGCGAGCCCGAGCACGCCGAGGCCGGTGCTCGTGACATCGCCGAGTACGCTGGCAAGCGTGCCGTTCGAGGGGAAGTAGCCGAAGAACGCGGGATGGTGCCAGTGCGAGAGGCCGGGCATGATCACGGCGTCGAGATCCGCGACGATCGCGTCGAACGGCTCGGCTTGCTGAGGCGGCTCGGCCGGCAGTTGCGCGCGCACCGCGCCGGGCGCCGTCTGAGCCATGACCGGCCGCGACGCCACGGAGCCGCGGTAGTCCGCTATCCAGTCAATTAATTGATGGCCCCGGCGGCGAAACTCCTCGTGGTCCATGTCGTAACCGTGAGTATATGACTCGACTCCTGCTCGTCCTTGCCCTTGCCGCCGCCGCTCAGTCCGCCCAGCCCGGGAGCCAGTGGCACCAGTGGCGCGGGCCGTCGAACAACGGCGTCGCGGTTGGCGATGCGCCCACGACCTGGTCCGACTCGTCGAACGTGGCCTGGAAGGTGGAAATTCCCGGCAAGGGCCACTCCTCGCCCGTCGTGTGGGGCAATCGCGTGTTCGTGACGACCGCCATTCCGACCGGCACGGCGCCGGCACCCGCCGCGGCGCCGGAAGGGCGCGGGCGCCGGGGCGGCGGCGGTCCCGCGCTCGTCGAGCATCGCTTCGACGTCATCGCGCTCGATCGCGCCACCGGCAAAGTGATCTGGCAGAAGACGGCCACGGTCGCGACGCCGCATGAAGGCCACCACCACATGTACGGCAGCTTCGCGTCGAACTCGCCGGTCACCGACGGCAAGCGCGTGTACGCGTCGTTCGGCTCGCGCGGGCTGTACGTGTACGACATGGAGGGCAAGGAGCTCTGGAAGAAGGACTTCGGCGTCCAGCTGCGGATGTTCCGCGGCTTCGGCGAAGGCGCGGCGCCCGTGCTGCACGGCGACCGGCTCATCATGCTGATGGATCACGAGGGCGACTCGTTCATGGCCGTGCTCGATGCGGCCACCGGCAGGGAGCTCTGGCGCGTGGCGCGGCCCGACGGCGTCACGAACTGGTCGACGCCCTACGTCGCCGGGCACGCCGGCAAGAAGCAGATCATCGTCAGCGCCTCACGCCGCGTGCACAGCTACGACTTCGAGACGGGCGCGCCGATCTGGTCGGCCACGGGACTCGGCCAGAACACGATTCCGCAGCCGGTGCAGCACGGCGATCTGATGTTCGTGATGAGCGGCTACCGCAATCCGAAGCTGCTGGCCGTCCGCCTGGGCCAGGACGGCGACCTCACCGGCACCGACGCGATCGTCTGGACACAGGATCGCGGCCTGTCGTACACCGCGTCGCCCGCGCTCCACGACGGCATCCTCTACATGATCACGGACACGGCGATGGTCAGCGCCTTCAAGACGGACACCGGCGAGCCGCTGTACCACCAGGTGCGGCTGCCGAAGCCGTACAACATCAAGGCGTCGCCGGTGATTGCCGGCGGGAAAATCTACTACGCCACCGAGGAAGGCGACGTCATCGTGGCGAAGACCGGGCCGTCGTTCGAGATCATCGCCACCAACACGCTGGCCGATCAGTCGTTCGTCACGACACCGGCCGTCGACGGCGGCGAAATTTTCCTGCGCAGCAGAACGCACCTCTTCAGGATTGCAGATTGATGATCTGAGATTGAAGATTCATTTCAGATCGAAGATCGACGACTGGACATTGGCGACCCGGAGCAAATGGCCAGTGGCCCGATCTGCAGTCTGCAATGAATCTTCAATCGCAGATCGCAGATCTTCAATTCTCTGTCACCGCTGATCAGCGGCGGCGGAAGTCGTTCCCGCCGCCGAACCGGGGATTGACGACGTTGTTGAAGATCGAGCCGAACGTATAAGTGAAGCTGACGTCGAAGCCGTACTCGTAGCCGCTCTGCAGGCGGCGCAGCCGCAGCAGGATCTCCTCGCCGGTGGCGCCGCGCCGCGGCAGCGAAATCTGATCGCGGATGCGAGAGGCACGGGCGTCGAGCGACAGCGACAGGCCGCGAATGACGCGAAGCGAGACGTCGCCGTTGACCTCGACCCGGTACTGGTCCGTCTCGGGCAAGTACTGCCCCAGTTCCACCCCGAATTGCAGCGTGCCCCAGCGCTCGCGTCGATCGAACCGCACGTCGAGCTCGTGGCGGATGCGCGTTTCGCGCTGCCTGCCGAACAGCGTCTCTTCGTAATACCGGTTGTGCCGGGGACCGATCGAGTAGGTCGCGAGGAGCTGCCGGCGCGCGTAGTCTTCGTACGGAAAGACGCTGTACTCCACCGCCGGCGCGGCCACGGCCTGGAACCGCATGTTTTCGAATGACGAGGAGCCGGTCTCGCCGCGGATGCCGGTGGACCAGTGCGGGCCGAGGCTCTTGACGACGAGGAAGTCGAACTCGCGGCTGTGGCGGCGGCTCTCGACAGGGTCGTCCTCGTCGAGGTCGAACTCCTCGCGCGTCTGATCGGCGCGCAATCCGAAGCTCATCTTCCAGGCGTCGGTGACGCGATCGGCGCTTGCCGACATGCCCCACTCGAACTCGCGGTTGGACTCCTCGGCCTGGAACTCGGTGTTGGCGCGAAGGCTGTACACCCAGAAGTTCCAGGGATCGTCCGCCGGCGCGGGCGCGCGCGCATCCCCGGCCTCCACGTTGATCTCGATGGCGCCCGGAATTTCGGCCTTGGCCAGATAGACCAGCAGGCCCGACGTGATCACCGACTGCACCGCGCGGCGGCGCGTGTCCTCGGTGTCGGAGGCCGTCGTCAGCGCGCGCAGGTCGAGGTCGAAGTCATCGAGCCTGCCGAGTCCGATGAACTGCAGCGTGTACTCGCGGCCGCTGCCGCCCGTTTCGCGGCTCTGCCCGAGCACGTGCACATCGGCCGACTCGCGATCGCGCACGTAGTCGACGAAGGTGACTTCCGTGCGGATGTACTCGCCGAAGCAGTCGCAGTCGAGAAAGACGCGCAGGCGCTGCGAGGCGGGCGCCGGAGCCTGCGGCGTCTGCGGCGGCGGAACGGGTGTCTGCGTGAGGACGAGCGCCAGAAGCGCGGCTGTAGGGAACGGCATAGACGTCCATGCAGTAGCGACGCCCACACCCGGCACGTTTACTCCCTACTGCATCCGTGTCGTCGCCGCGGCCGGCCACAGCACGAGGTTCTCGATGAAGAACTCCATCATGCGATCGCGATTGAGCCCCGTGTGGCCGCGATCCGGGCCCACCTGCACCTCGAAGCTCTTACCGGCCTGCTGCAGCGCCGCGATGAACTGCATCATGTTCGACGGGTGCACGTTGTTGTCGGCGGTGCCCCAATAGAGCATCAGCCGGCCCTTCAGGTTGCCGGCGAGCGGCATGGCGCTGCCCGCCAGGTAGCCTTCCGTGTTCTCCTGCGGGATCCACATGTAGCGCTCGGTGTAGATCGTGTCGTAGTGATCCCACGCCGTCACCGGCGACGAGGCGGCCGCGGCGGCAAAGGCGTCGGGATACTTGAGCAGCAGCAGGATCGACGCGTACCCGCCGTACGACGTGCCGTGCACGCCGACGCGGTCCTTGTCGAAATACGGGCGCGGCCACAGCGCGCGGACGCCCGCCGCCATGTCGTCGACTTCGGTCTGTCCCAGCTTCAGGTACAGCGAATCGAGCTGGCGGCGGCCGCGGCCCGGCACGGCGCGCGACTCGACGTTGAGCACCAGGAACCCGTATTCGGTCAGCGGACTCGGCGTCACGAATCGCTCGTCGACCGCGGACGACCCGGGCCCGCCATACACCGACACCAGCGTGGGATATGTCTTCGCGGGATCGAAGTTCGACGGAAACTGCAGCATGCCGTAGAGCGGCGTCGTCCCGTCCGCGGCCGTGTAGGTGAAGCGCTCCGCCTTCTTCAGGCCGAGCGTCTGCCACTTCGTCATGTCGCTCGTGACGACCTCCGCGATGACCGTGCCGTTCGCGGCGTCGACCAGCCGCGTGGCCGGGGGCGTGTCGTGCGTCTGATAGACGTCGACGAAATATTTGTTGTCGGGTGAGATGCCGCACCGGTCCACTGAAGCCGGCGCGGCCGCCGAAGGCGGCGAAGGTGGAGCGCAGGAGCCAACCGTGTGATGGAACGTCGGATCGGTCAGCCGCACGTCGTTCTTTCCGTCGAGGCCGACGCGATGGAGCTGGGGCTTCAGCGGACTGTCGCCGTCGCGCGCCATGTAGAACATCACGCCCGCCGCCTCGTCCAGCTTCACGATGTTCATCGTCTCGAACGCATCGTGCGACGTGATCGGATTGATCAGCGTGCCGTTGAGGTCATAGAGATAGAAGTTGTTCCAGCCGTTCCGCGCCGACTGCCAGATGAACCGCTTCCCGTCTGCGAGCAATCTCATCGTGGGCGAGTTCTCGACCCAGCCGGTGGGCCATTCCTCGCGCAGGATCACGCGCACCTCGCCCGTCATCGGATCGGCGGCAACGAGCTCCATGATCTGCTGACGGCGGTTTGTCCGGTTGAACAGCAGGACATCGCCCCCTTTGCCTTCGGGACCCGCCGGCGACCAGCGGATGCCATACACGTAGTGGCCGACGACGTCGTTGTCGAACGGCTTGCCGTCGCGCACATCCACTTTCGTCGTCGTGCCCGTGGCCAGGTCGTAGACGAAGAGCTCGACGATGGGGTTGGGTGCGCCGGCTTTGGGATAGGCCTCGGTGTCGATCGCGCTCTGCAGCTTGGTTTGATCCAGCTGCAGGTAGTAGTCGGGAACCTGTTTCTCGTCGAAGCGGTAGTACGCGAGTGTCGTGCTGTCGGGCGACCACCAGATCGCGGTGACCTGGTTCAGCTCCTCGCCGTAAACCCAGCTGGCGGTGCCGTACTTGATGCGATCGGCTTCGCTGCCGTCGGTGGTGACCTGGCGTTCGTTATTTTGCGGCGGGGACCCCTGCACCCCGCCAGGCTCCTCGCCTCGCGGGGGCCCCTGCGCCCCGCTCCGGCTTGTCGCACTCGCCTCGCGCGGCAGGTCGGCAATCCAGAGATTGCGATCGCGATAGAACGCGCGCTTCGTTTTGTCGGGCGACTCGGCCGAGTCGAACTGGCGCCCGCGCTCGGGCCCGCCGCGCCCTCCCCGTCCGCCGCGTCCGGCCGGCTCCGGGGGCTCGCCGATGAGCGTCGCGGCGCGCGCCGCGACGTCGTAGCGATACAGCTTGCCGTCCGACACGTACTCGAATGTCGTCGCGTCGGTCCAGGTGACGGCGATCGAGCCCGGCTTCACGGCGGTCGGAATCTCGCGCACGAGGCTGGCGTAGCGCTCGTGGCCGGGGTAGGACTTGAGACGGTCCTGGTTCGCCGCGAGCGAGGCGGCGGTAAGCCCTGAAAGAAGCAGGCCGACGAAGACGGAGCGGACGAGGTTCGTGGTCATAGGCGTACCGGGAATTATAAGAGGAGCGCAGCGGCCTGCGGACGCTGGCGCGATTCTGGCTTACGCTCGGGCTCCATGCGCTCCCTTGTTCTGACGCTTGCTGCCCTGCTTGCGGCTTTCCCCGCAGGCGCCCAGACACCATCACCCGATGCCTCGCTCGAGGCGGCCTTGCGCGAGCGCGAGGACGCGATCGCGCGCGGCATCCATGCGAAGGACCGCGCGGCGCTCGACGCGCTGCTCGCGGACGATTTCGTGCTGCGCGGCAGCCCCGACGTGCCCCGCGCGGCCTGGCTCGACAACGCGGTCGCGCTCTGCTGGGGCGACGGCTCGGAGATGGCCGACTTCAGCGTGCGCCGTCTTTCCGAGACGGTTGCCACGGCGTCGTTCGTGTCGACCTTTCATCAGGATCCGTTCACGTGCGAGGCGGCCGTGGTCCGCAGTGTCATCACCGACATCTGGGTGCGCGAGGCGGGCGCCTGGCGGCTGAGTGTGCGTCAAGCCGGCCCGGTCGGCTCGGGCGATCCGGTCGCGCAGCAGTTCACGCGCGAAGATCCGCCGCCGCCGGCACTCGAGGGGAAAGCCGAGCTGTCTTTCGTGTCGATTGGAGGCAATACCGACGCGCAGACGCTCGGCACGGCCGCCGACGTGATCTGGCGCGCGGCGCCGTGGACGACCGAAGCGAAGGCGGTGTTCGTGCGCGCGGAAACGGATGGCCTGGAGACCGCGCGCGCGCTGCTGGCGCAGGTGCGCGAATCGCGGACGGTCTCCACGCGCCTGGAGGTGTTCGGGCGCGGGGGCTATCTGCGCGATGTCTACGCCGGCATCGACTCGCGGGTCACGCTCGACGCCGGTCTCGGCTGGGTGGCGGTCGACCGCGCGCCGCATGCGCTGCGGCTCGACGCCGGCCTCGGATACCTCGTGGAGAACCGGCTGGCGGGCGACGACCTGCGCTCGGCCATTGCCCAGACCGTTGCGAAGTACAAGTGGACGTTTTCGGACGCGACGGAGCTCACCAACGACGCCGCGTTCCTGCTGCCGTTCGAGGAACGGGAGGCCTGGCGGTACACGAACACGCTGGCGCTCTCGACCGGGCTGTCGCGGCTGTTTTCGCTCAAGCTGTCGCACGCGCTGAGCTATCTGAACGCGCCGGTGCCCGGATTCCGCAAGACCGACACGATCGTGTCGGCCGCGCTGGTGGCGAAGTTCGCGCGCTGACCGGGCTCGACACGCCGGATTCGGGGCCGGACAACGCCGCGGCGCGCGACCCCGTCTAACCGCCCATGACCAGACTGCTCGGACTTTCCCTTGTTCTTCTGGCCGCGGCCCCCATGGGCGCGGCCGTGCTGCCGGCCGAGGCCGGCCAGACCGCCCGCGCCTCACAGTCGAACGACGAATGGTGCGACGACGCCCGGCGCAACAACGACCGCGACCGCGAGACGTTCTGCGAGGTGCGCGAGTTCACGCTGGGCGCCGGCCAGGTGACGGCCGAAACGTCGAACGGCAGCGTCAGCGTGACCGGCGAACGGCGCGCCGACATCCTCGTGCGCGCGATCGTGGTTGCGCGGGCGCGGTCGGCGGAGCGGGCGCGCGAGATCGCGCGCGAGATC
>DATKDT010000061.1:0-12287 GCA_035512575.1 Vicinamibacterales bacterium | reverse complement strand
AGCGGCGTGGCCATCAGCAGGCCGAGAGGTCCCCACAACCACGTCCAGAACGCCACCGACACGAGCAGGGCGACCTGCGACACGCCGGCCGCGCCGGCGTAGAGCACGGTCTCGAGCACCAGGTTCGTGAACAACTCGAGCGCCACGAACAGCGCCACCACACTGACCGGGCCGGCCCAGCCCTCCATGGCCGCGAGACTGACGAGAATCGGCGCGCCGGCGCCCAGGATGGGCCCGACGTACGGCACGAACCGCAGCACCGCGCCGAGCGTGGCCCACACGAGGGCGTACGGCACGCCGAGCAGGTACAGGCCCACGCCCGCCACGACGCCATAGATCACGCTGACGAGCGCCTGCATCAGCAGCTGCCGGCTGACGCGCGTGCCCGCCTCGTCAAACGCCTTGGTGGTGTTTGCGAGCCGGCCGTGCCCGAGCAGGCCGATCAGCCGGCTGCGCAGCTCGCGCCGCTCGAGCAGCATGAAGATGACGAGCACGAGCACGAGACCCGCGGTGCCGAGCGGACCAATCAGCGGGCTGAGCCACGTGAACCCGGAGAAGCCCGCGACCTGTTCGGACGTCACCACCACCGGACGCGACACGGTGCCGCGCGGCGGTTCCACCTTCTCGAGATCGACCCGGATGTCCTCGATCGTCTCCTGCAGTTTCTCGACGCTGCCGCCTTTGCCGGCGCCGCGCACGTCCTTGATCTTCTCGAGGATGTTGGTGCGATAGCGCGGCAGATCCTGCGCCAGCGAGTCGAGCTGGCGCGTCAATCCCCATCCCGCAATGCCGAGAATCGTGAAGACCACGACGACCATGGCCAGCACGGCCGGCACGCGGCCGATCCAGCGCTCGAGCCAGGTGACGGGCGGCGTCAGCACGAACGTCAGCAGGACGGCGAGCGCGATCGGCACGAGCACGGCCTGCGCCCAGTAGAGGACGACGATGACGAGCACGAATCCGGCGAACGTCACCCACGGCTTCAGCGATTTCAGGGTGTCTTCCATGACGGGTTCTCCAGATATACCGCGCGCCCCCGCAGGTGGCTGTTCCGTATTGAACGCGGCCGGTTCGGAAGCCCGGCCGAAGATCGGCGATCGAGTCAACGCTCCAGCGCACGCCGCAGGTCAGCGGCCCGATCCCAGCTCGCGATACAGCCAGGCTTTTGCGAGGCGCCACTCGCGCTTCACGGTGCGCGGCGACCACTTCAGCACGTGCGCTGTCTCTTCCACCGTCATGCCCGCGAAAAAGCGCAGCTCGACGATGCGCGCCTGGTCGGGATCGATCGCCGCAAGCCGCTCGAGCGCGGCGTCAACCACGAGCATGTCGACCGTACGACTGTGAGGTGAGGAGGCCTTGCCGCTCGTGGCATGCGCCTGCTGCTCGTCGGCGTCCTGCAACGCCACGTGCACGGCAGATCCGCCGCGTTTCTCGGCGTACCGCGCCCGCGCGTGATCGACAATCACGCGGCGCATCAGATATGCCGCCACCGCGAAGAACTGCGCCCGGTTGTGCCAGGCGGCGCGCTGCTGGTCGACGAATCGCAGATAGACTTCGTGCACCAGCGTGGTGGGCTCGAGCGTCTGGCCCGGGACCTCGCGGCGAAGCTGGTCACGGGCGATGCGCCGCAGTTCCTCGTACACGAGCGGCATCAGCTTCTGCAGCGCGCGCTTGTCGCCCTCGCCCCATTGGAGGAGCAGCTCGGTAATGCCCGAAGGGGAGGCCGGCGCAGAACCGGTCATGGGCTCGGGACGTCGGCCAGTCCGACGCGGCGGAGCAGCGCCTGATAGCGTGGATCGGAGCGCAGGGTGTGCGTCCAGGGCTCGACGGCGAAATAGGCGACGGCGTTGGCCTGTTCGTGATACGCGCGCTCCATCCAGGCGAGCGCAACGTCGTGATCGCCCAGGTGCGCGTACGCGCCCGGAATCGTGCCGGGCGACGCGTATTCCGTGCGCGATCGCTCGACGAATTCGGCAATGGCGCGGCGCGCCTCGGACTCGCGGCCCGCGATGGCGTTCACCAGCGCCAGCAGCGCGACACTCGAAGGGGAGCGCTGGGTCAGGCGCAGCACCTGTTCGGTTTCAGCGAGGGCCTCGTCGGCGTGCCCGGCGGCCGCGAGCGACGTGGCGAGCCTCCAGTGCGCCTGCGGATAGGCCGGGTCTAGCGCCACGGCACGGCGCAGCGTGGCGATCGAGGCCTCGGTGCGGCCGGAGTAGTACTCGACCCAGCCGATGTTGGTATTGATGACCAGCGAAAACGGATCGAGCTCCCCCGCCACACGCACCTGCCGCAGCGCCTCGTCGAAGCGTCCCTTCGACATCAGCAGATTCGCGTGCCAGAGACGGGGCAGCGGCGCACTCGGATTCAACTCGATCGCGCGGACGAACGACTGTTCCGCCTCCGCCCACTTCCAGGAATAATGCTGCACGTACCCGAGCGCAGCGTGCGCCTCGGCGAGATCCGGGTCGATCTGCAGCGCGCGGATCGCGGCTCGTTCGGCGCGCGGGCGGTACGCCTGCGGCGATCCCGATCCCACCATCACGGTGCCCATCAGGTTGAAGCAGTCGGCAAGGCGGGCATACGCCGGCGCATACGTCGGATCGAGGGCAATCGCGCGCTCGAAGTGCGCCACGGCGCGCTGCAGCGAGCCCGCCGTGCGCTGATTCCATTCGTAGCGGCCCTTCAGGTACGCCTCGTAGACGTCGGGCCGCACGGAGGGGACCAGCGTCAGGCGCTCGCGCGCCTGCGGCGTCAACGCGGCGTCGATGCGTCCGGCAAGCGCCCGCACGGCTTCGGCCTGCAGTACCAGGACGTCGCGGGATCCGCGCGCGAATGACTGCGACCAAAGCGCCGCGCCGGTGCCGGTGTCCACGAGCCGCAGATCCAGCTCGAGCCCCTCGCCGCGGCGCCGCAGCGTGCCGGTGACGATGGCATTGGCGCCGAGGGCGCGGCCGGCGGCCGGTGCCGGGCGGCCGTCGGCGGGGAGCGACGCTGTCGACAGCACGCGCACGTTCGTTGAGGCGCCCAGCTGCGCCGCAATCGCCTCGGCCATTCCCTGGGCATAGGTCCTATCGTCGGCCGTGCCGCCGTGCGCGAGCGGCATGATCGCCACGGCGGCAATCGGCGCGGGGGAGGGCCGCAGCGCGAAGACCGACGTGACAGCCGCCGCGAGCACGACCGCCGCGACCCACGCGAGGCGGCGCTGTGCCGAGCGGCTGGTGGTCAGAAGCCGGGCTGTCACGGGCCATGCGCGTCCGTCGCGCACGGCCATCAGTGCCGCGCGCACATCGGCGGCACGTTGATACCGGCGCGCCGGGTCCTTCTCCAGACAGCGGCCGATCACCAGCCGCAGCGTCAGCGGCACGCCGCCCGGCAGCGGCTTCGGCGGATCGCCGAGGATGGCGGAGCTGGTCTCGAACGGCGTGCGGCCGCGGAACGGCAGCTCGCCGGCGAGAAGCTCGAACAGCAGCACGCCCAGCGCCCACACGTCGGCGCGCGCGTCGGCGCGCCTGCCGAGCAGCACCTCGGGCGCCATGTGGCTGAGTGTGCCGGCGGGGCCATGTGCGCTGGCGGTGAGCGAGTCAGCCGACGCCGCGCCGGCCGGCGGCAGCCGCTTCGCAAGTCCGAAGTCGAGGACCACGGCGCGGTCGCCTGGTCCAATCACGACGTTCGAACGTTTCAGGTCGCGATGCATCACGCCGTGCGCATGTGCGTGATCCAGCGCGCCGGCGATGTCGATCGCATATGGCAGCGCGCGCGCCGGCGGCAGAGGACGCGCGCCCTGGAGCTCGCCGAGCGTGCGGCCTTCCACCAGCTCCATCGCGATGAACGGCGTGCCGTCGGCTTCGCCTACCTCGTGAATCGCGCAGATGTTGGGATGCGCGAGCGTCGCCGCGTGCCGCGCCTCGTGCAGCAGGCGCAGCTCGCCGGCCGGGTGCGCGAGGGCGGCCCTGACGGTCTTGATCGCCACCTCGCGTCCGTCGCGCGTATCGCGGGCGCGGTAGACCTCGCCCATGCCGCCGGCGCCGATCAATCCCTCTATCGCGTAATGGCCAAGACGGGACCCGGGCGCGAGGCGGCGCGCGAAGGCCGCGAGGAGCGCGGGGCCGCACATCACCGCTGCGGGTGTCTCGCCGAACGAGCCGGCGTCGCGGTCGCTTGCCAGCAGCGAATCGAGCTCCGTGCGCAGTGTGGCGTCGCCGGCGCAGGCGCGATCGAGCCACGCGCCACGGCGGTCCTCCTCGATCTCAATCGCCTCGAGGAACAGCGTCTTGACGCGCGGCCAGTCGCAACCCTGCTGAGCTGGAATCTGTGATGGTTCGTCCGCGGCCACGCGACGACAGCATAGGGCGTGGCCCCCTTTTCCGCCAGCCTGCGCGTACAGAAGCAGGAGTACTGCGCGGTCCCGGCTGCGCGAAGGAGCGGATCGGATGACGCACATGAGGGGGAGAGGGACATTCGCGGCGGCGGTGGCGCTGGCCGCCGGTTCGGCGGTGGCGCTCGGATGCGGCGACAACGGGTCGCCCACGTCACCGGCGGGATCGCGGTACGTGGTCAGCGCCGGGCTCGACGGCAACTTCCCGACGATTGCGGCCGCCATCAAGGCGGCGCCGACCGGCGAGGTGATCGAGGTGCGCGGCGCCATCGGCGAGCGCGTCGTGATCGACAAGCCGGGCGTGCGGCTGCGCGGCGGCGCCTCCGGCGCGCTCGATGGCGCCCTGCTCGACGGGCGCGGCGTCGGCATTCTCGTCACGGCCCCCGACGTCGAGATCTCGAACCTCACCGTCCGCAATTTCGAGCGCGGCATCGTCGTGCAAAACACCTCCAACGTCGTCATCCAGGGCAACGAGGTGCATGCGAACAACAACAGGGCGGCGACTACGTCGCCGCCGCTGGCGCCCGGCGTGGATTTGTACGAGGGCATCGTGCTGATTGGCGCGTCGAACACGCAGATCATCGAAAACGTGGTGCGCGACAACGGCCACGACGGGCTGATGATCATGGGCGGCAGCAACAACAACGTCGTCCGCAACAACCGCATGCTGAATAACGGCACGCAGACGCAGCCCGGCCGGTTTGGTTGAGGGATCAACGTGTTCTCGGGTTCCGAGAACAAGGGCAATCAGATCTTCGAGAACGACGTTGTGGGCAATCACTGGGGCATCCTGCTTCACAACTTCAGCGGCAACATGGACAACGTCGTGCGCAACAACCGCGTGCACGGCAACGGCCGCGCGGGCATCGCGGCGCTGGCCAACGCGTCCGGGAACACGATCCGCGACAACAACGCGGAGGGGAACGGGCTGCTGAACCTTCCGCCGAGCCTGAGCTTCGATCTCTTCGAGGCTCCGCCGCTGAACAACACCTGGCAGAACAACCAGGGCAGCTTCAACTTCGCGTCAGGCGGCGGTACGCTGACCGCATCGGCGCTGATGGCGGCGGTCGGCGAGGCGTTTGGCGCGGGCGGGTGCCTGCGCGGCGTGCCGCTCGACTGACATGCGCCGGCTTACCTGCGGAGCCGCGGCAGCCCTGGCTGTCGCGGCCGCCCTCATTGCCGGTGCCGCCGCGGTACCGGTGTCGGGACAGACACGGCCAGGCGGACAGGCGGCGCGCAGCAGGCTCGTCGATCTCGACAACCTCGCCGCCCTGAAAACCGCATTCAACAACAACCGCGGCGACATTCGCATCGTCCTGCTTCTCTCGCCAACCTGACCGCCGTGTCTGGGCGGGGCCCGGTGGGTCCAGCAGCATGTGCTTGCGGCGCATCCCGGCGCCCGCATCAGGGTCGACGCGGTCTGGTATCGCATGTATCCCGGCGATGCCAGAAACCGGTGGCGTGCCGATCTGCTCCCGGACCGGCGGGTGCGGCACTGGTGGGATGAGCGCCGGCTCGTAGCAAAGCAGCTCACGGCCGACATTAGGCCATTCGAGGCCTTGCGTGCTCCCCGATCGCGCGTGTTCAAGGACGATCTGTTGTGGGATGCGTATGTGCTGTTCGACAGGGACGCGCGATGGCAGCAGGAGGTGCCGCGTCCGGTGAGCTGGGGTTACACCATCCTGGCGGCGAAAGACGCGCTGGCGGCGGGTGTGAAGAGCCTGGTCGCGACGAGACGCTGACATGGCACGCATGGAGGAAACGATGAAGCTTCTGGTGACGATGGCGGCAATCGGTGTGATGGGGGTCGGCGCGGCCGACGCGCAGCAGAAGGCGGCCGGCGCCGCCCCGGCCCCGGCAACGACCATGACGATCGTCGGCACCGTGGTCGACGCGGCCTGCTACATGATGCACCCGGCGGCGGCGGTCGGCGACTCGCATGATGAGTGCGGCTCGGCCTGCATCGCGCGCGGCGTGCCCGTGGCGATTGCAAACGAGGCCGACAAGAAATTGTACTTCCTCGCCGGTGACGCGACCCGGGTCGGTGCGATGCTGCACCAGCGCGTGCGGGCGACGGGCACCGTGACCGAAAAGCGCGAGCCGATGGAACTGAAGATGCCGGTCGGCGAGCACAACGAGATGGTCGTGCGCGTCAACGGCGGCTACAGCGTGATTGCCATCGAGAAGGTGGGTCCGGCGCCGGCACGCAGGCAGTAGCCGGCCGGCGGAGGTCACGGACGGAGCGGCGGCTGCGCCGTCGCCAGGGCGGCTGGCGTCGCTCAACGGCCGGTGTGCGTTCCCGGAAGACGCGCTTCAAGGTCTTGCCGGTGATCCCGACAGGGAAGTCTTCCCACCGCATGATGTCGTACCCGGCAAACACGGTCTTCTCTTTCACCTCCAGCCGCCCAACGTCGCCGCGCCGCGCCCGCCGGCCATCCGGCTTCGTGATGCGGACCCGGGGGCCGAACGGCGTGGAGCCTGGCTTGCCGATGCGCCGATCGAAGCGGCGCGTCAGTGGCGTCACATATCGGAGCACGGACGGCGTGCCGACTTCGCTCGATCCCTGCGCATCGAGAAACGCCGAGCCTGTCAGCGGCCGGCCGAGGTCCCTGAAAAGCCCTCCGATCGAGGCGAACCGCCGTTGGCGCCGTGCGTCGCGGCGGCGCGATCCGGAATCGTGTCCAGCGAGATCGGCCCGAGGGCCAGCGGCAGGCGCTGGTGCAGGCCGAGACGCGCCAGCACGAACAGCAGGTATCCCGCAATGAGGGCCCCGGCGGCGGCCATGACCATGGTCCCTATTGAAGCCACCCCCGCCGTTTGTTACGAAGGACCGTCCAGCCCCCGCCCGTAACATCCCCCCGCCAATCCGTCACTCAGTCTCGGGAGTGATGACGTGACGCGCATCGGATTTCGGTCACGCGGCGTCCCGCGCAAGGGCCTTCCTGACCTGAGCGGCAAGGTCGCCGTGGTGACGGGAGCGGCCAGCGGCATCGGCCGTGCCCTGGCCCTCGGGCTCCGGGACAAAGGCTGTCATCTCGCGCTCGTCGATCTCGACCACGACGGCCTCACGCGCCTGCACGCCGAGCTCAGCGGCTCCTCCTCTGACCGAACCCTGACCACGCATGTCGCGAATGTCAGCGATCGGGGACGCATGCGCGAGCTCGCCCGCGAGGTTGCCAGCGCACACGGCGCGGTGCACGTCCTCATCAACAACGCCGGCATCGGTTACGAGGCCCCCTTTCCGCAGACGAGCCTCGACGACTGGGATCACATCCTCGCGGTCAACCTGTGGGGCGTGATCCACGGATGCCACTTCTTCATGCCGCACCTCGCGAAGGTGGAACGCGCGCACATCGTGAATCTCTCCAGCGTCTTCGGCATCGTCGGGATGGCCGGCCAGTCGGCGTATTGCACGACGAAGTTCGCGGTGCGCGGCCTGTCCGAGTCTCTCTGGGAAGAGCTGCGCGCGACTTCCATCGGCCTTACGCTCGTGCACCCCTCAGCCGTGGCGACCAACATCATGAAGCGGGCCAAAGGCGACGACGCGCAGCTGCTGCAGCGGCTCAGTCACTGGTTCGACCACAACGCGATTCCGCCGGAACAAGCAGCGGCGCAGATCATCCGCGCAATCGAGAAAGGCACGCCGCGTCTCATGATCGCGCCGGAAGCCACATTCGGGGACGTGCTCAAGCGCCTGTTGCCCGTCACCGGCAACAGGCTTTTCGGCGATGCGGTGATTCGCATGATCGGCGTGGAAGACATGCGCGCCAAGCGGATCGCGCAGTGGCGCAAGACGATGGTCGATGACGAGTGAAGCCCGACGTTGAAGTGCTCATCGTCGGAGCCGGAATAAGCGGCATCGGGGCAGCCATCGCGTGCCTGCGCCACGGCCATACCTCGCTCGCATTACTCGAAGCATCGACCGAGCCGGGCGGCACCTGGCGCGATAACACCTACCCCGGCATCGCCGTCGACATCCCCTCGGTCTCGTATTGCTTTTCGTTCGAGCGCGACTATCCGTGGTCGCGCAAGTTTGCGACGGGCGCCGAAATCCAGCGCTACGTCCGGCATTGCGTCGAGAAGTACGGCGTGGCGGCACATATCCGCTATCGATCACGGGTTGTGCGCTCGGAGTTCGACGCCGGACGCGACATCTGGACCACGCGGCTCGACGATGGCAGGGTCGTCACGTCCCGGTATCTCATCGCCGCGACGGGGCTCTTCGGCTTGCCGAAGCTGCCTGCGATCCCGGGGCTCGACACGTTCGCCGGCAAGACCATGCACACGGGCCGCTGGGACCACGGCCACAATCTGGCGCTGAAGCGCGTCGCGGTCATCGGCACCGGCGCGTCAGCGGTGCAGATCGTGCCGAAAATTGCACCGCTGGTGGCGGAGCTTAGCGTCTTTCAGCGCACGCCGATCTGGATCAGTCCGCGGCCCGACCGTGCAGTGTCGCGCCTGGCCTCGGACGCGAGCCTCGAGTTCCTGACGTTCGCGATCGTCAACTATAGGCGGCTGCCGTTCATGGTTCGTGTGGTGCAGCGATGGCTCCGTGCGTCGATGCTGCGGCAGGTCACCGACGACGAGACAGCCGGGAAGCTCCTGCCTGGCTATGGTCTCGGCTGCAAGCGGCCGGCTCCGTCGAACGAGTACCTTCGCGCGTTCAACCGGCCGAATGTGCGGCTCGTCACGCAGCCGATCGACCGCATCTGTCCCGAGGGCATCGTCACTGCTGACGCCACGCTGCATGCGGTGGACACCATCATTCTTGCGACCGGGTTCCGGACGACCGAGCAGGGAAACGCCCCGTCGTTCGAGGTCGTCGGCAGCGAGGGCATGGAGCTGGGGCAGTTCTGGACCGACCATGGGCGTCAGGCCTATGCAGGCGTCTCGATGCCCGGCTTTCCGAACTTCTTCCTGACCGCGGGCCCGTACTCAGGCGGCTTCAACTGGTTCGCCATGCTGGAGGCGAACCTCGATCACATCATCGCCTGTCTGAACGGCGCGCGCGCGCGCGCCGTCGCTCGCGTCGAGGTGGGACGCGGTGCGCACGAGCGCTACATGCGCCATATGCGGCGGCGCGCCGGCGGCACGGTGTTCACGGCCGCCTCGTGTGCGTCCGCCAACAGCTATTACCTGGATCGGCACGGCGACGCCTCGCTCGCCCTGCCGCACACGCCGTGGTGGCGCGTGATTCGGGGACGGGTTCGGGGCACTCGCGACTATCGCTTCGGCGCGCCCGGAGGTGTCGCGTGACGCCGTCGATCCTCGGGCCGCTCCACGCGTGCACCGAGCGGCATCCCGACAAGCTGCTCTTCGCGTTTCTCGATATCGACGGACGCACCACGGAGTCGTACAGTTACGCGCAATTCCTGCAGCGCACGGCGGACATCGCGTCGCATATCTGCCGCACGTTCCCGATGCAGCCGGGCGAACGGGTGCTGCTCGCGTATCCCCCTGGCGTGGAGATGGTCGCGGCGTTTTTCGCCTGTGTGCGCCTGGGGCTGATCCCCGTGCCTGTCTACCCGCCGACCAGCCATGGCTTCGAGGCCGCGCGCGACAAGACCGACTTCATCGCCCGCGACTGCCAGGCGGCCGCCGTGCTCACCGATCGCGCCTACTACTGGTCGATGAAGGTGAACCAGACCCGGCACAGCGTCAGGACGCTGTCGTTCAAGCGGCCGTACCTCTCGACACTCGCGTGGATCGTCAGCACCGACGCTGACAAGGGCGGGCCGACACACTTCAGGGAAGGTCCCTCGGATCTGCTCTTCCTGCAGTACACGTCGGGTTCCACCAGCGATCCAAAAGGCGTGATGGTGACGCACGCCAATATCCTCGACAACGCCGGGGTCGTCGATCACGTTCCCGTCGGCGTGTCGTGGCTGCCGCAGTACCACGACATGGGCCTCATCGGGTATTACATCTTCTTCGCGTTGAAGGGCGGCACGACATACGGGTTTTCGCCGATGGATTTCATCCAGCGGCCGGCCCTGTGGCTCGAGACGATCACCAAATATCGCGGCACGGCATCCTCGGCGCCCAACTTCGCCTACGAATATTGCCTGCGGCCCGACAAGCTGCCGGAAGCGGCCCTCGAGCAGGTCGACCTCAGTTCGCTGCGGTTTCTGATGACGGCCGCCGAGCCGGTACGTGCCCACGTGTACCGGGCGTTCATCGAAAAATTCACGCCGTACGGCCTCAACCCACGAAGCGTCTTTTCAGCCTACGGCCTGGCTGAATACACCCTGGCCGTCTCGAATTATGGCCGGACCGTTCAGACCTTCGATCGCGCGGCGCTTCACCAGCGCAAGGTGCGGCCGGGGCGCGCCGATGCGGCGGCCGCGGACACGACCACGCTCGTCAGCTGCGGCAGAACGCTCGGCACGACGGAGGTCAGGATCGTCGATGTCACGGCCACGCCGCGCGAAGCACACGTCTGTGAGGTCGGCGAAATCTGGATCCGCGGCCGCAGCAAATGTCTCGGCTATTGGCAGCGGTCGGAGCTGAGCGCCGCGACATTCGAGGCACGGCTGCCGGGCGACCCTCCCCTCGACGCCGCTCAGGGCAAGCCGGATGCGGCCGGGTGGCTTCGAACCGGCGACCTCGGTTTCCTCCACGACGGCGAGCTCTATATCTGCGGCCGCATCAAGGACCTGCTGATCGTTCGCGGTCTCAACTACTACCCGCAGGACGTCGAAGCGATCGTCGAGGAGCACCACGACATCCGGAAGGGGAGTGTAGCGGCCTTCGCGTGCGAGGGGGAGAGCCGCGAAACACTCGTCGTCGTCGCGGAGCTGAAGCATCCGCGCCGCGTGCCCGACGCCCGCGCGTTGAACCAGCGGCTGCTGCAGGCCATCGGCGTGGCCGCGGCGTCGTTCGTCTTCATCAAGGCGCGCACCATTCCCAAGACCAGCTCGGGAAAGATTGTGCGCCACGTCGCGCGCCAGCGATGGCTCGAGGGCCGGCTTGCGGTGATCACTCAGGTCGATTCAGCGCTCGACGTCGAGGATGACGGCGTGGAGCCCAACGACCTGCTTCGCCGGTTCGGCCTGACCGGCGCCGAAACGTGGACCTTCGCGGATGCCGGCTTCGATTCGATCAAGCTGGCGGAATTCTCGCAGGCCCTGAAGGATCACCTCGAGCTTCACGGCGCGGGCGACGTGGCGCAAGCGGTCGACTTGCGCGTGTTGCAGAAGATTGCGATCTGCGAGCTCTTCGAGCTGCTCGACCAGGTCACCATGGCCGCCCCGCACGCGGCCGTCCGCCTCAAACGCGCCCTCTCGGATCTCGGCCGTGAGCATCGGGAGGCCGAGGTCCGGATGATGCGCCGCGACGCCCGCCTTCGCGCCGACATCGCCGCCCTTCCGATGCCGACAGAGCGCGGCTCGAAAGACGGAGGCGTGCTGCTCACGGGCGGGACGGGGTTCTTCGGCCCGTTCCTTCTCGCCAGCCTCCTGGAGCAAGGCACTGACGACATCCATGTTCTGGTCAGAGGCGACGCCGGCGACGCGATGCGCCGGCTCGGCGAGGGGCTGGCATCCGTCTCGGCCAACGGCACGTCATGCCCCGCAGAATGGGAGCGCCGGGTTCGTCCCGTCCGTGGCGATCTCTCGGCGCCGAACCTGGGCCTGGACGATGCGAGCTGGCGCGCGCTCGCGGAAAACACGCACACGATTTACCACAACGGCGCGGTGGTGAACTACCTCCTCGATTACCAGTCGATGCGCGACGCGAACGTCGGCGGCACCAACGAAGTCATCCGGCTCGCGTTGAGCAACCGGCCCAAGGTGCTGAACCACATCTCGACGACATTCATCTATGGCTGGTCGGTGAAGGAGACGCTCTTCGAGCGCGACGCGAACGCGGGGATGGAGCATCTCGACTTCGGCTACAGCCAGAGCAAATGGGT
>DATKDT010000060.1:0-7557 GCA_035512575.1 Vicinamibacterales bacterium | reverse complement strand
GTCGTCCAGCAGGGCGACCGCGAGCGCGTCATCCGGCTGATTTACGCGCTGCGCAACCGCGCGCGCACCCACGGCATCCGCGTGCCGTTCACGGCCACGACGCCGTACATCAACACCATCACCCCCGACGAGCAGGTGCCGGCGCCGGGCAGCAGCGAGATCGAGCGCCGCATCAAGAGCCTGGTCCGCTGGAACGCGCTGGCGATGGTCGTCCGCGCCAACCGGCAGTCCGAGGGCATCGGCGGCCACATCTCGACCTACGCGTCGGCCGCCACGCTCTACGAGGTCGGCTTCAATCACTTCTTCCGCGGCAAGGACGCCGGCGACGATGCCGACGTCATCTACTTCCAGGGGCACGCGTCGCCCGGCATCTACGCGCGCGCGTTTCTCGAGGGCCGCATCGACAGGGAAAAGCTCGAGTGCTTCCGGCATGAGCTGGCGCCCGGCGGCGGCCTGTCGTCGTACCCGCACCCGTGGCTGATGCCCGACTTCTGGGAATATCCCACGGTGTCGATGGGCCTCGGGCCCATCATGGCGATCTACCACGCGCGCTTCCTCCGCTATCTCGAGGATCGCGGGCTGAAGAAGAAGGGCACGGGCAAGGTCATCTGCTTCATTGGCGACGGCGAGACGGACGAGCCCGAATCGCTCGGCGCCATCACGCTCGCCTCGCGCGAGCGGCTCGACAATCTCATCTTCGTCATCAACTGCAACCTGCAGCGGCTCGACGGCCCCGTGCGCGGCAACGGCCAGATCATCCAGGAGCTGGAAGCGGCGTTCCGCGGCGCCGGCTGGAACTGCATCAAGGTGCTGTGGGGCCGCGAGTGGGATCCGCTGCTCGCCAAGGACCGCGACGGCCTGCTCGTCAAGCGCATGGGCGAAATCGTCGACGGGCAGTATCAGAAGTACGCCGTCGAATCGGGCGACTACGTGCGCAAGCACTTCTGGGGCGCGGATGCACGGCTGCTCGACATGGTCAAGCACATGTCGGACGACGAACTGAAGAAGCTGAAGGTCGGCGGCCACGATCCGGAGAAGGTCTACAACGCTTATCGCGCGGCGTACGAGACCACCGGTCAGCCCACCGTGATTCTCGCGCGCACCATCAAGGGCTACGGCCTCGGCGAGGCGGGCGAGGGCAAGAACATCACGCACCAGCAGAAGAAGATGAACGACGAGGATCTGAAGCTGTTCCGCAGCCGCTTCGGGATTCCCATCTCCGACAGCCAGATCGCCGACATGCCGTTCTACCGGCCGTCGGACGACAGCCCCGAAATCAAATACATGCTCGAGCGGCGCAAGGCCCTCGGCGGCTTCGTCCCCCGCCGCGTCGTGAAGGCCAAGCCGATCAAGCCGGATCTCGAGCCGCTGTTCGAGGAATTCTTCAAGGGCACCGAAGGGCGCAAGGCGTCGACGACGATGGTGTTCGTGCGGATGCTGTCGAAGCTGCTGCGCGACAAGGAGATCGGCAAGCTCGTCGTGCCGATCGTGCCGGACGAGGCGCGCACGTTCGGCATGGAGTCGCTGTTCCGCGCGGTCGGCATCTACGCGCACGGCGGCCAGCTGTACGAGCCGGTCGACATGGACACGCTGCTGTACTACAAGGAAGCGAAGGACGGCCAGATTCTCGAGGAAGGCATCACCGAGGCCGGCTCGATGTCGTCGTTCATCGCGGCCGGCACGGCCTACGCGCAGCACGGCGTCAACACGATTCCGTTCTTCATCTACTACTCGATGTTCGGCTTCCAGCGGATCGGCGACCTGATCTGGGCCGCGGCCGACTCGCGCTGCCGCGGGTTCCTGCTGGGCGGCACGTCGGGCCGCACGACGCTGGCCGGGGAAGGCCTGCAGCACCAGGACGGCCACAGCCACGTGCTGTCGAGCACCGTGCCCAACTGCCTCTCGTTCGATCCGGCGTACGCGTACGAGCTGGCCGTGATCATCCAGGACGGCATCCGGCGGATGTACGGCGAGGGCGAGAGCATCTTCTATTACCTCACCGTCATGAACGAGCAGTACCAGCAGCCGGCGATGCCGAAGGGCGTGCGCGAGGGCATCCTCAAGGGGCTGTATCGGTTCAAGGCGGCCAACGGCAAGGGGAAAGGCGTCACGGCGAAGGCGCAGCTGATTGGCAGCGGCGCGATCCTCAACGAAGTCATTGCCGCCGCCGCGCTGCTCGAGAAGTACGGCGTCGCCGCCGACATCTGGAGCGCGACCAGCTACACGCAGCTCTATCGCGAGGCGCAGGACGTCGAGCGATGGAACCGGCTGCATCCGGGCGACAAGGCGAAGGTGCCCTACGTCACCGAGTGCTTCACGGGCACGGGCGACGTGGTCGTGGCCGCGTCCGACTACATGAAGAGCATGCCCGAGATGATCTCGCGCTGGGTGCCGGTGCCGATGACGACGCTGGGCACCGACGGGTTCGGGCGCAGCGAGGACCGTCGCGCGCTGCGCGACTTCTTCGAGGTCGACGCGCGGCACATCACGCTGGCGACACTCGACGCGCTTGCGCGGCAGGGCAAGCTCGACGCCGCCGTGGCGGTGCAGGCGATCAAGGACCTGGGCATCGACCCGGGCAAGCTCAATCCCACTCGAAGCTGATTGTAAATTGTAAATTTCGATGTCAACTGAACTGAAACTTCCAGATATCGGGGAAAACGTCGCCGGCGGCGACGTCGTCCGCATCCTGGTGAACAAGGGCGACACGATCAAGAAGGACCAGCCGGTCCTCGAGCTCGAAACCGACAAGGCCACCATCGAAGTGCCGTCCGATCAGGACGGCACGGTCTCCGAGATCAAGGTCAAGGAGGGGGACAAGGTGAAGGTCGGCCAGGTCGTGCTGACTCTCGATGGCGGGGCCGGGGTTAAGACGGAAGACGAAAGACCGAAGACTGAAGCGAAGACGGAAGACGCAAGAACAAAGACGGACGGGGTCCCCGCCGACAAAGAAAAAGAAAAGGTCGTCGACATTGCGTCGCGCTCCAAGCCGGCTGCGAAGGCGGCGGGCGAGGCGGAGCTGGCGGCGAAACCGGATGCGACCGAGTCGACACCGGCGGGCAAGGTGGGCGCGGCGCCGTCGGTGCGGCGGCTGGCGCGCGAGCTTGGCGTCGACATCACGCGCGTGCAGGGCAGCGGCCCGGGCGGCCGCGTGGGCGCCGAGGACGTGCAGGGCTTCGTGAAGACCGCGATGACGAGCGGGGGCCGAGGCCTCTCGCAGGGCGCGCCGCTTCCCGACTTCACGAAGTGGGGCGCGGTCGAGCGCAAGCCGGTGTCGAACATCCGCCGCAAGACGGCCGAGCACCTCTCGGGCGCCTGGAACACGATTCCGCACGTCACGCAGCACGACAAGGCCGACATCACGTCGTTCGAGGCGCTCCGCAAGTCACACGGTCCGGCGGTCGAGAAGGCGGGCGGCAAGCTGACGATCACGGCGGTGCTGCTGAAAGTGGCCGCCGCGGCCATCCGCAAGTATCCACAGTTCGCCTCCTCCATGGACGGCGACACCATCGTCTACAAGCAGTACACCCACATCGGGATGGCGGTCGACACCGAGTACGGCCTGCTCGTGCCGGTCATCCGCGACGTCGACCGGAAGAGCGTCACCGAGCTGTCGGTGGAGCTCGCGCAGCTGTCGGAGAAGGCGCGCGCCAAGAAGCTGAGTCTGGACGAGATGTCGGGCGGCGTCTTCACCATCACCAATCTCGGCGGCATCGGCGGCACGTCGTTCACGCCGATCGTCAACTATCCCGAGGTCGCGATTCTCGGCGTCTCGCGCGCGGTGATGGAACCGGTGTGGGCGGGCGAAGGCGACGGCTTCGAGGCCCGGATGATGATGCCGCTGTCGCTGTCGTACGACCATCGGGTCATCGATGGCGCCGATGCGGCCAGATTCCTGCGGTTTGTCTGTGAAGCGGTTGAGAACCCGTTGCTCATCAGCCTGTAGAACACAGGACACAGAACACAGAACACAGAATGTCGAAAAACATTGCTGTCATCGGGGCGGGCCCTGGCGGCTACGCCGCCGCGTTTTATGCCGCCGACCTGGGCATGCAGGTCACGCTCATCGATCCGGAAGTGAATCCCGGCGGCGTGTGCCTGTATCGCGGCTGCATTCCGTCGAAGGCGCTACTGCACATCGCGAAGGTCATCGACGAGGCGCAGCATGCCTCGGCGTGGGGCCTGACCTTCGGTGAGCCGAAGATCGATCTCGACAAGATGCGCGGCTTCAAGGACAGCGTCGTCCAGAAGCTGACGGGCGGCAACGGCCAGCTGGTGAAAGCGCGGAAGATCACGTACATCCAGGGCATGGCGTCGTTCGTGGATGCGACGACGCTCGAGATCGCGGGTAAGGACGGCAAGAAGGAGAACAAGTCCTTCGACGCGATCATCATCGCGACCGGCTCTCATCCGACGAAGATTCCGAAGATTTCCATCGACAGTCCGAAGGTGCTCGACTCGACGTCGGCGCTCGATCTGCCCGACATTCCGAAGCGCCTGCTCGTGGTGGGCGGCGGCTACATCGGCCTCGAGCTTGGCTCGGTCTACGCGGCGCTCGGCTCGAAGGTGTCGGTTGTCGAGATGACGGACGGCCTGCTGCAGGGCGCCGACCGCGATCTCGTGAAGTTCCTGCACCAGCGGCTCGAGAAGAAGTTCGAGGCGCTGATGTTCGAGACGAAGGTGATCGAGGTCAAGGACGACAAGAAGGGCCTCACGGTCACGCTCGAGAGTAAAGACGGGAAGAAGTCCGAGGAGTCGTACGATCGCGTGCTCGTCTCGGTCGGACGCAAGCCCAACTCGAAGATTGCCGGCCTCGACAAGACGAAGGTGCAGGTCGACGAGCGCGGCTTCATCAGGAGTGGTCCGAACCGCCAGACTGACGAGCCGACGATCTTCGTCGTCGGCGACGTTGCCGGCGAGCCGATGCTCGCGCACAAGGCGTCGCACGAGGCGCGCGTCGCCGTCGAAGCGATCGAAGGGCAGAACGTCGCCTTCGAGCCCGCGGCGATCCCGGCGGTCGTTTTCACCGATCCCGAAATCGCCTGGGCCGGCCTTACCGAGACCGAGGCAAAGCAGCAGGGCCGGAAAGTCGAGATCGCGCGCTTCCCATGGGCCGCGAGCGGCCGCGCCATCACGCTCGACCGCACCGACGGCGTCACGAAGCTCGTCATCGATCCCGACACCGAGCGCATCCTCGGCGTCGGCATCTGCGGTCCCGGCGCCGGCGAGCTGATCTCCGAAGGCGTGCTCGCCGTCGAGATGGCGGCCCTCGCCACCGACCTCAAGCTGTCGATCCATCCGCATCCGACGACGTCGGAGACGGTGATGGAAGCGGCGGAAGTGTTCTTCGGACAGGCGACGCATGTCCATCGTCCGAAGAAGCGGTAGCCGGCCGCTCCTTCTTTCAGTCATTCGCGCCATAGCTGCCATCCTCGGCGCGACGGCCTTCATCGTCATGGTGAAGAGCACGTTCGCGCCTGTCATGCAGGGCGCGGCCTTCGACATCCTCGATTACGTCTATTTCGCGCCGCCGCTGCGGACGGTGCTGCTGGCGCTGCTTGCGAGCGCGGCAGCGGTGCTTGCCGCGTGCTGGCTGGAGCGTCGCTTCGTCCGGCAGCCAGCCGCGGAGGGAGAAACCGCCGATCGCGCGACCCGCCACTGGACGACGCCGATCGCGCTCGGCATCGTGAGTGTCGTGCCCCTGATCGTCCTGATGACCGGGCATGGCGCGGCAACGGCAATTGCCGCGTGGATCTTCATCGACCTCCGCTGGTGGTGGGGCACGGCGCTGCTGGCCGTGGCCACCTGGCGCTTCGATCGCGCCACCGGCGGGCGCGGATGGCGCGCGCTGCGGGCGGCCGCGTCGCCGCTCGAGCGCGGATGGCGCCTCGAAGTGCTCGTCGCGGTCATGCTCATGGCGTGGGCGACGGCGACGACGCCGATCCTGCGGTTTACGGAGTTTCCGCACGGCGACGAGGTGAAGTACCTGCGGTACTGCGAGACGTGGGTGCAGGGCAACGGCCTGACCATCTCGAAGAACCGTCCGCTGGCCGAGGTGCCGATCAGCGCGTCGAATCTCGCGGCGAATCTGGGGCTGGCCGTGCGGGCGGTAGCACAGGAGGCGCGCGCGATCGTGTCGGATGTCGCGGGATTCGCGCGGAGCCCGGGAGCGTTCCAGTGGATGCGCGCGACGGGCGGCAACTGGTTCCTGGCCGGCAAGCGCGGCGAGGTCTATCAGGTGCACCAGCCGGCGCTGTCGGTGCTGCTGGTGCCGGGATATCTGTTCGATCGCTGGCGGACCGGAACGGAGGCCGGTTATCAGGGGCAGCTGCCGGCGACACTCGCCGGCACGAACACTGTGATGCTGCTGCTGTTCGGCGCGTGGGCGGCGGTCCTGACGCGGTTCTTCCGGCGCGCCACAGGATCGCCGGCCGTCGCGGCACTGGCCGCCATCGCCGCCTTCGCGACAATCCCGGTCGCGCCGTTCGCGTTTCAGATGTATCCGGAAACCGCGGCCGGCTTGTGTCTCGTGCTCGTGCTGCTGTTTTTCCTGCGCGCGCAGGGCGCCGAGCCGTCGCGCGCCGCGGCGTTTGGCTACGGCCTGCTGGCGGCGCTGCTGCCGTGGCTGCACATCCGCTTCCTGGTTCTTGCCGCAGTGGTCGTCGCGGGCGGGCTGTTGTGGCTGCACCGTCGGGCGCGACCGGCGTTCCTGATCGGCAGCGCGGTTCCGATCGTGCTGCTTTCCGCCTACTCCTATCGGCTGACGGGAAGTCTGCTGCCGTGGGCGCACTGGTCGGCACCGGGCACGGATCATCTCTTCGCCGCCGGCGACGTGCCGGCGCACATGCTCGGCTTCGCCCTCGACCGTACGTGGGGAGTGGCGCCGCACGCGCCGGTCTACCTGACCGCGGCGGCCGCGCTCGTGATGTTCGCACGCGCCTACCCGCGCGCGGTGCTGTTCGGGCTTGCGATGCTGCTGGCGCTGGCCGTGCCGTCGGCCGGTCACGGCATCAACGCCGGCGGCGGATCGCCGGCGCGGCATCTGGTGGCCGTCGCGCCGCTGTTCCTGCTGCCCGCGGCGCTCCTGTTCCTGCGCCCGCGCGCACGCTGGGTGACGGCGCTCACGGCCGTGCTCGTTGCCGTGTCGCTGCAGCAGGCGACGGCCTACAATCGCTGGCACGTCAAGCATCAGGGCGAGATGCACGACTGGAGCGTCAGCGGCTGGAAGCCGAACCTCGTGTTTCCGGATTTCGCCGGGCGCAGTACGAGCCCGGCCGGAGGGCCGATGTTCGAGCCGGCGTACGCGAAGTCGCCGCGCGATGCACGCGACGACGTCGTGCGCGCGTACGCGGCCGAGGGCCGATGCCGCCTGTGCCTCTCTCTGACGCGCGGCTGGCTCGACGAGGCCGGGCTCACCTGGAACGCGGTCGAGTCGCTGGCGATTGAGATCAGGCCGACAGCCGATCCCTACGCGCCGGAGCTGGTCGTGCGAGCCTGGGCGGCGCCGCGCGATCCCGCCTATGGCATGGTGCGCATGGATTTTGGCGACGGCACGTT
>DATKDT010000059.1:0-9422 GCA_035512575.1 Vicinamibacterales bacterium | reverse complement strand
GCGACAGATCGCGCACGAAGACGAGGATGCGGCTCTCTTCCGGATTCGCGAGGCGCACCGCGACTTCGACGGGCACTTCGCAGCCGTCCTTGCGGACGATCCAGCTTTTGTACTGGGCCTCCAGCATCTCGCCGGCCAGGCGGCGCTTCAGCCGGTCCGCGATCCGCGGACATTCCCGCGGCGCGACGAGCTCCAGCACCGAGGGCAGGGCGAGCAGCTCCTCGCGCGTATAGCCGCTGATGACGGCACACCCCTCGTCGGCGTCGATGATGCGCGCGCCGTGGGTGAGGAAGACACCCTCCCCGCGATGGGCGAGGGCCTGGAGGTCGAACGTCTCGGGGAGCGGGCGCTTCGCGGACACTGGGGAGTGCGGGGGGAGCGTATCACGCGGCTGCGGGCCTCAATGGCTGAGCCGACTAGCCGGCGACGGTCGCGCCGCAGCTCTACGTACAGCACGCGCGCGCCTGGGTCATGGCTTCGGCAGGATGTCTGCCGACTTGTGCGTCTGTTCGAGCTCGGCGGTGATGCGCGTGAGCAGCGCGCGCTCCGCGTCGGAGACCGCGCCCCAGCCGAGCACGCCGCCGGAGGCGGACGCGATGCTGGTGAGATACGAGACGAGATCCTTCCGGCCGGCCTCGCGCTCCTCGGGCGGGCGCGATTCGAGCATGGCGCCAATCGCCCGCAGCGTGGTCGAGAACAGCTCGTCGGAGGGCCGCGTCGCGAGCCAGCCGGCCAGCTGCTGATCGGCGGCCGACCCCGACTCGATGCCGCGCGCGCGCGCCGCCTCGATGATCAGGTCGCGCTCGCGCATCGAGACGCGCCCTTCGGCCCAGGCCATCTGCACGAGCGGCACGACGTGCAGCAGCGCGACGGTGCCGGCGGTGTAGCCGAGCTCCTGCAGGTCCTGCAGCAGCTGCGCGTCGGCCACGCCGGTCTTCTCGCCGATCGCCTGCCGGGCGGTCTCGGCTTCGGCGCGCTCGCGCATCTTCGCGATGAGCTCCTGCTCCTTGCGGTGGAAGTATTCCTCTTCGAGGCCGCGGCCCCGGTCCTTGAATGCGTCTCTGTCGGTCACGATGCGATTCTCCTGGCCCCCATCGTACATCGGGCTGCGCGCCGCGCGCCGCCCTACGCGGGGGCGCCGAGCCGATCGAGCGCGCGCCGGAGCCGCTCGCCCGCCTCGTCGGCCACCGGCTGCACGTCCGGCCGGCCGACGATCTCGAACATCGCTTCGGGCTTCGCGATCGACACCACCGATCCGCCCTCTTCCTCCCACACGCAGACGTTGCAGGGCAGCAGCAGGCCGATGCCGATCTCGGCGCCGAGCGCGCGATGGGCCAGCTGCGGATTGCAGGCGCCGAGGATGACGTACGGCCGGAAGTCCACGTCGAGCTTCGTCTTCAGCGTGGCGGCGACGTCGATCTCGGTGAGGATGCCGAAGCCTTCCTCCTTGAGCGCGGCCGTAATCCGCTCGCGCGCCGCGGCGGGCGCGACGCCCGGCAGGTGCCGCGTGTAGCCGTAATCAGGGTCGGGGGACGCTTCTGGAGGCATGGCGGGCCGTCCTTTCTTCTTTCGAGTCTAGCCGAAGGGAGCGCCGCGCAGCGCGTCACGCCGGGCCGGGGTGATATTCTGCTGTTCGCCCCATGCTCAGGCCACTGCGTTCACTGATCGTGCTTGCCGTCGCAGCCGTTGCGATCGTGGCGTGCCGCACGGCCGCGCCTGTTCCCGCGCCCGACACGCAGCCCGCGCCCGCCCGGCCGGCCGTCGTCCAGCCCGGCGCGCCGGGCCAGGTGAGCACGACCAGTGCGGCGGCGGCGCCGGTCACCATCGCGCACGTCAAGGCCGACGTCGAGTTCATGCAGGGGATGATCGGCCATCACGCGCAGGCGCTCGAGATGGTGGATCTGCTCCAGACGCGCACGGAGAGCAGCGACATGAAGCTGCTCGCGCTGCGCATCAAGGTGTCGCAGCAGGACGAGATCAAGGCCATGCAGGAGTGGCTGCGGGACCGCGGCGAGACGGCGCCCGGCGAGCACGCGCATCACGCGCACGGCTTCACGCCGATGCCGGGGATGCTGACCGCCGAAAACATGGCCAGGCTGCGCGCGACGAAGGGCCGCGAGTTCGACCGGCTGTTCCTGGAATACATGATCAAACACCATGAGGGCGCGCTCGTCATGGTGGACCAGTTGTACAAGACCGACGGCGCCGGGCAGGAGGCGATGATCAACGCCTTCGCCTCCGACGTCGTCGCCGATCAGCAGATGGAAATCGATCGGATGATCGCCATGTGGAGAGGCTTGCAGAAATGAAACTCGCTTCGTTTATCGTCGCATCGGTACTTGCCGTTTCAGCCGTCGCCATACACGGGCAGCAGCCGTCACCTGTCGATCCCAGGGTCGGCCTGAAGGCGGGTATAGACGATGCCGGCGTGGCGGTGAAGAACATGGAGCTGGTGGCGAGCCTGCCGAAGGCGGAGGGCTTCTCCGACCCGAAGAACCTCGGCAACCTGGGCTTCGCGAACTCCGACTTCGCATTCAAGGACGACATCCTCTTCCAGGGCAATTTCTACGGCTTCAACTTCTACAGCATCGAGGATCCGCGCGTGCCGAAGCTGCGCACGTCCGTCCTCTGTCCCGGCGGCCAGGGCGATCTGTCGGTCTACGGCGACCTCATGTTCATGTCGGTCGAGGAGACTCGCGGACGGCTCGACTGCGGGACCGGGGGCGTACAGGGCGCGGTGAGCGCCGAGCGCTTCCGCGGCGTCCGTATTTTCGACATCAGCGACCTCGACAAGCCACGGCAGATTGCCGCGATCCAGACGTGCCGCGGATCGCACACGCACACGCTGGTCGTCGACCCGGACGTCAAGGACCGCATTTATGTCTATGGCTCCGGCACGGGCGGCGTGCGCTCGGGCGAGGAGCTGGCCGGATGTTCGGGCGGCGCGCCCGATCAGAATCCGGAAACGGCCCTCTTCAGCATCGACGTCATCGAAGTGCCGCTGGCGGCGCCCGAGACGGCGAAGATCGTCAACCGGCCCCGCATCTTCGGCGACCCCGAGACCGGTGAAATCGCGGCGCTCTGGAAGGGCGGCGATCACGGGCCGGGCACGCAGCGCACCAGCACGACCAACCAGTGCCACGACATCACCACCTATCCGGAGCTGGGGCTCGCCGCCGGCGCCTGCTCCGGCAACGGCATCCTGCTCGACATCCGCGATCCGGTGAACCCGAAGCGGCTCGATCACGTGTCGGACAAGAACTTCGCGTACTGGCACTCGGCCACGTTCAACAACGACGGCACGAAGATCATCTTCACCGACGAGTGGGGCGGCGGCACGCAGCCGCGCTGCCGCGAAACCGATCTGCCCAGCTGGGGCGCCAACGCCATCTTCGACATCGTCGACGGCAAGATGCAGTTCCGGAGCTACTACAAGCTGCCGGCGCCGCAGACCGACGTCGAGAACTGCGTCGCGCACAACGGCTCGCTGATTCCCGTGCCGGGCCGCGACATCATGGCGCAGGCCTGGTATCAGGGCGGCGTGTCGGTGTTCGACTTCACCGATTCGGCCAACCCGGTCGAGATCGCGTACTTCGACCGCGGCCCCATCGACGCGGCGCGGCTGACGACCGCCGGCTACTGGTCGACCTACTGGTACAACGGCCACATCTACGGCGCCGAGATTGCGCGCGGCGTCGACATTTTCAAGCTGACGCCGAGCGAGCACCTGTCGGCCAACGAAATTGCCGCGGCCGAAGCCGTGAAGTGGAGCCTCTTCAATGCGCAGCACCAGCCGAAGATGACGTGGCCGCCGACGGTGCTGGTGGCGCGCGCGTACGTCGATCAGCTGATCCGCGCGAAGGCGCTGTCGCAGAGCCGCATCGACGACGTGACGCGTGCGCTCGATCGCACGGAGAAGGCGCGGTCGGACGGCGACAAGCGCAGCGCCGCCCAGGAGCTCGAGCGGCTCGCGCGCGAACTCGAAGGCACGTCGTCGCTCGAGCCGAAACAGGTGGCGCGCGTCGCCGCGCTCGCCGAGACGATGAAGGGCATCGGCGCGTCGCTGCAGTAGCGCCCAGGCCGACGGACATATCCATGAGCAGCGAACGCACGTGCCCCTTTCCTGGTAAGACGCCTGCCGCCCGATCGATTCGCGACTGGTGGCCGGATCGGTTGAACCTGGCGTCCCTCCACACGAACCATCCGGCCGGCGATCCGATGGGCGAGGACTTCGACTACGCCGCGGAGTTCACGACGCTCGATCTCGCCGCGCTCAAGAAGGACATCGCGGCGGTCATGACCGACTCGCAGCCGTGGTGGCCGGCCGACTACGGGCACTACGGGCCGCTGTTCATCCGCATGGCGTGGCACAGCGCCGGCACCTACCGCATTCACGACGGCCGCGGCGGCGCGGGATCGGGCCAGATCCGGTTCGCGCCGCTTGGCAGCTGGCCCGACAACGCCAACATCGACAAGGCGCGCCGCCTGCTGTGGCCGATCAAGAAAAAGTACGGCCGCAGGATTTCGTGGGCCGACCTGATGGTCCTGACCGGCAACGTCGCCCTGGAATCGATGGGGTTCAGGACGTTCGGCTTCGCCGGTGGGCGCGAGGATGTGTGGGAGCCCGAGGATGTGAACTGGGGATCCGAAGCCACGTGGCTCGGCGATGAGCGGTACAGCGACGAACGCCAGCTGGCCAATCCGCTCGCCGCGGTGCAGATGGGCCTCATCTACGTGAATCCCGAGGGGCCCAACGGCAATCCCGATCCCGTCGCCGCCGCGCGCGACATCCGCGAGACGTTCCGCCGCATGGCGATGAACGACGAGGAGACGGTGGCGCTCATCGCGGGCGGCCACACGTTCGGCAAGGCGCACGGCGCCGGCCCGGCGACCGGCGTCGGCCCTGAGCCAGAGGGCGGCAATCTCGAGGAGCTGGGGTTCGGCTGGAAGGGCGGCTTCGGATCGGGCAAGGGCGCCGATGCGATCACCAGCGGCCTCGAGGTCACATGGACGACCACGCCCATCACGTGGAGCAACGACTTCTTCAAACATCTCTTCGAGTACGAGTGGGAGCTGACCGAAAGCCCGGCCGGCGCGAAGCAGTGGACGCCGAAGGATGGCGCCGGCAAGGGGACGGTGCCGCACGCGCACGACACGTCGAAGAAAATCGCGCCCGGGATGCTGACGACCGACCTGTCGCTGCGGTTCGATCCCGCGTACGAGAAGATCTCGCGGCGCTTTTATGAAAACCCGCAGGAGTTCGCCGAGGCGTTCGCGAAGGCGTGGTTCAAACTCACGCACCGCGACATGGGCCCGATCGCGCGCTACCTCGGGCCGGAAGTGCCGAAGGAGCCGCAGATCTGGCAGGACCCGGTGCCAGCCGTCGACCACGCGCTCGTCGACGCGAACGACATCACGGCGCTGAAGGCGACGCTTCTCGCCTCGGGGCTCTCGACGACCGAGCTGGTCGAGACGGCCTGGGCCTCGGCATCGTCGTTCCGCGGCACCGACAAGCGGGGCGGAGCCAATGGCGCGCGCATCCGTCTTGCGCCGCAGAAGGACTGGGACGTCAACAACCCGCCCCGGCTCGCCAAAGTCCTGAAGACGCTCGAAAAAATCCAGAAGGAATTCAACGACTCGCAGGCGGCCGCCGGACAGGCGGCCGCGGAAAAGACCGGCAACAAGAAGGTGTCGCTCGCGGACCTGATCGTCCTCGGCGGATGCGCGGCCGTGGAGAAGGCTGCGAAGGACGGCGGCGTCAACGTGCGGGTGCCGTTCACGCCCGGGCGCACCGACGCGTCCCAGGAACAGACCGACGTCGAGGCGTTTGCCGTGCTCGAGCCCGATGCCGATGGCTTCCGCAATTACATCGGCAAGGGCCACACGGCGCCTGCCGAGCGGCTGCTGATCGAGCGCGCCTTCCGGCTGACGCTCAGCGCGCCCGAGATGACGGTGCTCGTCGGCGGCCTGCGCGCGCTGAACGTGACGGCGGGGCAGAAGGGCCATGGCGTGTTCACTGACACGCCTGGCACGCTGACCAACGACTACTTCGTCAATCTCATCGACATGAGCACGGAGTGGAAGCCGGTGTCCGACGCGAACGACGCCTTCGAGGGCTGCTGCCGCATCAAGGGCCATCGCAAGTGGACCGCCAGCCGCGTCGACCTCGTCTTCGGCTCGCATTCCGAGCTCCGCGCGCTCACGGAGGTCTACGCGTCGGACGACGCGAAGGAGAAGTTCGTGCGCGACTTCGTCGCCGCCTGGGACAAGGTCATGAACCTGGATCGCTTCGATCGCGCATGACCCCGCGCCGCCTCACCGTCCTTGCGTTCGTTGCCGTGTCGCTCGCGATCCTGCTGCCCGGCATCTTCCTGCCGGTGCTGACGATTCGCGGCGTGCTGACACCGGAAGGCATCGCGAAGATGACGCCGGTCGTGCTCGAGAAGGGGCTCGACGAAGAGACGGTGGCGACGCTCGAGAAGCTGATGAACCCGGCGATGCTGCAGTTCCTGAAGCTCACGGGCGGCGACGTCCGGAAGGTGATCATCGAACAGCTCGGCCCGCGCCTCACCGCCGCGCTGCAGCAGGGCGTGGGCGACGTCGAGGTCTACACGCAGACGCGCAGCATCGTCGGCGCCGTCCGCAACCTGTACGACGTCGGCAGCCCGTTTGCCGCGACGCTGATCCTGTTGTTCAGTGTGATCGTGCCGGTGACGAAAGCGGCGCTGGTGGCGTGGGCCGTGTTCATGAAGGACGCCGCGCGGCGGCTCGGCCTGCTGCGCTTCGTGACGGCAATCGCGAAATGGTCAATGGCCGACGTGTTCGTCGTCGCGCTGTTCATCACCTATCTGGCCGCGCAGGCGACGCAGACGCCGCCCGGCGATCCCAACGCCGCGCCGCTCCTCTCGTTCGACGCGACGTTCGGTCCCGGCTTCTACTGGTTTGCCGCCTACTGCCTGTTCTCGCTCGCGTCGCAGCAGTACTCCGCGCGCCTCGCGCGCGACTTGCGGGAACCGCACTCCTGATTGCAAAACCGTAAGGCGTCGCCCGAAAAAACAGGGGTAATCCCCATTTTTCGTGGCGGCCCGTTTGCAAAGCATCCTCGCCCATGGCACGCGCGCAATCCGGCTTCGACGCACTGCCAATACAACCTCCTTCGCCCATCGTGACGCAGCTCGAAACGCTGGTGCGGCGCTACTACGGGTACTTCAATGCGCGGCGCTTCGACGATGCCGCGGCATTCGTCGATCCGCAGGCGGTGTTCACGTACCCGGTGGGGAAGGAGCACCTGATCGGCCGCGCGGGCTACCGCGAGCTGACGCGGCGCTGGGTCGAGGGCTTTCCGAATGCCTCCATCAACATCACCACGGTGCTGGTGCCCGACGAGCGCACGGTCGTTACCGAGTGGATCGCCGAGGGCACGCACATGGGCGTGCTCGAGCTGCCGGGCTTCCCGGCGCTGCCCGCCACCGGCAGGCACGTGCGGCTGCCGATGCGCGAGTTCGTGACCATGGAGGATCGCCGCATCGTCGCGTGCCGCCTCGAGTTCGATCCGGACGAGATGCTGCGCCGGCTCGGCATCAAACCTTAATACGCAAAGACCGGCAGGTCGGACGCCGGATACAGGCTCGCCTTTTCTCCAAGCGCCACCAGCCGCGCGACCGCGGCTTCATCCAGATTCAGCGAGTAGTCGTTGACGTAGAGGTCGATGTGCTGCTGCACGACGCCGGGCGCCATCTCCTGCGCGTGCTCGCGCACGAACGCGGCGCAGCCTTCGGGATCTGCCCATGCCTGCCGGAGGCTCGCGCGAATGTCGGCGTCGACCGCGCGGGCGGCGCCGGCGCCAAGCTCGCGCCTGATCGCGATCGCGCCCAGCGGAAGCGGCGCCTGCATCCGCTGTTCCCACACCTCGCCCAGGTCGGCGATCTTGACGAGGCCCCTGGCCGCGTAGGTGAAGCGGCCTTCATGGATCAGCACGCCGGCGTCGACGTCGCCCGCGAGGACGGCGTCCTCGATGCGATCGAAGCGCATCGGGACGGTTTCGAACTCGCCCACGAGCCTCAGCAGCAGCGCCGCGGTCGTGCGCTCGCCGGGAATGGCGATGCGGCCGCCCGGCGCGCGCGGCGTCTTTGCGACGAGCAGCGGGCCGACGCCGAAGCCCGCGGCGCCGCCCGCGCGCAGCAGCGCGTAGCGGTCGCGCACGCGGCCGTATGCGGCCGCCGAGATCTTCACGATGTCGAACGCGCCGCGCTCCGCGCCCCGATTGAGCGCCTCGACATCGTCGAGCGTCAGCGCGTAGCGGTCCTTCATCCCGCAGAAGATGAACGTGTCGTTGGGGCAGGGGGAAATGGCGAGGCTCAGCATGCGCCGGCTTCGATCCACTCGACGAGCGCCTTGCGCGCGCCGGCCGCGGCCTCATGCAGCCGCCAGCTGCCGCGATCGCGCGCGCCGGCGGCGTTCGAGATGCCGCGCACTTCGCCGACCCTGACGCCCATCAGCCGCGCGACATGCACGAGCGCCGCGCCTTCCATCGACTCCACCGCCCCGCCCGTGCGCGCCTCGAGCTCCGCGGCCTTCGCGGCGGTGCCCGTGCACGTCGCGCAGGTCACGAACGGCACGCGCCGCGCGTGGGGAAACAAATCGAGGGGCAGCGTGTTGAACAGCGGGGGCGTCGACGGCACCGTCGGAAACCCGAGTGCCTGCATGTCGAGAAATCCTTCGGGCGAGTCGGCCCCGAGGTCGCCATACGTCTCGGTCGCGGCGCAGACGACGTCGTCCGGCTCGAGGCCTGACCCGGGATAGGCGCCGCCGACACCGCAGACGATCACGGCGCGCGCGCTGTGCGCGGTGAGCAGCCGCGTCAGCGCGAACGCGGCATTCACCGGGCCGACACCCGTCCGCACCAGCGTGAGGGCGCGGCCCGCCACCTCGCGCGGCAGGCCCTCACCTTCGAGCGGCGTGGAAAAACAGATGACGAGGTCGGTCACCGGCGTCGGCGCTACTTCCAGCCGCTGGAACGGCGCGTGAACCTTGGCGGCAGCGCCGGCTTCCTTTCAGGCTCCGGGCCTTCATCGCCGGAGGCCTCGGCGATCTCGCGCTCCAGCTCCTCGTCATTGGGCAGGCCTTCGAGCTGATCGAGGAACTGCATGGACTGCTGCGACGGAATCTCGAACTTGCGGCCGCAGCTCGTGCAGACGACGTCCTCGTCGAGGCGAAGCAGGTAGTCGCGCAGCTTGGCGAACTTCTCGCGGTCGCGCTCGTCGGCGCCGCCCGGCAGGCGATCCTTTTTCACGCGGCGCACCCAGCGCACGCTGTAGTCGCCGGCGCGCCGGCACTTCGGACACGTGTACCGGCCCTGCCGTGTTTCCTGCTTCTCGGTGTAGAACGCGCGCTCGTCGAGGCCCATGGCGCTAATGGTAGCA